>CADCCH010000070.1 GCA_902799875.1 uncultured Bacteroidales bacterium | reverse complement strand
AGATGCCTTTTCTTGCAGCTATATTATTATCCATCAATCTCCTGTTGACTCATCCGATTACGGGACAGGCGAATATGTCTGTCTTGGTGCAGAATCTCAACACAGGAGAGGTCATTGACTCGTACCGCGAGGACAAGGTGGTACCTCCTGCCTCTGTGATGAAACTGCTCACCACAGCTGCCTGCTTGGAGACCATGGGACCGGGGTTCCGCTTTCCCACCACCTTGGAGTACACCGGTACGGTCGATGGAGGCGTCTTACATGGCGATCTCTATATACGCGGCGGATGCGATCCCTCCTTGGGTTGGAAAGGACGAACTGCTTTTCTCAACCAATGGGTCAAAGCCGTCAAAGCAGCCGGTATCACCCGTATTGACGGAGCCGTTATAGCCGACATGACGATGTTGGACGGAGAGGCGCAAAACCCTGCGTGGCTCTGCGAGGACGCAGGAAACTACTATGCACCCGGTATCTTCGCACTCAATTATTACGGCAACACGATGAATATCGTCCTCAAGAGCGGCGAACCCGGTTCGGTGGCTACGGTCGTCGGAACGGAGCCGCAAGTGGAGGACATCGTGTTCATCAACCGCGTTCGGTGTGATAAGATCCAATACGACGGCGCTTTTGTCAGCGGTATTCCTTATAGCCGAGAGCGGTACTTGACGGGCGTAGTGCCTTCTAACCTCGGTACGTTTGGCGTCAAAGGCGACCTACCAAATCCGGGACTTTTGTTAGCACGGCATTTCACCTCACGCCTTCGCGATGCCGGAGTAGCGGTCAAACGCGATGCGAACTATCTGCCTGATTATAACCCGCTTACGCCGCCTCGCCACGAACTCTATGTCCATTATTCGGAGCCGCTGTCGGAGATCATCAAGGAGACGAATGTCAACTCTAACAACCTCTATGCGGAGGATCTCTTCCGCTATTTAGGTACGCGTTACACACTCCCGGGCACGATTCATAACAGCCAAGACCTCTTGCGCGATTATTGGCGTCGCAGAGGTGTAGCTGTCCAGAATGCCATCATCAAAGACGGTTGCGGTCTTGCGCCGCAGGATGCTGTCAGCGCCAAAGCCTTCGTGCAACTACTCACCATCATGCGCAGCAGTCCCAATGCCGATGCGTGGATGGCTTCCCTGCCTGTTAGCGGCAAGACCGGTACGCTCACTTCCCTCTGCCCGGGTACACCTTTAGAGGGTCGCATTCATGCGAAGAGCGGTACAATCGCCGGAACGAAGAATTTCATACAACATGTGATTCAACAATACTTATTGGATGTATATAAAAGCCACCAATAGTACGAACTCCCTGATGAAGGAGATGTTGGCGAAAGGCGAATGGCCTGAAGGCGAACGATTCCTTTATACCGGCTACCAGACTGCCGGACGCGGACAGACCGGAAACAGCTGGGAGAGCGAAGCGGACAAGAACCTGCTCTGCTCGATCTTGCTTCCACCCAACAAGAACCTCTACTTCCTCAATATAGCGGTTGGCGTGGCTATAATTAGAGTAATTCAGTCTGTACTCTGTCAGCGAAGCGGTCTGTATTCTGTACTCTCTATCAAATGGCCTAATGACATTTATTTCGGGGACAAGAAAGTAGCTGGCATATTGATAGAAAATGCCATTATAGGAAATGAGATCAAGTATTCGATAGCAGGCATCGGATTGAATGTGAATCAGACGACTTTCGTTTCAGACGCACCGAACCCTGTATCACTCAAACAGATTCGCGGGCAAGAATACGACATCGAGCGTTTGATGAGCCTTTTGTTCGAAACAGTACAGAGTGTACTCAACGAATCTGAACAGGAGGTCTGGGCGTACTATAAGTCGCATCTCTATCGAAGGGAAGGTTTCTGGCCCTTTGAAGATAAAAACGGCAGGTTTGAGGCCGCTATACAGAACGTCCTGCCTACCGGCGAAATCATCCTGTGCGACCGGGACCGGCAGGGAAACCAACGTATATACGAATTTAAACAAATACGCTACGTCTTGTAGCAACGAGATATTAATTATTCATTATTAATTATTCATTATTATGCAAAGCATAATCATCACCGGCGGAGCCGGATTTATCGGAAGTCATGTGGTACGTCTCTTCGTGAACAAGTACCCCGAGTACCGCATCATCAATGTGGATAAACTGACCTACGCGGGCAATCTCGCGAACCTCAAAGATATTGAGGATAAACCCAACTACCGCTTTGTGCGCGCGGACATCTGCGATTTTGATACCATCTATGCCCTCATGCAGGAGGAGCACGTCACCGGTGTCATCCATCTCGCTGCCGAGAGCCATGTGGACCGTTCTATCAAAGACCCGTTCACTTTTGCCCGTACGAACGTCATGGGTACGCTCTCTATGTTGCAGGCTGCCAAACTCTATTGGGAGTCCCTGCCGGAGAAATTCGAAGGCAAACGATTCTATCACATCTCCACCGATGAGGTCTATGGAGCACTCCAACTGACGCATCCGGAAGGTATCGAACCGCCGTACACCACCAAGGCTTCCTCCGGTGAGCATCATCTGGCGTACGGTGAGGATTTCTTTTACGAGACCACCAAGTATAACCCGCATTCGCCTTACTCGGCTTCGAAAGCTTCGTCCGACCATTTCGTGCGGGCTTTCCATGATACGTACGGCATGCCGACCATCGTCACCAACTGCTCCAATAACTACGGACCCTATCAGTTCCCTGAGAAACTGATCCCGCTCTTTATTAATAACATCCGTCATCGCAAACCCCTGCCTGTCTATGGTAAGGGAGAGAACGTGCGCGATTGGCTCTATGTGGTGGATCATGCGCGTGCTATTGATCTCATTTTCCATAAAGGAAAGATAGCCGAGACCTATAATATCGGTGGCTTCAACGAGTGGAAGAATATCGACATCATCAAGACCATCATCGCTACCGTGGATCGTCTGCTCGGTCGTCCCGAAGGAGCTGATTTAGACCTCATTACGTACGTTACCGACCGTGCCGGACACGATATGCGTTATGCGATCGACTCCACCAAACTGCAACGCGAACTCGGCTGGGAACCCTCTCTCCAGTTCGAAGAAGGCATCGAGAAAACCGTCCGTTGGTACCTCGATAACCAAGAGTGGCTCGATAACATCACCTCCGGTGACTACGAGAAGTACTACGACGATATGTACAAAAACCGCTAATTAGAAAAGTTTAAAGAAACACTACATATTTGTCATTTAGAATTGACAAATTAAACATTTTCTGCATTTTTTAGGGATAATATTTGTTTATCTCAAAAAAAAGCAGTAACTTTGCGCCGCTTTTGCGGCGCTTTGCATTAGCATACTAATTCATAGAATTAAAAATTTAAAAAGTTGATATAATGAAGAAGTTATTTATTAAATTTTCGATGATGTTATTTGTACTCGGGATGAGTACGAATAC
>CADCCH010000069.1 GCA_902799875.1 uncultured Bacteroidales bacterium | reverse complement strand
GCGGATAGCTATCCGGTTCTGATGCAGCACAAGTTTATAGAGAAGCGGCAGATACGTGGAGTAATACCGAACGGAATCCTCGACCAACAATATCGCCCTTACACCCTCATCGAGGATGTCATGCGGCGCATTGAGTTGGTCCTCTATCAGTTTGATGATAGCGATAATAAGGTCGGTGGAGTTGTTCCAGTTGAAGAAATAATCGATGTTCGAACGATCGTGTTGCTCGATGCGGTTGTATATCTCCTTGCTGAAGGCAGATAGCAGCACAATCGGGCAATCGGGCATGAGGAGTTTGGCTTCTTTGGCAAAGTCAAACACATCCAACTCTCCCACACTGTACATCGTGAGGATCAGATCAAACGGCAGTTTCCTCGACGCCTTACGTTCTTCGATCGCCGACAACGCTTCTTTGGTTGTCTCGGCACGAGTGATAGACGGCGGGTTGGATAGATTCAACTCCGCGTACTCCTGTGCGATCTGCACGTCAATACGGCCATCTTCCTCCAGTGCAAAACTGTCATAGTTATTGCACACTAACAAGATCCGCTTCACGCGCTTCACCATCAACGATGTATAATTACTTTCCACCTTACACCTTACACTTTACACCTTACACTAAGCCTTGTTCAACCATCGAGTTAGCCACCTTCATGAAGCCTGCGATGTTGGCGCCTTTGACATAGTTGATGTAGCCGTCCTCTTCGGTTCCGTATTTGAGACAAGCAGCGTGGATATCCGCCATGATCGTACGCAGACGAGCATCTACCTCTTCGGCTGTCCATTTGAGACGCATGGAGTTCTGGGTCATCTCCAGACCGCTGGTAGCTACACCACCGGCATTCGATGCTTTACCCGGGCTGTACAAGATCTTTGCGCCTTGGAAAACAGAGATTGCTTCCGGTGTAGAAGGCATGTTCGCACCTTCGGTCACACAGAAACAGCCGTTCTTGATCAGGTTCTCGGCATCGCCTTTCTCTATCTCGTTCTGCGTTGCGCAAGGCATAGCGATGTCGCACGCGATCTTCCACGGACGCTCACCAGCGAAATACTGAGCTTGCGGATACTTGGCTGCGTACTCTTTAATACGTCCGCGACGGATGTTCTTGAGTTCGAACACAAACGCCATCTTCTCCTCGTTCAGACCTTCCGGATCATAGATAAAGCCATCGGAGTCACTAAGCGTCAGCACTTTAGCGCCAAGACGCATTGCTTTCTGAGCCGCATACTGAGCTACGTTACCGGATCCCGAGATGCACACTTTCTTACCCTCGAAACTCTCTCCACGAGTAGCTAACATCGCTTCTGCGAAATAGCAAGCTCCGTAACCCGTTGCCTCCGGACGCATCAGCGAACCGCCCCAGAGCTGACCCTTTCCGGTTAACGTACCCGTGAACTCGTCACGCAAACGTTTGTACTGACCGAACATAAAGCCGATCTCACGTCCACCAACACCGATATCACCGGCAGGCACGTCGGTGTCTGCGCCAATATGACGCTGCAGCTCGGTCATGAAACTCTGACAGAAACGCATCACTTCTGCATCGCTCTTACCTCTCGGCGAGAAGTCAGAACCACCCTTTGCGCCGCCCATCGGCAGGGTCGTCAACGCGTTCTTAAAGGTCTGCTCGAAAGCGAGGAACTTCATAATACTCAGGTTCACAGACGCATGGAAACGAATACCGCCTTTATACGGACCGATAGCGCTATTCATCTGTACGCGGAAACCGCGGTTGATATGTACTTCGCCTTGATCATCCATCCATGGTACGCGGAACATGATCACGCGTTCCGGTTCTACCATTCGCTCCATGATTTTCTGCTCGCGCAGATACGGATAAGCCATGATCATCGGGGCTACGGATTCGAGTACTTCTTTGACTGCTTGGTGAAACTCGCTCTCACCCGGGTTTTTCTTGATGAGGTCCGCCATAAAAGCGTCCACATACATCTGTGTTTGTTTGTCCATATAAATATAAGATTTTATATCAATATATATATCCTTTTCCCATTTCAACGAAATGAGCGCACAAAATTACAAAAAAAATATGAAATACACAAGTGCGCACGTCATTTTATTTTAAAAAAATGCATTTTATATCCCAAAACCAACAATTATTCACCTTTCACCTTTCACCTTTCAATTTTTTTTTCTAACTTTGCACGCTCAAATCAGTAGTGCTGTTTATGAAAAGAATCTTTCTGTTTA
>CADCCH010000068.1:3810-4240 GCA_902799875.1 uncultured Bacteroidales bacterium | reverse complement strand
CCACCCTCGTATTTTTCCATGAGCAATCCGCTTGCTCTGGAAACCTGCCTGTTGCAGTACCATCCCTAAGCGGCTCATACTCATCGGCTTCTTGATGGAGCCCTTGATGACGAGTTTGTCGCTGATCTCGGCGGTGGTCATGAAGGTGCCATAGCCCTCGGCGGGGATGTCGAAATAGACGGCGAGGAGTTGTTCCTCGTTCTCCTGCGCCCGGAAATCCTCGTTATGGTGCTCGATAGTCTCGATGTCCTCAAGGTCGAACCAGTACTGGAAGCCCTTGTCAATGAGGTACTTGGCTTCTCCGTAAATCCGTTCGTACGGGAGGGAGACGAAGAAGGGGTTTTGGATGTTCTCCACCTGAAAAGGCAACCACCGGCGGTTACCGGTGAGGTCGGTGAGGAACTCCTGCTTGTTGCCCGAAGCGCAGAAC
>CADCCH010000068.1:0-3784 GCA_902799875.1 uncultured Bacteroidales bacterium | reverse complement strand
TCGTATAGCCGTACGCCGCGCGTTCGGAGATGTCCGAGGCGGTGATGACGGATTTCATGACGTTCAGTTCCTTGGCGGACATAGCGTCTATCTCATCGAGGGCGATGAGTCCGTACTCTGCGATTCGCAGCCGTTCGTCTTTGTTGAGCTGCGTGCTGTTCGCCATCTTGCAGCTATAGGCGCGCAACTCGGGCGGGAGGAGGTGCTCCAACCATGTGGTTTTGTAGATACCCTGCCGCCCGATGAGGACGAGCACCTGCTGGTTGACCACCTCGTCCTTGAGCCAACTCGCCACCATGGCGACGAACCATTTGGTGAAGCACACCCGCCATAGTTTCTGCGCCTCTTCGCCGCCGGCGACCGTCACTTGCTCGGAGAGCCACCCTATCCAATCGGGATGCCCCTCTTCCCACGGCTTGGAGTCCTCCACGTACTCGCGCAGGGGATGCACGTCGGGGATGCGGTGCGACTGCAGCACCGCCATCACCTCCCGCGCCGTGATCTGCAACCCGCTCTCCGCCGAGCAGTCGCAGACGATGTCGTTAATGTCGGAGGTCGTGATATCCCGCCAGCCCGTAAGCTGTAACCCGTCCCCCATCACAGCGATCTGCACTTTGTTGGAAATCACATCATGCCGCAGCCGGCTGAACTGCACGTAGTTGTCATAGATGTAATTACACACGATTTCTTGCCTGTTTGCCATATCTCAATTGATAATTTATGTTTTCTGGTTGTTTGAGGGTAAAGAAAAATGCTTTTAAAAATACCGAAAATAAATTCGCATAATTAGCATAATTAGCCGTTTTATTTCCGTCCACAGATTACACAAATTACACAGATATATGCGCCGAATGGATTTTCTCTATTTTTGTTTATTTTCGGAAGGCTGCCGGACGACTTATCAAAGTTGTGCGGAATGGTTAGCGGATTTTGGACTCCGGGAACTCGTTCACGGGAGGGCGAAAGCCGTTATCCATTAGGCTACATCGGTAGCCGTTCAGCCGCATTTTTCTTTTCAAAATCTCAAAGACCATCAATTCCGACGACAAAGGTACGGAATTTTGGGGGATTATGCGTTCCGCAGTTTTGGAACGGTACCTATGTGAGGTGATTTCATAAACTGTACAGCGCGGTAAATGGTACTGCGTGTAACATGAAAATAGCACGAGAGTTCCGAATAACTCATCGTGCTATGCGCGCAGTAAAACTCATAATACTCCATCCATTGGGGATAATAGGACGGAAATCCGTAATCTTTAATGAGAATGCTCAGTTCTCCACTTTCTTTTTTGCTGAGCAAATACTGATATTTATTCATGTAAGTACACCGGAAGGCGGGAATTCTCAGGGACGACGTGTCCAAGAGTGTGCCTCCGGCATACTTACGAAAAAAAGAGACGGTAACCCGCATGGATTACCGTCTCTTGCGATACGGATAGCCTAACGGCGAATGACAGGGGATTTAGATACCGCTGTCGGGATCGCCGCCAATGGGGGCACCGCTAAAGCCGGGATCGGGGCTTCCGGCAAGAACCATCGATTGCAATGCAATAGACGCTACGTTTACTTCCGGTTGGTTATAATGCTTTTTCATAATAATATTCCTTTCATTTTTCAATTTTCACCTTTCACTTTACTACTTGTCCTTGTGCATTGTAGCGCACGTCATTCTTGATAATAATGAGTTGTCCGTTCACAATGACTTTGGTGCTCTGATTTGCGCTTTGTGCATTCTCTACACCGGTAGCCACGTTCTTACCCTCCACGATGCGTGCGGGCATGCCGCGGTATTTAGGAGCATTGCCCTGAGTCGAAGACTCTACATTCACATAGAAATATGCACGGAACGGCTTGAGCGGGTTGGGGGTGTTCGGCCAGAAGAGTTGGTTGTTCTGTCCGAGGAACAGATAACCGCCTTGGAAGTTGAGACCGTTCGGCATCACGAACGGAGTGAAGGTACCCTTGAAGGTCACGCCGTCGAAGGTGACAGCCATATTGTCAAGAAGCGCATTGTTGATGGTTACGTCCTCAAAATGCAGGTCATCCAGTTGCGAAGCCGCGCTGTATTTCACGAAGTACGGACGACCGGCTACAACAGCATTCACCGGATCGCCGACAGACAGGTTGAGGGTCGTACCTTCTACGCTTGCGCCGGTGAACTCACGGATCTCTACGCCGTTGAGCGAGCTGGCAGCAATCTGCGCGGACGGTCAATAATCAGTTCGTCAATCGTCTGTCCGTTATAGGTGTTCAAGAAAGCCGTTACTTGGTCTGCATCGTTCGGATCACCAATAACAACTGCCGGAGTCGGAGCCGAAGCAGGATACGTTACCTGGATAAAGCTGTAGTAGTCGTTCGTGACACAATTCACCTTACCTTCTGCGTCTGCGATATAATAGGTCACATTGGGATTATAGTTGCCCACATTTACCGTCATGCCCGCTTTGTACGGATAAGTGAAAATGGTACCTGATACCACTTGTGCCCACTCGGTAGCAGGCTGAGGTGCGAACTTACCGGAAGTAGCATCGATGGCAAGTTTGACATCCACGGTCTTGTCGCCGATGGTAGCCTGAGCAACCAACAGACCGGAAGTACCTTCATAGGACGTGGTCGGAGCACCGTTGCCCCCACCGAAATACCATTTAACGGTCACATCGGTACTTGCATTAAGCAGGTCAGCCTCGTTAGCCGTGAAGACCGGAGTCAGGACTACGTCATTAGCCGGAGTGAAGGACTCGCCGATAGGATAGGTGTTCACACCGTCCGACCAACCGGTCAGGGTGTAACCCTCTTTGTACATCGTCTTGTTCACCGGCATGGTGATGTCCTCGCCGATTGTAACGTCCACAGCTGCCGGAACAGTACCATCTGCTTCACCTAAAGCGAATACTACATGGTATTCCGTGATCTTCTCCAACTTCATGTACGGCATGTACGCACCGCCATTGATCGTAATGGTCTGGTCCATATCCACCGTGAAGATCGTAGAAACAATGTTGGCTGCCGTATTGTTATGATAGCAGTTGCCTTCACCCAAGTTCGAGTTGAACGAAGCCAATTCTGCATTCGTCTCGCTCATCACGTTACCCGGAGTGCCATATTGGCAAGCGCCTACTGTCAGACGATAGTTACCAGCCTCTACAGGAACAGTCGCTTCCACGTTCTGATAGCCATGATATTCGTCGTGATAAGAACCTGCGATGACTGTACCCTCCGGTTTTGCACCGCTGATCATATCGTACGGATCGGTACGGAAGTTAATCTCAAAGTCTGTAAATGCCGGAACTGCTTCCATCTTCTTGATAGAGAAGAACGGAGTATATTCAGCACCATAAACCTTGATGATCTGGTCGCTCGGTACATTGAAGATAGCACCTACGACGTTCGTAGCGGTATTCTGGTGATAGCACGTACCGTTGTTTGTCTCCAAAGTAGCGTAAGTATAGGAATTATCCTCAGTCTTAATGGTAGCATCTTGATTGCTGTAGGAACAAGTACCCATCATCACTTTGTAGTTACCGGCTGTTACAGGAATCGTGATTACCGGCAGACGATAACCGTGCTTAGCGTCACTCGTATTCATCGAACCTTCCACCTCTACACCTGTCGGCAGCGAACCACCGCCTACTACGGTATAAGGATCGGTACGGAAGTCAATAGCAAAGTCTGCATCGGTATATACCGGTACAACAGGTGCAGCCGGATGTACAGTCAGATGGAATGCACAAGAGTCGTAGCAATAAAGATTGGTAATATCATGTACTACATAGATATCGCACTC
>CADCCH010000067.1 GCA_902799875.1 uncultured Bacteroidales bacterium | reverse complement strand
AAGACACGCTCAAATATTTCGCCTTTAGATATTCTCATATCCATGTTCTTCGAGTTCGAGGGCAAGGGATTTATCACCTGTTTTGACGATCTTACCATCTGCGAGGACGTGTACAAAATCCGGGACGATGTAGTCCAAGAGACGCTGATAGTGGGTAATGACGATCGAGGCGTTTTGCGGCGTTTTGAGTTTATTGACACCCTCGGCTACGATGCGGAGGGCATCGATGTCGAGACCGGAGTCTGTCTCGTCCAAGATAGAGAGACAGGGTTCGAGCATCGCCATTTGGAAGATCTCGTTTTTCTTCTTCTCACCGCCGGAGAAACCTTCGTTGACCGAACGGTTGTTGAGTTTATCGGGCAGTTCGAGGAGTTTTTTCTTCTCTCGCATCAATGCAAGGAACTCTTTGGGTGCGATGGGTTCTTTGCCTTCGTATTCGCGTTTAGCATTGAGGGCAGCTCGCATGAAATTGGTCATGCTGACACCCGGGATCTCCACAGGATATTGAAAAGAAAGGAACACGCCCGCACGTGCGCGCACTTCCGCGGGCATAGCGAGAAGGTCTTGTCCTTTGAGATAGACCTCGCCGGAAGTCACTTCATAGGCAGGATTGCCCGTGAGGACGGCAGAGAGGGTCGATTTACCTGCTCCATTGGGTCCCATGATCGCGTGTACCTCGCCTTCGTTGATGACGAGGTTAACACCTTTGAGAATCTCCTTTCCGCCAATAGAAGCGTGCAAATCTTTTATAGTTAAAAGATTATTTGACATTTGTGATTTGACATTTGTGATTTATAATTGACTCATGACCACTTCTCCGACGGCCTGAAGGGTTGATTTGGAGATGTTGTCCATGTTGTCGTTACGGGTGTGCCACCAATGCGGGAAGCCGGTTGCGTTACGGATGTCATAATGGATAATATCCACGCAAGGGATGCCTGCTATATAATTGACGTAATAGTGGTCATCGGTAATGGGGTACGACTGCTGATTGTTGAACATAGAGCCGTAACCAAGTTTCTGCGCAGCGGACCAAATCTGCTGCTGGTAGTTGCCGGCATACTGGGTAGAATACATCTCTCTTGGGAACGAGGCATCGGGAGCGCCTACCATGTCCAACACAATACCGAAACGGTATTGTGGATTTGATATTTGAGATTTATCATTTGACATTTTGGCATAATTGGTAGCCCAGAGTTGCGAACCAAGGCACCACGTGTCTTCACGCTCTTGACCGGTATAGAAACGGGGCGAGCCCATATCTTCTACATCAAAGAAGATGATGTCGACCGGGGTTGTCAATGTGGAGTCTGCCACTTTCAGACCTATTTGGCGTGCCACTTCGAGGAGGACACCGACACCGGAAGCGCCATCATTGGCACCCGGGACGTTGTAATAACGGTCGGAATAGTTCTCTTCCTCATCGCACCAAGGACGCGTGTCGTAATGAGCACCTAAGAGGATGCGGGGAGAAGATGAGGGAGTAAAGTGGGCGATGATGTTGTATATCTGCTGCATATTGCCGCGGTAATCGGGCATCTGACCGCGTTGGAGTTCCACCTCAGCGCCGAAAGAACGGAGCTTCTGAATGAGCCACACGGCACAATCGTTATGTCCTTTGCTATTCGGTACACGCGGACCAAAAGACATCTGTTTCTCTATGTACGCATAAGCAGAGTCAGCACAGAATGCAGGACGGTCAAGTGTCTTTGGTTTCGACGAACATGCCGAAAACAAAAGCACACCCATTAAAAATGAAAAGCCAAGAATGAATATCTTTTTCATCGCATGTTTGTTTCGCTGATAGAAGTATGGTTTTGGATAGCAAGAATCGTCTGTGCGATGGATGCAGCGAGAGACACTATATGCAGTTTGGAGCAATGTTTCTCATCCGACGGGAGCGAGTCCGTGCAAACGAGTTCTTCCAGATCCGACTCTTCGATTCGCTCGCAAGCAGTTCCGCTGAGCACACCATGCGAAACGATCGCTCGCACGGATTTAGCGCCTCCTGCTTTCATGACTTGAGCAGCCTTGCAAAGCGTTCCGGCTGTGTCGGCGATGTCATCGATGATGACTACATCTTTGCCGTACACGTCACCCAAGACACGCATCTCCGATACTTTGTTAAAGTCGGGGCGATGTTTATAGCAGATGACCATCGGCACTTCGCGGTCGGTCATTCCATGCAGTTTCTTAGCGAAGTTAGAAGCACGTTTGGAGCCTCCGACGTCCGGCGAAGCCACAATCAGTTTCTTGAGGTTGAGTCCCGCGATATAGGGTGCGAGCACATTGGAGCCGTAGATATGATCCACAGGGATGTCGAAGAATCCTTGAATCTGCTCAGCATGGAGATCGACGGTGATAATTCGGTCAGCTCCGGCAGCTTGGAGCATGTTCGCCACCAGTTTGGCACCAATGGAAACACGCGGTTTGTC
>CADCCH010000066.1 GCA_902799875.1 uncultured Bacteroidales bacterium | reverse complement strand
AACCGCCCGTAGAAGAACTTTGTATGGACGGCATACTCCTTTTCCGGGAGGATTTCGGCGGCAATGATCCGAGTGATCCGGAAGTGATTTCTGATGCCGACGCTGCGCGGGCGGCTGTATTTGGCATGTCCTCCGGTTATTTTCCCTGTTTGAGCCGGACAAGTGGAATGAGTAGTGGAAAGTTTCTGGTAACCAAACAGGGATACCAAAATGGAGGACAATGGCATATTATGGATGACCACACTTATCCGAACGACAAGACAAAAGGATATCTGTTGCAGATAGACGGAAAAGGGGATAATGCGCCTTTCTATACCACCACGATAGAAGGTCTCTGCCCCGGTTCGCGTCTCACATTCTCCGCTTATGTAGCGAATGTCATGACTTGGGGACATTATATGAACCCTAACCGGCATGATATCTGTCCGCGGATGAAGTTTGTGCTGACTGATCCATCTTTGGGTACAGAACTGGCTACATATGACACCGGCGATATACCATTTGACTCCGCTTTTATCGGAGATAATTCGTGTTGGCAGTATTCTGCACATTGGCAGCTCATCGGTATGAACTTCACCGTGCCGGATAACACCAATCAAGTGAAACTCACTATTTATAATAATGTTTCCAGTAACGGCAGCGGTAATGACTTTGCGTTGGACGATATCGAGATCCACCTCTGCGCTCCGCCGGTGACGATAGAAGGAGAGCCGGAAGTGTGCGAAAACACAGCGACCACCCTCACCGCCAACTTTACCAACGATGGTACGTTTGCCGAACCTTTAGCCTATAAATGGTGGCACTCTACGGACAGCGTCACATGGTCAGAAATATCCGGTTTCAACGGAGGAATTCTCACTTTCAGCACCATCCAGAAAACCGATTCAGGTTGGTATAAAGTAGCCGTCTCCGGAGACGGTACTATAGAGAGCGTCAACTGCCGTGCGATGAGTGAACCCTTCCGACTGAGAGTGAACGAATGTGAGCCGCCGGAACCGCCCGTAGAAGAACTTTGTATGGACGGCATACTCCTTTTCCGTGAGGATTTTGGCGGCAATGACCCGTCCGATCCGAGGGTAGGTACCAACCCCGTGCCGGGCATGAGTTATACGCAGGTAACCAATGACGTTTTCCGTAGTATGGGTTCCGGCAAATATATTGTCACCAAATCCGGTTACTGTAACGGCGATACCACCGGATGGTCTTTGCCCGGTGCGGACCAATCCACCTATCGCTCCCAATGGTACATTCAGGATGACCATACCTATCCGAACGATTACTCTCGTGGGTATTTTATGGAGATAGACGGTAGCGGAGGTAATCAGCAGTTCTACCAAACGGAGATAAGCGGTCTTTGCGAAGGTATCGAATTGACTTTCAGCGCCTATGTGGCAAATGTGTTCACATGGTTTCAATACGATTGGTACACCCGAAACAGGGGGCCGGTTATTGCTCCTTGTCTGAAGTTCGTGCTGACGAATCCACAGACAGGTGAGACCTTGGTGGAAAAGAACACGCAGCAGATTCCGTTTGCGGAGGACTTAGCCGTTAAGACCGATTGGCAGTATTCATCACCATGGTATCTGGTGGGTATGAATTTCATTGTGCCGACCGGTATACCCGCTGTCCGGCTTACTATTTACAACAATGTGACCAATGGTAACGGCAATGATTTTGCGCTGGACGACATCGAGATTCGTCTTTGCATGACACCGGACACGATACGGACAGACACGACGGTATGCGATACCATCGATCAGATCGCATGGCGCGGAAAGGAGTTCGTCCTCGCAGACACCCTGCGCGACACGGTATATAGTCACTGCGGATTTGATAGTATCTACTATGAGTTACACGTAGCCACGGAACATTGCGAGCCGCCTGTACCGCCTTGCCCGGAGTTGATCACTATTACTGCTGACACCACGGTTTGCGACACGCTGATGCCGTACCGCTGGCGGGATACGCTGTTTACAGAACCTGCTACCTATGAGATTCTGTATAAGAACGAACTCGGTTGCGACAGTCTGCTCCGTGTACTGGCTTTAGGTACACAAGTGTGTTGCCCCAATGTGGTGACTATCACTGCGGACACCACGGTTTGCGACACCTTGATGCCTTTTACGTGGACGATAGGCGGTCAAACTTTTGTCTTTGAACACGCAGAGACGCAAGAACGGGAAATGCCACACCCGAAATGGACGGAGTGTACCGGTACGAACTATGTGCTGCGTCTGGATACGTTCCATTGCGAGAAATTGTGGCAGATCATCGTCAATAAATACAACTGGCAGTTGTTGTTGGACAATGTGACTTTGGCTCGTTTCTTCCCTCAAAGTTCAGCGCGTACGTATCAATGGTACAAAAACGAAGTCCCGATACCCGGTGCTAACGGCGATGATTACTCCGAGCAGAACGAGCTCTGCGGACGATTCCAACTGCGGGTAGAGATGGATAACGGTCAGACGATCTGGTCGAATATCTTGGAGATCGGAAAACCGCAGGTGGAAGAGCCGGTTCGCGTGCGGATCTACGATAGTCATGGTGTACCGGTACAGGAAAACCAAGTGTCACACGGAGTGTATCTCTACCGCTATGAGCAGGGAGATCGGAAATGGACGGAGAAGAGACTGATACCATGAGAAAATTCCTCCTTTACATAGTATTGTTGCCGATGATGGTTCATGCCGAACACCTGTTTGAAATGGGTGTTCATGGTGGTGTGGCAGGCTGGTCTTCGAAAACGGTCTATGTGAACAAACAAGTGGGTTTTCAGGGCGGTGCGCAGGTCTATTATACCTATCTGTCGCCGTACGTGATGGGGTACCCCTGCAGGTAGCGTTTTCGTATGACCGTTACTTGTTTTTGGTCGGCGCCAAAGCGGTCTTCCCGATGTCCACTTCATGGAAACAGAAAGTGACCAATGCCACTCTCTCGGTCTATTATCCGGATTATAACAACCGCGTGGAGGAGTCGTTCCCTTTGGCGGCTTCACGTGATTTTACGATGACCAACAGCGGTAAAACAGACCTGCCGAAAGTACAATGGTGGTTAGCCACGGAGCTGAGTTATCGAATCCCTTTGCATACATGGTCGCGTAATCATCGTTCGTACCTCATCGTAGGCGCCTATTTCGACTACTGTTTTACCCAATACTCGCCGGTTCATAGTTCTGCCGAGAGCATGATCATGCTGAGTGACACACGTGACGGTTTTCCGTTGCAAAGGCTCCTCACACCGGTCATGGAAGCTACTCGTCAAGGAAGGCAGTTAGTGAGCCAATGTTCGCTTTTCGATGTCGGTATCAAACTCTCTTATGCCCTCTCTCCCTATGACCGCGAGACCCGCCAAAAGAGCTTTCCTTGCCGCTGTCTTCCCTTCAGCAGATAGCCAAACGCACCCTCTTGGGTGCTTTTTTTGTAAAAAAATCTTCATTTATTTGCATATATCCCAAAAAATTATTACCTTTGCACGCTTTTTTATAAATCGTACATAAACTAATGAATATTATTAAGACTCCGATTGAGGGATTGTTGGTGATTGAGCCGCAGGTATTCAAGGATGCACGCGGGTATTTCGTGGAGACGTACAACGAGCAGCGTTACCGCGAGGCAGGTATTGATGCGCAGTTCGTGCAGGACAACCAGAGTTGTGCAGTTCTTTATTCCGAAAGGTTTTGCACACGGCTTCTCGGTGTTGAGCAATCAGGCGATCTTTACCTATAAATGCGATAACCTCTATCACCCCGAGGCAGATGGCGGACTGCTGCTGAGCGACCCGGATTTGGCGATCGATTGGCAAGTACCCGAAGAACTGAGGATCTTGAGCGAGAAAGACAAAAAACACCCCAAAATGGCAGAATTCGATTCTCCATTTTAAAATGTCGTAATTACGTAATATCGTTATATCGTAAATAAAGAAGATGAATATACTTGTAACCGGAAGTAACGGACAGTTAGGCAATGAGATGCGTGTGTTGAGTAAAGAGCACGCGAAACATCGGTATTTCTTCACGGACGTAGTTCCGGCGGAAGAGACGTTCGCATTGGATATATGCGACAAGGAAGCCGTATCGGCTTTTGTGGAGAAGAATGCTATTGATCTGATTGTCAATTGTGCTGCCTATACGAATGTGGATAAGGCGGAGGAAGACGAGGCAACGGCGATGAAGATCAATGCTGACGCCTTGGGCGTGTTGGGTACGCAGGGTGTGAAGGTCATTCATGTGAGCACCGATTATGTGTTCTCCGGCGATGAGCATGTGCCTTGCCGAGAGACGGATCCGGTGGCTCCGCGTACGGCGTACGGACGTACCAAATACGCCGGTGAGAAGACTCTGTTGGCAGTTTGTCCCGAGGCAGTGATCCTGCGTACGGCGTGGTTGTACTCGACATACGGCAATAATTTCGTGAAGACGATGATCCGTCTGGGCAAGGAGAAAAAAGAGTTAGGCGTGGTCTTTGACCAGATCGGTACTCCGACTTATGCAGCCGACCTCGCACAAGCGATCTTTGCCGTGATTGAGTCGCCTGTTTGGCACGCAGGTATCTATCATTTCACGAACGAAGGCGTGTGCTCGTGGTACGATTTTACCCTCGCAATCCACGAGGCAGCAGGTATCAACGGATGTCAAGTTCGCCCGATTTTATCGGAAGAATATCAGTACAAGACCCCGCGTCCGCACTACAGCGTACTCGATAAGTCGAAGTTCAAGAAGACCTTCAACGTTACCATACCTCACTGGCGTGAGAGTTTGGAACGATGCGTTAAATTGTTAAATAGTTAAAATGGTCGCTGCGCGACGTTAAATGGTTAGATAACAAAATAAATGGTACATGGTAAATGACCAAATGGTAAATGAGAGAGACCTTAGAATTTTTGGCAGAGTTGGCGGTAAATAACAACAAGGATTGGTTTGACGCTAACAGAGCTCGGTACCAAGCGTGCCGAGATCGATTTGTGGCGTTTTCAACGGAATATATCGCCCGTCTGACGGAGTTCGATCCGACGCTCAAAGGGCTTCAGCCGAAGGACTGCATCTGGCGCATCAACCGTGACATCCGTTTCTCGGCTGACAAGCGTCCGTATAAAGAGTGGTTTGGGGTCTTTCCGGCTACCGGCGTACCCGGGCAACCGAAGACGTGGGGCAAGAAATCCATGCGCGGCGGTTATTACGTACATATTCAGCCCGGACAGTGTATGTTTGCTGCCGGTATCTGGGATCCGGGCAAAGAGTTGTTAAAGGCTTTGCGCACGGAGATAGAAGCCAACTACGAAGAGGTGGAGCAGATCATGGGTTCCAAATCATGGAAGAAATACTTTGCGCAGGATTTTGACAGTTATTGGGGTACGGGTCTGAAGAAAGTGCCCGCGGGTTTTGATCCGAATTTTATACATGCCGAATGGCTCAAGCATAAGATGTACACGGTGTCGGTGCCGCTGAGCGATGAAACGGTGACTTCTCCCGATTTCATCGAACAAATCATCGACATCGCCAAAGCTGCCAAACCGATGAATGACTTCCTCAATTACACCTTCGAGGAATACGGGGAATTTCCGTCGCATTGCTAAAGGCACTCGGTCTGATAGTTCAATGGATAGAACGGGGCTCTCCTAAAGCTCAAATGCGGGTTCGATTCCCGCTCGGATCACATGTGAAGGATTAGTGGGTTAGAGGATTAGTGGGTTAGAGGATAATGTAATTTTGTCTGTACTCTGTCAGGCGAAGCCGGTCTGTACTCTGTCAGCGAAGTGGTCAACAACAAACAAACTATATCATGAGACACAAATGGGTTTTCTTATTGGCACTCTTGTTTCAGATGCCAGTGGTCGCGCAAAACGACACGATTATCCGTCATTACAATGACACGGTCATCCGTACCGTTACGGATACTGTGGTGAGTACAGTGGAGGTACCGGACAGCGTTGCTAAGCAACGTGAGGTGGTTATTGCTGCCGATTCGACCGACCGCCGAGGACATTATATCCAAGCGCATGTGGGTTTGGGTTATGGAAGCCTTGGGTATAAGTTGGAAGGATCGGACAACCGCGTACACGGTTCGTTCAGCGCCTTGCTCCAACTGCAGTACGCTTATTTCTTTCACCCGAACTGGGGCGTAGGAGCCGGTCTTTGGTTTACTAATTATGTATCGTACGCGCACATAGGCGGTCGGTATCACTGGCAAGATCAGACCGATACGGACTATGAGCAGCATTACGACCACACCTCGGCGGTGGACACTTGGCGTGAACGTGAGGCGATATATAACATCGGTATTCCTATCTCGATGCAGTTCCAGATGCGTAAGGAGCATTGGAAAGCCGGTATCTTCGCTGCCGTAGGTATCGCA
>CADCCH010000065.1 GCA_902799875.1 uncultured Bacteroidales bacterium | reverse complement strand
CCCACACCGATGGACGCATTGTTCCATTGCTGCAAACAGTGCCATCTGCCCGTCGGCAGAAACTCCACGGCAAAACTACCGCCTAATACAGGCCTTTGGATGAACGGATCTGCTTTTCCGTCCTTCATCATCATTCCTCCGGTACCGCTCAAACGGTACGCCAACTGGTAATGGGGCAGCGCAAAAAGAGCCAAACTGCCGAACAATAAAGCTATAAAAACAACGATTTTCTTCATATTGGCTGCAAAATTACAAAAATTCTTGCATACCTGCAAATTTTTTTGTATCTTTGCACGCAAAATTCTGCAATTTTATGCTAATTCCCCATTTTTAGGGATTGCGTATGTCACTGAAAAGCAGTAATTTTGCACCCGTTTTTTGAATAGATTGTATGAGAAGATTTATAATATTCCTGATAATCATTGGGGTAGGAGCGTATGCCTGTTTGCAAGCACAGGTGTCGGGTGTCGTTTTGGATGAGCACGGCGAGCCTTTGGTGGGTGCGAATGTCTATTGGTCGGGAACCGGTATAGGTGTAGCTGCGGACTTGGACGGCTCCTTCACCCTCATGCCTACTAAATCCACGAACCGCCTTGTGGCATCTTTCGTTGGTTGTCATAACGATACCATCACCGTTCTTAACCGTCAACCCCTCACCATCGTCCTTATAGACCGAACGGAAAATGGGAGTCCTCAAGAGCCGCACGTCGGCATTCGATACACAGACCATCGGCACAGAGGAACTCTGCCGTGCAGCTTGTTGTAATCTCAGCGAAGCCTTTGAGACCAACGCCTCGGTGGATGTCGCTTATTCCGATGCCGCTACGGGAGCTAAGCAGATCCGTCTGCTCGGTCTGAGCGGTACGTATGTGCAACTCATTCAGGAGAACACCCCTGCCGTACGAGGTTTGGCGCAGAATTTCGGTTTGGAATATATCCCGGGTTCGTGGATGAGTTCTATCCAAGTCAGCAAAGGAACCTCTTCGGTCATCAACGGCTACGAGGCTACCTCGGGTCAGATCAATGTGGAGCTGCTCAAACCTCAAACGCAAAACCCGCTCTCTGTCAACCTCATGGTCAATAGTGAGACCATGACGGAAGCGAATATCATGGGAGGATGGCAAATCCCTCTCAAGGATCACGACGAAGAAGAGCATCACGACCACGATGAGCATTGCCACCATGAGTCGTTGTACACGGGTCTTCTTGCCCATTACGGTGGTAGTTTTCATGGAATGGATGAGAACAAAGACTCTTTCCTTGACATGCCGAAGGTGCAGAACGCAAACCTCGCTAACCGTTGGTTCTACAAGCATGGCGACTATACTTTTCAGGCTTTCGTGCGCGGTCTGTATGATCGTCGAAGAGGTGGTCAAAGGGCGGATTCTATTGTCAATCCTTACCATATAGACCTCAACACTTGGCGCGTAGAGGGATTCCTCAAGAACGGCTATGTCTTCGATGAAGAGTCCGGTTCTTCTATCGCCCTCATCACCGCGGTCAGCTATCATAATCTGGATAATACATATGGTACGCGCACGTGGAAAGCGAACCAACTCAACGCCTATCTCAATGCCATCTATCAGGGTAACTGGGAAGGCGCAGGGCTGATTGACAATGACCATCGTCTCTCTGCCGGTCTCTCCATCAATTACGATAAGTACAACGAGAATCTTGGAATTTTCAAATCTTCAAATCCTCAAATCTTCTCTCTGGATCGTCAGGAGTTGACGCCGGGTATCTTTGCCGAGTACAGCTATAAATACGCAGATAAGCTCTCTTTGGTAGCAGGTGTTCGTGCGGATTATTCTACCAAACATGGTTTCTTCTTCACACCTCGAATGAATGTCCGTTATTCGCCTTTCTCGTGGTGGACGCTACGCGGAAGTGCAGGTATGGGGTATCGTTCGCCAAACACGATTGCGGATAACTCGTTTATCCTTCCTTCAAGCCGTGTCCTTTCGCTTGCGGACGAGATCAAGCAGGAGAGAGCCGTTAACACAGGCGTCTCTACGACGTTCTATATTCCCCTTGGAAGCAAGCAGTTACAACTCTCGGCGGAGTATTACTATACCCATTTCCTCAATTCGCTCATTGTGGACCTCGATCAGGACAAACACGCGGTACATATCTACAACCAAAAAGACCTCTCGGGGGCGAAGTCTTTTGCCCATTGTGCGCAGGTGGAAGCAAGTATCGAAGTGCTGCGAGGTTGGACTTGGACAGCTGCTTTCCGTTGGACGGATGTCAAGCAGACTACGATCGATGCCGAGGGACAAGCCCGCTTGCGAACCAAAGCCCTTACGAACCGTTTCAAAGGTGTCATCACTACCTCTTACCAAACGCCCCTCAAAAAATGGCAATTCGATGTCACCGCGCAGTTCAA
Source organism: uncultured Bacteroidales bacterium (assembly GCA_902799875.1). The sequence goes on along the minus strand of CADCCH010000065.1, from coordinate 1,373 downwards.
CGGAATCAGCCGAATGCCCGATGGTTTTACGGCAATGGGCGATTACCGCGGTGGGTACGGTACGCCTAAAGAGATCTCGTGGTATCCGCAACTCATGGCGCAGATTACCAAGTATTTCCGTTCTTGCAGTCTCTATCTTGGCGCAGAGAACATGACGAATTTCAAACAAGCGAATCCTATTATAGACAGTTTTCATCCGTACGGTGCAGATTTCGATGCCTCCATGGTCTGTGCGCCTACAACAGGCTGGAAGATCTATCTTGGTTTCCGATACGATCTCGAGAAGAAAGAATAACCTCCTCGTGGTATTCCTCCAACTCGAAAAATCGCTCAATTTGGGCGATTTTTCACTATTTTTGGGGATTGTATAGGTCGTAAAAAAGCAGTACCTTTGCATCGTTTTTAAGTTTAACCCTTTAATTGTTTTGCGTATGAAAAAATTTACAATCAAAACTGCCCATGGGGCAACAAAGAATGTGTTTTTGATGGCAGCCTTGGGGCTGAGCATGATGGCTCACGGAGCCGAGTTGAATTATTACAAGACCTTGGTCGATGAGATGACGGATGCTACCAAGGCTCAGACCCAGTTGTACAGTTTGGACTATGCACCGGACGGTAGTCTCTATCTGCTGAGTTCGTACCAGACTGCTTCTTCCGAAGAGACCGGTCTGCTCTTTGACGGCAGTGCTTATCAAGGTGCTACGGCTTCGAAGTGGGGTAGCAGAACCGGTGAGATGAAGGTAACCAACATGCGTAACTCCTTCCTTGCCAAACTCGATGCCGAAGGCAATCTCCTTTGGGCAAAACCCGACACCACCGGCGACTATGACCTTGCGAATACTGCTATTTCGGTGACGAATGACGGAGGTCTGATCTATGCCGATAAGTTCCGCACGCGTAAGGGCGTGTACATGAGTTTCTTTAATGTATATAGTCCGAGCGGAGAGTTGGTGGCAACGAATAATATGTCCTTTACCAACTTTGACTCGATTGAGGTAGATGGCAAGAAAGTGTTCCGCAAGGAAGCCTTCTCATGGGCTGGAGTTGCGCAGGACGAAGACGGATATATCTATATCGCCGGTCTGCAGGGTGATACCCTTCTGCCTAAGTGGAACGACTCGATTGCACCACGTAGTGCATGGAACACAAAGGACAACCTTAGCAGTAACTGCAACACGGTGATCCTCAAATACCAACCTGCCAACAATCAGAACTTGGACTATATCGGCTATGCGATCAACAGCGATGAGTTGGTGTTCGATCGTCCTTTGGGGCTGCATTACGAGAACGGCAAACTGTATGTAGCCGGAACGTATAGTAACGGTACCGAGACGGGTATCTATGCTGCGCGTTATAACACCAATTTGGAGCGC
>CADCCH010000064.1 GCA_902799875.1 uncultured Bacteroidales bacterium | reverse complement strand
AGCAGTTCTATCGTGATCGTGAGGAAACTTACCAACAAAATCAGTCCCCGAAGCAGAAATACAACTCCGAGGTATTTGCATATGCCAATGCATACATGGCGCAACACTACGGAACACCCGAAGGCAAACTCCAACTGAAAGCCGAGTACGAAGCCGCAAACCACATCGGCTCCAACGGCAAAACCTACACCACCCCTTGGTCATGGAAATTCAACTCCCTCCAGTTCGAATACCGCCAATCTCATCCCTTTATAGAATAAAATGGCATTTTTGCAGTCTTTATCTTGCATATGTCGAAAAAAAACAGTAATTTTGCACGCAAAATTTAATGGCACATATCCTGACATATGACCAAATCGATCGGCAACAATGGAATAAATTAGTGCAGACGAGCGAGACTGGAACGTGGTTCCAATCTCCGGAAGCCTATGACTTCTATGCCTCCCTCCCTACCCTCATGGAGCCCTTCGTGTATGCCCTTGAAAGCAATCAAAAACTATGTGCCGTTTGCGTCGGATATGTCACCAAAGAACCCCATCCGATTGCGCAGTTCTTCACCCGTCGCGCCATCATAGTCGGCGGACCTGTAGTGGCTTCCGATTTTGCGAGCAGTGGTATTTCCGATTTACTACATGCCGTTCGCAAAGATTTACAATCCAAGGCCATCTATATCGAAACGCGAAATTTTAATGACTTCAGTCCCTGGAAAGAGGCCTTTTCGACGGCCGGATTTACCTATAAACCACACCTGAATTTCCACTTCGATTGCACGGATCGTGAAGCCATGTTTGCACGGTTGAGCGAAACCAGAAAGCGACAAATCAACAAAGCACAAAAGAACGGTGTGGGCATCGAACAAGCTCAAACGGAGCAAGAAATAGCAGACTGGTACGCGATCTTACTGGATCTCTATCGCCACAAAGTAAAAACCCCGCTCTTCCCATTATCTTTCTTCATCGAGTTCTTCCGCCAAAAAAAAGGCATCTATCTGCTCGTCAAAACGGACGGCAAAGTAATCGGCGGTATCATGTGCCCCATCAAAGAACAACAATGTATATACGAATGGTTCGTTTGCGGAATGGATAACCAATATAAACCGCTCTCTCCCTCCGTTATGGCCACTTGGGCTGCCATGGAATACGCCAATACCCACCACTTAGCACGCTTCGATATCATGGGAGCCGGTGAACCCGGCATTCCCTACGGTGTACGCGACTTCAAAGCAGAGTTCGGTGGCAAACTCGTCGAATACGGACGATTTCTCTTCATCTGCAAACCCATGCTATACCGCCTTGGCTCATGGGGAGTTAAACTCTTAAAACGCAGATAAACCCCTGATAAACGCACATAAAACAATATTTTTTCTTTCAGTTCTTTGTAATCACTTGTACGGACGGGACATTCAGGCGGATGGCAAGCCACTGCTCCATACGGGCGAGATCTTCGTGGGTTAGTGTCTCCTTTTTATGGCTTGCAGCCGGTTTCTCGGAGATGACCAGCAGTACGGTGGAGTCTGCTCTTGCAAGGGTGATCCGGTCTATGGACGACCACTGTGCGCGCAGTTCGTTGCTGATTTGCTCCGTGGGCAGAACAAGCGCTTCATAGGCATCCAGTTGTTGCCGGAGTGCGCGAATCGAATCGTCGCGCTGACGCAGTTGCTGCTCGGTGGAAGCCAGCCAGTCGCGCATGACCTCTGTCTCGTTCAAACGGTGAACTTCGATGGTGGCATCTTCCTGAAAGAGTATCTGCGCATGTGAGATGCCGTGTTTCTCTGCGTTCGTATAGAGCTGTGCGCGAGACTCAGGGCTCAGTGCTTCACCAGCCAGACGCAGCGTGAGCGTATAAGGTTTGACAGACATATCCGTGCTGTAATCATAGATATAGGTGCCTCCGACGGCTTGGTTCTCCTTCACAAAATGCCGTGCTTCGGTGGTGAAGCGGTTCTCGCGGACGATACTATACGCCGTGAAGAAACTGGGTACCAGCACAACGAGGATCAGCAAACCATAGGAGATGATTCTGCGGCGCGAGGTTCCGCCTTTCTCTTCCACCACAGGGAAACGCAAGTACTTGACTGCCAAGAAAGTAGCCAAGGCGATGAAGATACAGTTGATAAAGAACAGATAGAGCGCTCCTGCTGCGTATTGCCAGTTGAGGCTGGCGATACCGTAACCGACCGTGCAGAGCGGCGGCATGAGAGCCGTAGCGATTGCCACGCCGGAGAGCACCGTTCCTTTCTCTTTGCGCGAGAGTTCCAAGATGCCGGCAATTCCTCCGAAGAAAGCGATGAGCACATCATAGACAGAGGGGTTGGTACGTGCTAACAGTTCCGTGGGATTGTCCGTCTCCAGAGGTGTTACCATGAAATAGAGCGTCGATGCCAGAAGGCTGATAGCGAACATGATTCCGAGGTTCTTGAGCGACTGCAAGAGCAGATCCGTGTCGTTGGTTCCCAAGCCCATGCCGAAACCGATAATAGGACTCATCAGCGGCGAGATAAGCATGGCGCCGATGATCACCGGAATGGAATTGATATTCAAACCGACCGAAGCAATGACAATCGCCACAAAGAGGATGTAGATGTTCGGTCCGCGGAAAGGAATATTGCTGCGGATATTGGCACTTGCCGCCTGCACATCCGTGTAGTCAGTCAGGCTGAGACGTTCGCGCATGAAGCGTTTTGCCCGTTTGGTAAATTCCGAATAGGTCATATTGTATTGGGTTATTTCTTTTTGCTATATCATCTTAATCACTTTCGCCGGAACACCAGCAACGATGGCATTGGCAGGGACATCTTTGGTGACTACCGCTCCGGCGGCAACAATGGCATTGTCACCGATGGTCACTCCTTGCAGGATGGTCACATTTGCGCCAAGCCACACTTTTTTGCCGATGTGTATCGGTTTAGCAATCATACCTGCCCGTTGCGCCGGGTCAGGAAGATGATTGAGCGTGCAGAGCGTAGCGTTATGCCCGATGAGCGCATCGTCGTCGATGAAGATACCGCCTTGGTCTTGGAACTTACAGCCCATATTGATGAAAACGCGTTCGCCCACATGCGTGTTCTTGCCGCAGTCGGTATAGAACGGCGGAAACATACCGAACGACTCCGGCACGTCTATCGCCCATAACTCGCTCAACAGCCGTCTCAGTTCTTCGGG
>CADCCH010000063.1:3514-4710 GCA_902799875.1 uncultured Bacteroidales bacterium | reverse complement strand
TTATCTTCGGCTGTATAAATCTTGCCATAAACCACAAGGTCGGCACTCTTATTGCTTTTGCAGCCGGTAAGCGTACTCGCACCTAAAATGGCGCAAAGAACAATGATGCTCGAAAGAATTTTTTTTACACTCATAAGAATTGTTTGTTTCATGATTATCTAATATTTTTATAAAATTGCTTGCAAAGATACTACATTTTTTTGAATTGACCAAATTTTTGAAGAAGAAAATTAAAAAATCCTTATTTTGTCACACATTTTGAATAAAATTGTGACGAAAAGAGAGTCAAAGAGCAGCTTGCGCTGCCCTTGCTCAATTCCGGAAGATGTGACCATCGACTTCCGTATAATCGCCTGCCGTATCAAGGTTGCGCCATACTGCGGTGTAATCAATGCAGCATTGCAGCCACTGCGGGAGGTTCTTAAAGTAGCCGCACTCCTCGCAAAGATACTCGGCGAAATCTTCGGGGCTATTGTATTTGCCCTCGTAGCGCTCCTCGAAATCTTCGAGTGTGCCCTCATCCCAATAACTGAGGTATGCCTCGTATGCCTCGCGGCGTTCCTCGCTCAGCTCGGCATAAGCTTTGATTTTATCGAACGTGCTTTCGCCCATGCAGCCTTCGCAATACCATTGTTCGGGGTAATGCTCGTAATCTTGGAACATGAGTTCCGGCTCGGCTTCGTTAGCGTGCAAGCGGTTGCAAAACTCCATAAAATCGTGGTAGTTCTCAAAGGTGGACAAATCAATCCACATGCCGTACAAACTGCCGTTGTTGTACTTGGCATAGGTGCCACAATAGACTGCCGGATTGCTGTTTTCATAGTGTGCAGCGTGTTCGCGGATTTCGTTCTTCGTTAATGGTTCTCTGTAGTTCATAACTCTAAAAATTTTGATTGTTTATAAATGTTAGTTAATTAGTGCCAAACTTGGCTCGTGTACTGAAAATCTTCGTATTCCTCGTAAATATCTCCGAAATCGCTTTCTTCATTTGCGGTAATGCTGGAGCGGTGAGCAACCTTTACAAAACTTTGATTGTTGTTTGAGCGGCTTTCGAAATCGATACCAAATGAAATAGTTAGCTGTGCCATGATTGTATGTGTTTTAGAATTTAACATTTGCGTATAAAGCAGTTAGCGTTTGATATAACCTTTACGGTGCTTTACAAGTGTTCCGTGGGAGTGTTTGCAAGGTTTTCG
>CADCCH010000063.1:0-3480 GCA_902799875.1 uncultured Bacteroidales bacterium | reverse complement strand
CAAATCAACGTAGCGGTAACTAACTTTGCACCGGAAAGGATTGTATCAGATAAACGCGGATCTGCTGCGGACAAATGTATTCGTATAGAAACATATACTTGGCATAGCAGACAGTTTCGGTATCGAGGGCGAAAAACCAAGCCCTCAAATGACAATCATAAAGAAAAAGAAATCAGCGTCTGGTTCTTGGGTGGTCAAGCCGGACGCTCGCAGGGTGTATATGTAGCCGGTACAGCAAAGGGCTGTAGTCACCCACCGGAGGTAATTGCAGCTACCGGCAGGTAGAGTGTAGGACGCAGCTGCTTGGTCAGGGCGAACAAACGTGACAGAAAAAGGTAGACCGTAGGTAAGTATAAAAGAAAACCGCCGACTCGTCAGAGTCAGCAGTTGCATGAAGTTACTATAATAGAAGTTATCAGTAGAGACTACTCGATACCTTCTTTTCCAATGGTAATGGTGTGCTTGATATCAATAGAAAAAGAGGTCTTATGCAGAATGTCAACTAGAGGAAGATCCTGATGATCTGACATGTGGTGGAGAGAATGACAGAACTTGATATCGCGGAGAGCATCCAGTCTGCTCCAGTACTCAGTCCAATCATCATCGTCTTGGAACAGATCGAGGTTGTCGATTTTGAGATGGTCGGGGTCGTAGGACGTGTTCTCGGAGGGATAGATACGCAGAGACGCAACGGGTTCGAGTCCGTTATCAGAGAGAAGTTCGTACTCTATTTCGAGGATCTTGTCGAAGTCAGAGCCGTAGTAATCCGCTCCATCGAACGTTTCAGTGAGGAGCGGATAGGCGAAGAGTTCGGCTTCGTACATCTCGTCCAAGTCTTTGCCTCGGGAATATTCCACATCAGCCTTATAGAGCGCAGTGAGTTGCCGCTCCATGTTGCGTACGTGTTGACGAAGGCTTTCGTTGATATCGTTGGGCCGTGCGACCTCGGCGGGTGTTGCACGGAACATTTGATCGAGGATGTAACTTCGTTCGGAGAGGAGCGGTTCCAGTTGCTCGCGCAGTTCTTCGGAGGTTATCAAGGCGTGCGCAGTGACGAAAGAACAATCGCTGGTTATCTCAGGAGCGTAGGTAGCATAGATAGCGATGATGTTCTTTTCAAGCGATTGGATGCGCTTGCGGTAGTAGCGAGTGCGTTTCTCGGGAGACATAGCTTCGATGCGTTTGCGTTGACGCGTGTCGCGTCGATCGGAAAGACGTTCGTGTAGATAGTCGAACTCTTTGCAGATGGCATAGAACCAATCGCAAGGACGCCAGAACCGACGGATACGGATAAGACGTTCGAGGTACTTAATCTCTGAGTCATACCGTTGAATGTCAGCAATGACTTCTTCAGATTGGAAGGTGACGAACGGACAACCTTTCTCGTCTTCACCTGACGTGACAGATTCCTCGCAGAGGTGTTGTGCCTTTTCGCGTACGCGGTCTAATAGGAATTGGAGGTGGTGGTACGATTCTTTTCTGTAGGCGCTGAAATTATATTTCGGCCTGGGGTGAACGATGTCTAAAAGTGATTTTTTCATTGCTTCAATTTAAAAGTTGATTTCTAATTGATGTTGTCTCAACCATTCCAAAGATGAAGACTGCTGTTCACTATCGTGTTTACTATTCCAAACTGCGTACATCTGTTGATAGGAATAATACATTTTATCCAAATTGGATGAAAGTTCACGAATGTCTCTTCGTAGTGCCAGATAGTCACGGCTAAACTCTCTCAACTCTTTTTCGTTTGGTTCTGATGTTTGCCAAAGTGTAACTTTGTTCTGCAAACTTTCTGCTCGATTATTAATGTCTTCCATAGCTGACATATTTTTCTTTTTCATGATTCAATCTTTTGGATTAGCAATCAGTTGATCTACTTTTTCGCGGATGGGAACCCAATCATATGCGCAAGGGAAGATGCAGTTGAAGTCTTTATCGACGCAGCCGACTCTGCCTGCTTTGTCGCGGAGGATGAAGTAGCCTGAACCTTTGTAGTTAACAATAATCTGAAACTCATCGGGAATGACAATGAGACCTTCGGGGTCGCGCAGTTCCCAATAGCCATTCCGGAAGAAAGCAAGACGGTCGGGAGCAGCCCATACAAGCGGACATTGCCATGTGCCTTTGGGGTACTCATACCATAGGTCTTCATACTCGGTGGTATAGATGGCACAGTCGCCTTCCATGACGCAGATTCTACCGTTTTGTAAGTCTTTTGCTAGTGCATAACCTGCGGACGTGTAGTCTGTTAATTGTTCGAATTTGTTAGGATCCATATTGATGAATTTGAGGTTTTGTTTCGTTTTGCGCTGCAAAGATAATACTTGTGAGTGCCGAATTGCGGCAGAGACAAAAAAAATCATAAAAATTACAAAAAAAATAGGAGTGTGCCACAATTTGGCAACTTGGCGTTGTATCTTTGCAGCGCAATTAAAAATTTACAAATATGAAAAAGGATTTAAAAGCAACAGATGCAACGAAGTTATTGCAAGTTCAGTTAATTGACGAGATTATCGTTCGGACGCAAGAAAAGAAATTGTCAGAAGAGAGTATCAAGAAGGCAAAACCCTTCATTGTGGAGTTTGCGAAGCGGAATAACATTTCCGAAAATGCTGCGATGTTGTTTGCCGCGTTCTTTAATGATTTCGCGGACCATCAAATTTGGATCAGAGATATTGCCGGATTCTTTGAGTGCAATAAAGTCAAGATTCTCACCATGTGGTCGGCTATTGAGGAATTGGTAAGTCGTAGATTTATCCTTCAATATAAGAAAGATTGCGGGGATTTGTATTTCACGGTACCCAACGAGGTTGTTGCGGCTATGCGCGAGGATAGAATCTATTCTCCGAGTGCTAATGCTGATTTAACGATAGATCAGTGGATGTCGGCGTTGAGTAAGTTGCTGAATGCTAAAGACAATGATAATATCCCATTTGCCAATTTCGTAGAAGATCTTCATGTATTGATCAGTTCCAATAAGCATTTGGTGATTGCTCGTGAGTTGGCAACGATCAAGGATGATGAACACTTGGTTATCTTTGCGGGAATCATGGATCTGTTCGTTAGAAACAATGATAATCATGTTATCCGCGAAGACATTGAAGATATCATGGAAAGTCGTTGGCAAATGCGTATGCATGCACGCTTACTGGAAAGAGGAATACATCCGTTACAAGTCGCAGGTCTCGTTGAACAGACAGATTGCAACGGACAAGTAGAGGCAGATGCGTGGAGGCTGACAGAAGCAGCCAAAGAGCGGTTCTTGGTAGAGGTGGATTGCACAACTCCGATTAAGAACGATAAGGAGATCCAGAAAGCGGAGAGTATCACGGAGAAACCATTGTTCTTCAATGCTTCAGTGAGCAAGCAGATGGCACAATTGGAGACGCTGCTTCAAGAAGATCGTTTTGCAGCGGTTCAGGAGAACTTGGTGAAGCACGGAATGCGTCGCGGTTTCGCTTGTATTTTCTACGGTGCGCC
>CADCCH010000062.1 GCA_902799875.1 uncultured Bacteroidales bacterium | reverse complement strand
CCCGGTTCTGCAGCAAAAGCCTGACCGGAGATAACGACGTTACGAAGGCATATATATTTGCTGTCCTTCTCCTCTCCGTAGTCATGCCAAGGCAGCACGCGCACGTGAAGGGTCTGACCTGCTTTGACGGTAAGGGTCGGCGTAAGGTTAACATGTTCGATGGCACGGTTAGGCAAGTTACGTTTCTCATAGATGGTCATCACGTTTGTGAAGGCATCGCCGAAACCGGTATTAATATGATAGCACATCGTGGATGTAGCGTCTGCGGTGACATCCATGGATATGCCGGTGATACGTACGTCCATCGCCTCGGGAGCGTTGATGGCAAAATCGAGATAACGGCTGGCATTCTCATCTATCTCACCGGCAGGCCACGGGGTACGGCTGCTGCCGTTAGCGGAGTTATGGAAACGTGCGAGGACGATACCTGTCTCATCGCCGTCTGTGAAATAATTCTTGCTATAATCCATACAAGCCATGTTACTCATTGTGAACGCGGCACTGATCGGACCTTCTACGACGGCAGCAGGTACCGGACGGGCATTGATAGACCATGTAGCACTAACCTCTGCACCGCCGTCCAACGAGATAGCCGTTGCGCTGACAGGGATAGCAATCACATGTTCGCCGGAGGTCGCATAGACTGTGTCGAGTTGTTCTCCACCGGTGCTGTAGTTAGCACGCACATACACCTTCTGGAACATCGAACCGCCGCTGTAGGTAGCATTGGCCGTGGACGCATAGTTGACTTTATCAAGCGAAATCTGCAAGTTCGCTGTAGCGGTTAGAGCGACCGTACCGTTAGCCGGTTCCAGACCATAACCGGTGAGCAGGAACTCTTTGTTCTGCGGTACACCGCAATAGGTCTCGCCTATCTCGATAGCGTTGGGGTTGGCCGTGATGTCGGTCGGAATCGTGATATGCTCCGCTAAGACGCCTGCGTTCTTGAGCAGTTGCGCCGCAGCACGTGCCACGAGGTTACCTCCCATGGCGTTGGTATGGGTTTTGTCGCCTTCGCAGAAGAGCAGACTCAAACACTGCGTCTCGCCGTACGACAGGTACAGTTGGCGCGTTGCTTCGGTGAGGTCGATGAACGGTACGTTCTTCGCTTTTCCCACCTTACGCATAGCGTGTACGTAACTCATCGTGGAGTCACCGGCAGGCAGGCTCTGGTTCTCGTAGAGAACACCGTTCTCGATTTTGGAGAACTTATCGCCGAGGTCGTGCTGACCATTACGGCGGATGTCATTGCCTTGAAAATAGGCACGGCAGATCGGACCTACCAAGATCGGCGTGACACCCAACGCACGTGCCTCATCGATGAAATGACCCAGCATCTCGCGATAGGTGGTCTGCGGGTTTGTACCGCGTGCATCGGAAGGAGCAGGGAGACCGTTGGCTGCACAATAAGCAGCGTACTCCAAGTTGTCCATACCGTAGGTCACGGTACCTTCGTCGTTGTGAGCAAACTGGATGATGAGGTAGTCTCCTGCGCTCATCTGGCTCTTGACGGAAGGCCAATAAGCAGCTCCGGTGTAGAAACCACGGGTGTCGGCTCCCGACTTACCACGGTTATTAACTGTGACGAAAGCCGGATCGAAGAACGAACCGAGGTACATACCCCAACCTCGTTTATCCGTCGTACTCTCATCATACTCCGCCATCGTCGAATCGCCGATGGTGTGTACTTTGATGGCTCCCTGCATCATCGGCAGGCAAAGCATCATGGCTACGAAAATCGATAAGATTTTTTTCATGGTGAATAAAATTATTAAATTGTTAAACTGAAAGTTTTCAAATCCGGCGGCAAAAGTACAATAATTCGCGCATAGGAACGTACAAAAACTCACCAATGACGTATAAAATAACAAAAAACACACAAATCTACCAATTTTTACACAAAAATATTGGCACATTCAGTTTTTTTTAGTACCTTTGCACCCTCAATTGAAAAGAACCATGAGACGCTTAGTTATTATCCTTTCACTTTTCACTTTGCATCTTTCACTTTCCGCTACGGAGTACCGTTTGCGTTTTTTTGATGATAGGAATGGATTGAGTCATTGGCTCACGTCGCATGTAGTACAAGACTCCACAGGCATGGTGTGGGTAGCCACATGGAACGGTCTGAACCGATTCGATGGAACGCGGTTTGTAGCATTCAAGACGCGTCCGGGAGATAATATATCTACTCCATCGGATAAGTTTCGGCACATCAAGTTGACAAAAGACAACAACCTCTATTGTTTGGTAGAAGACAGTATATTCCTATTTAATACACGCGCGTGTACTTTCGACACGCTCTCAGCAGCACAACGAGCAGAGGTGCAAGAACGGCTTCGTGCGAACCATGACCCCAATTATAGGCGTAAGGATCTCACTTTCCAAACCGGTCTTACCCGACTGCAAAACATCCGCTATAAGTATGTCGATCCGGCGGAGAATGTATGGTTGATAGACGAGCATGGTCTGTATATCGCTACGCCTGTTATACCGCACGGAAAACGGATAGGAGAGGATGAAGTGCGGTATATAGCCAAACGTTCGAACGGTGAGATTTGGACTGCCCGACGATATACGAACCAAGTGACAGTCTATGACAGCACGTTGCATATGATCCGGACGGAAGATTTTGGTGCGCCTGTCTATTGTATCCGCGAGACCGAAGACGGGCATGTGTGGTTAGGTACCAAACCCGGGGCACTCATTGAGATAGACGGCAAACGGAAGCAAACGTATTCGAACGTGCGCAATGTGTATGACATCCTCCCGGACGAGCAGGGACGAATGTGGATCGCTACCTACGGCTTCGGATTATGGCAGGGGAAAGACGGTGTTTTTGAGCAAGTACCCGGCACCGAAGGGATGTATATTCGGCGTTTGCTAAAAAGTACGGACGGTACCTTGTTCGCTGCCACCACTACCGGTTTGCTCGAATTGAGAGACGGACTTATTGCCTTGCACCAACGCGAAACAGGGAATAGTCATTCGCTCAGTAGCAATGCCGTTATGTGTCTTTCGGAGCATCACGGGAAGCTATTTATCGGCACGGAAGGTGGAGGATTAAACAGCATTCGGCTGAGCGATATTCAAGCCGGCAAATGGAGCTTTGAACACTTGACTACCAAGGACGGTTTGGCAAGCGACATCGTCTATGAGATCATGCCGTGGAACGATAGTACACTACTGCTGCAAGGCAATAATGCCTTAAGTCTGCACCATACGCATACGAACCGGATTGTCAATTTCGAAAGCGCCTTTTTCAATTATACGGGCAATGAACACCTTATTTTAGGCGAAGTACCGCCCTTGGATCTCGGTAACGCACGACTTCTGGTAGCTCCGCATGACGGGTTGATGCTATTGAACCGTTCGGATCTGCAACCCGAGACCAAACCTGTTCGGATCGCCATCAGCGCGCTCCAACGCAGCAACGGACCAATGGAGTACGGTGTTGACACAGTGAGCAGGATCATCCTCTCGCCTAAGGAACGCAGTCTTGGCGTATGGTTCTCGGCATTGGATTTCAGAAACTGCGGTGCTGTCTTATACCGCTATCGGTTCGATAAAGTAGATGCAGAGGAGGCTCCTTGGAGTGCCGCTTCGTCGGTGGCAGAAATACAACTGCCTGACCTGCACCCGGGAGAATATATCTTGGATATCTGCTCCACCAACGCCTACCAACAATGGCAAAACAATGTACGGCGGCTTGTTATTATCGTCGAACCGACCTTCATGGAAAGCACTTTCGGTCGGACAATAGTGCTTGTCGGAGCTTTTGCAGCGCTGCTCACCATCATCATTTCCCTGCTGCATATGCGTGCCCTAAGGAAGAAACGTAAAGAAGCCTTAGACGCTTATCTGGACGTTCAGGAGCGTTTGGCTGCCTTGCAAAATAGACAAGATACACAACAGAACCCGTTGCCGGAAGTGATGGTGGTCGGCTATCTGAACAAGAACGAGCAGTTCATCCAGACCCTTACTGCCTTCATGGAAAAGAATATGGGTAATATGGATATCAGTGTGGATGATTTGATGAATGCCATGGGCATGAGCCGTTCGTCGCTCACCCGAAAGATGCACGAGTTATTCAACCTCTCGCCCAAGGATTTTCTGCAAGCCGCGCGTATCAAACATTATCAAACATGCTTGTTCGCTGCTGACGCAGACCGATCTCTCCGTCAAAGAGGTCGCTTATGCTTGCGGTTTCAGTAATCCTCATTATTTCGCCACCTGTTTTAAAGCCTCCACAACCCTCACCCCTTCGGAGTATAAAGAAAAGCAATTAGGTGTAATTTAGTTAAATTATCAATTATAAAATTATAATAAAGAGCTTCATTACACTCTTTTTTGTGTGGTGCCAACGGGAATCGAAAATTGCGTAGCAATAATCGTTCGAGCGTAGCGAGATAAGAACCCTGGTGCGAGTCCCCATTGGCACAAAAAAGAGACCCGAAAGAGTCTCTTTTTTTTGTGGTGCCAACGGGAATCGAACCAGTGACACAAGGATTTTCAGTCCTTTGCTCTACCAACTGAGCTATGGCACCCGGAAGTGTCCCCGTTAATCGGGGAAACTGGCTTCCGCCGGAAGGGGCATAAAAAATGCTCTTCGTACGAAAGCGGATGCAAAAGTACTGCTTTTTTTTGACATGACCAAATTTTTTTGCATTTTTTTTGAAAAAACTTGTATTTTTGGCGTATTTTTTGTAATTTTGCACCAAATTTGTGCGAATTATGACATTAAAAGTGATTGCTTACGCCCGGAACGGGCACACGGACAAGTTCGGAATTCCGCGGCAG
>CADCCH010000061.1 GCA_902799875.1 uncultured Bacteroidales bacterium | reverse complement strand
GGTACACCGCCGTCCACGTGAGCGAGTTGCGTACCGAGCTCAGCCATCTTGTTGACTTCATCCACACGTTTGCCTGCGAGGAAGTTGAGTCCGTCGAGGTTCTCTTCGTCCATCGGCACGAGAACGGTCTTGTTGGCTTTCTCAATAGAGATCACGGTCTCGAAGATCGTACGCTCACCGTCTTGGATCCATTGACCCATCGAGTGCAGATCGGTTGTGAAATCGACTGAAGCCGGGAAAATAGCCTTGTGGTCCTTACCCTCGGACTCGCCGTAGAGCTGTTTCCACCACTCCGAGAAATAGTGCAGTTTCGGGTTGAAGTTCACGAGGATCTCGATCTTCTTACCGCTCTGATAGAGGGCGTTACGCATAGCTGCATACTGGCAAGCCGGGTTCTCTGCGTACGGTACTTTGATGTCCGTGGCTTTCTCCATATCTTGTGCTCCCTTCACCAGCGCTTTGATGTCGCCACCTGCTACTGCGATCGGCAGCAGACCTACCGGCGTGAGAACAGAGAAACGTCCACCGACATTATCGGGGATGACGAAAGTCTTGTAACCCTCTTTGGTCGAGAGGCTGCGGAGAGCACCTTTCGCACGGTCGGTAACGGCTACGATACGTTTGCGTGCTTCCTCTTTGCCCACTTGTTTCTCCAGCATGGTCTTCAAGAGACGGAAAGCCAAAGCGGTCTCGGTTGTCGTACCCGACTTGGAGATGTTGATGATACCGAACTGTTTGTCAGCAAGGAACTCCATCAACTCAGCCAAGTAATCCTCACCGATGTTGTTACCTGCGTACACTACGTACGGGTTCTTGCGGTCTTTGGCTACAAACGCATCGAAAGACGAAGCCAAAGCTTCGTTGACAGCACGTGCGCCCAGATACGAACCACCGATACCGGCTACGATCACTACCTCGCAACGACGGCGAAGTTCATCTGCCGATGCCTGTACTTCTGCTAAAAACTCATCCGTGATAGAGGAGGGCAGGTGGACCCATCCGATGTAATCATTACCGGCTCCCTGTCCGTTTTCCAACAGCAAGTTAGCAGCTTCGGTTTTCGACTCCAGTTGTTTCAAAGCAGCAGCGTCCACAAAAGAGGCTGCATTTTTAAGACAGATTTGCATATTATTGTAATTTAGTTGTTAATGACTTGATGATCGGTTTCGCTTTCTGACGGTTGTAGAGGATCTCGTACATGGCATCTACGATAGGCAGCGAGACGCGCATCCGTTGGTTTGCCATGTAGATCGCTTTGGTGGCATAATAACCCTCCGCGATCATCTCCATTTCCATCTGCGCAGCCTTGACCGAATAGCCCAGACCCAGCATCTGACCGAACTGCCTGTTACGGCTGAACTGCGAATAACCGGTGACGAGCACGTCGCCCAGATAACCCGAGGCGGTGATGTCACGAGGCACGTTGTTCATCGCTGTCGCAAAACGCTGAATCTCTTGAATAGCGTTTGACAGCAGTACGGCTTGGAAGTTATCGCCGTAGTGAAGCGCCTGACACATACCGGCTGCGATTGCGTAGATATTCTTCATCACCGAGCTGTACTCCAGACCGGTCACGTCGCTCGAGATAGTGGTATGTACGTACTGCGTCTCGAATAGTTTTGCCCACACTTCGGCGTTCTGACGGTTCTCGCATCCGATGGTCAGATAGCTCAGACGCTCCAATGCGATCTCCTCTGCGTGACACGGACCGGCAATGACGCCCAACTGCTCCATAGCAATGCCGAAACGGTTGTGCAGGTAGTCCGTGATGATGATGTTCTCCTCCGGAATCATACCTTTGACGGCGGAGATAACCACCTTATGCGTCATGTCTCGACGGATCTTATTGAGCGACTGCTTCACGTATGGAGAAGGGATCGCTAAGATCAGTACATCCGACTGAGCTACGGTCTGGTTGATGTCCGCCGAGAAATGAATACGGCTCACGTCAAACTCTGCGGCTCCTAAATAGGAAGGGTTCTTGCCGGTTGAGATAAACTCGTCTATCACCTCTTGACGACGGATAAACCAGTTGATCTCGCTTTGGTTTTGCATCACGATCTTGGCCAAAGCTGTTGCCCATGATCCCGAACCCAAAATGGCTACTTTTCTATACATATCCTTTGTACTTTGTACTTTGTCCCTTTGTACTTTAATTCACTTCCGGTTTCATCGTCGGGAAGAGCAGAACCTCTTGGATTGTCGGCTGTCCGGTCATGAGGATAGCCAGACGGTCGATACCGATACCGATACCCGAGGTCGGCGGCATACCATATTCTAACGCGCGCATGAAGTCATGATCAATAACCATAGCTTCGTCGTCACCCTTGTCCGCAAGCTTCATCTGCTCTACGAAACGGTTGTATTGGTCAATCGGGTCGTTCAGCTCCGAATAAGCGTTAGCTAACTCTTTGCCGTTCACCATCAGCTCAAAACGCTCGGTCAGACCGGGTTTGGAGCGGTGCATCTTCGTCAGCGGGCTCATCTCAACAGGGTAGTCCGTGATGAAAGTCGGCTGAATGAACGAACCCTCGCAAGTCTCGCCGAAGATCTCGTCAATGAGCTTACCTTTGCCCATATGCTCGGTATCTTCCACACCGAGTTTCTTTGCCTCAACGCGGATCTCGTCCTCGCTCATCGAAGCCAAGTCCAGACCGGTCTTCTCTTTGATAGCATCCAGAATAGGCAGACGGCGGTAAGGAGCTTTGAAATCTACCTCATGGTCACCGATCTGCACTTTGGTTGTGCCGTTCACAGCAATCGCGATCTTCTCTAACAGCTGTTCCGTGAAACTCATCATCCAGTTGTAGTCTTTGTACTGTACATAGAGCTCCATGCAGGTAAACTCAGGGTTGTGGCTGCGGTCCATTCCCTCGTTGCGGAAGTTACGGCCGATCTCATACACACCCTCAAAACCACCGACGATCAGTCGCTTCAGATAGAGCTCTGTCGCAATACGCAGGTACATATCTACGTCGAGCGAGTTGTGATGCGTGATGAACGGACGAGCCGAAGCACCTCCGGCTATCTGCTGCAGGATCGGGGTCTCTACCTCGGTATAGCCAGCCTCGTCAAACACCTGACGCATCGTACGAAGGATAGTAGCGCGTTTGAGGAAGGTGTCTTTGACACCCTCGTTCACCACGAGGTCCACGTAACGCTGACGGTAACGTTGCTCCGGATCATTGAATCCGTCATAAGCTACACCATCTTTGTATTTCACGATCGGCAGCGGACGAAGACTCTTGGCAAGCACGGTCAG
The DNA here is from genome assembly GCA_902799875.1 of uncultured Bacteroidales bacterium. The sequence continues at coordinate 1,678 of CADCCH010000061.1, read as the reverse complement.
TTTCTTGGCATGTACGGAGATCTCGCCCATTTGTGTGCGGAAAACGAATCCCTCGATACCGATGAAATCGCCGATATCAAGCAGTTTCTTGAATACCACGTTATACATCTGTTGCTCTACAGTCGTCGGCTGTTCGCCTTCGGCTACAGGTGCTTGTATGTCATCTCTCGATACATACACTTGAATACGTCCTTTGGAGTCTTGGATCTCGATGAAAGAAGCCTTGCCCATGATACGTTTGGACATTAGTCGTCCGGCAATACGTACGGTGTCACCTGTATGCCATTCCTTTGTACATTGTACTTTGTCCCTTTGTACATTGTCGTCATCTACAAATCCGGCTTTGATTTCGGTTGAATAACCGGTTACTTCATACTCAGCCGCAGGGTAGGGATCGATGCCCATTTCGCGCATCGTCTGCAAACTCTGTCGGCGTACAATTTCTTGTTCACTTAATTCCATATAATGTTGTTTTTTATCGTTCAAAACATTTGAGGGTGCAAAGGTACTAAAATTATTTGACATATGCAAACTTTTTATTAAAATAATAAAAAAAACGTCCTCGAAAGGGCGTTTATAGCTGTTTATTATGGTTAAGTGAGCTATTTCACTTTGCGAATCTCGATAACCTCTCGGATGACGACCATCTGTTCGTCTGCCGTTTGGGCTTTGACGAGCCATGCCAATAGGAAAGCAAAGTTACTGTACTAAGCGGACACTAAATTCGTAATCCCATCTTGCACAGCAATTTGGGTAAAAGGCTTCTTGATAGAAATCCACACAGAAAACATCCGTTTTGTATATGGAAGTACTATCTACAGATATTTTCGTAGCAGACCAATAATCACCATATACTCCTGCCGATTGACCGGAAGCCTCCACCGGAAGATAATTGCCTGCCGCAGGAAGGAAAACCGCTCCTGAGTTTTCCATCTCGTGCCACTTTCCCCCTTTGTAATTGTTTTTAGAATTCCATCCGTAGCCATTTTCTGTTGCAGATTTAAAATCGGATGTTAGATCCCAATTATCGGGTAAAATGATTAAGCCTTTCACTCCATTTACTTTTCCGAAACCGAATAAATATCCTGCATTGGCTCTTCCTTGGAAAAGGTACATCCATTCATTCATGGTTAGTGTACGCCACTGATTTTCTTGGTTTCCTCCGTTACTAATGGGGTTAATACCCCAGTCTAAGAATGTACTATCCTTCGCGTGACTCCATTCGAAAAGATCGCCATTTTCCCATTGGTTTGTGGCAAAACTCCAAGTATGGTTGTCTGGATGTTTCAGATTTCCTTGCGAAAAATGCACCTTTTGGGTTTTGCTTACCGAAAACTCTCCGCTTAGAGCACCATTGACAGCGACAGTATCAATAGGCGATTCCTTTTTGCACGCAAAGAGAACCGCTAAAGTGAACAATAGGAAGGATATTTTCTTAACAATGTTCACATTTTTCAGATGTTTTTGTTTTGTTTTGTTTTTATTAATGTATCGTTATAAAAAAGCGTGCGCTTTCGTTCACTTTATTTGATTCTTTGAGGTTCTCGACTACCTTTACACTTCAAATAAATGCACGGAAAACTCACGCTGATACGTGAGCGTGCATAAACCGTACTTGAAGTGTAATGATTTTTGAAAGTGTCGAGTTTTCAAAGAATCAAGTTGGCTTATTACGCTT
>CADCCH010000060.1 GCA_902799875.1 uncultured Bacteroidales bacterium | reverse complement strand
GGATGACGACCTCGTGCCGCAGGTGGATGGTATGGACTCCAAAACCAGCCCCTTCACCTTCGTCTATGACGACCATTGCAAGGCGCTCGTGGACGAACGTGGGGCGATGTCCGTAGTAGGGTTCGGTCTCCAAATAGATAAAATCACCTATTAAATCATACTTCGTACATCGTAAATCGTCCAATCGTCAATCATTATGGTTTCTATACGAGAAAAAATCGGATATGCTCTGGGTGATGCCGCTTCCGGCGGCATCACCTGGAAGATCATGTCCATCGCGTTCCCGATGTACTTCACCCATGTGTTCGGTCTGACTTTCGCGGATGCGGCAGCGCTGATGCTGACGGCGCGTATCTTCGATGTGTTCACGGATCCGCTCATGGGGTCTATTGCCGATCGTACCCGGTCGCGTTGGGGCACGTACCGTCCATGGCTCATCTTCGGTTCGATACCCTTCGGGATCATCTTCGCCTTGCTGCTTTTCACGCCGGACTTGGGAATGACCGGCAAACGGATATGGGCGTATGGTTTTTATCTGCTGATGATGGCGGTCTATACGGCGGTGAACGTGCCGTACGGTTCGCTACTCGGTGTGATGACCACGGATGATGACGAGAAAAACCAATTCTCCGCCTATCGTATGGTAGGAGCCTACGCGATGGGGTTTGTCACCCTGCTGGTTTTCCCGTATTTGCAGAAGATGGTGGGCGGTACGGAACAACATCAGTACACGGTGCTTGGTGCCGGATTCGGGCTCTTGGCGGCTCTTATGACTTTCGCCTGCGGTATGCTGACACGTGAGCGCCACAAGCCGGTCATCGCCGAGAAATTCAGTTTTAAGCAGTTCGCGGATCTGTTCCGCAACAAACCTTGGGTGTATATGACCTCGGTGGCTTTCTGCTCGAATTTCTTCAACGGTTTCCGCTATGCGGTCGTGGCGTATATGTTCACCTATTGCGTGGGCGGAGATGTGACGGTTGGGCGGTTTATCATCAATTATACCGCCTTCATGGCGTTCAGCGAAGTGACTTGTATGATTTTCGGCGCTGTCAGTCCGGTGTTCACCCGCAAGGTAGGCTCGAAACGGATGGCGTTTGTATGGGCGTCTGTCATTTGCTGCGTCTTCTCCGTCCTGTATTTCTTCATACCGATGGAGAGTTCGTATATATGGCTCATGCTCGCAGTGTCGATGCTGGCGTCCGTGGGCGCAGGTCTGTACTCCCCGCTGATATGGTCGATGTATGCCGATGTGGCGGACTATGCTACCGAGAAAAACGGGACTTCCTCAACAGGACTTATCTTCTCTTCCGGAACGATGGCACAGAAGTTCGGCGGTGCTATCTCCGGCAGTCTCATCGCCCTTCTGTTAGGCTATGCCGGACTGGTGTCCGAGACGAATATGCTCACCGGCGAGACCGTCGTTACCATTACCAATGAGGAATCCGTACGGACGATGGTCTGGGCGCTCTTTAGCCTCTTCCCCGCAGCAATAGCATGTATCATGGCATTCCTTGCCTATAAATTCCCGTTGAAAAAATGAAAAACTACACCTCCCTACATCGTCCTTGGTACTTTGTCCTTGGTACTTTGTCCCTTTGTACTTTCCTTGTCAGTTGCAGCCATTTCAACCCCGATAACGGTCCTATCCGTCTGAACCAGGTAGGCTTTGCGCCTCATCAGGAGAAAACGGCAACGATCGTTCTCTCCAATCTCCAATCTCCAATCTCCAATTGCTATATTTTGAATATAGCCGGTGATACCGTATGGCGCGGACAAGCATCCGAAACAATGCTCAACCCCGTCTCCGGCAAACCCTGTCAGATGGTCGATTTCTCGGACTTGACCGCTTGTGGCGATTACACCCTCTATGTGGAGAATGATCAAATCTCCAATCTCCAATTTCAAATCTCCAATAGGCCTTATCGTGAATTAACACGGAAGGCGCTCCGTGCTTTCTATCACCAGCGTGCCTCGATGGCGACGGAAGAGCCATACGCAGAGGGATACGCGCGACTTGCCGGACATCCCGATGATCATGTGATAGTACATGCTTCAGCAGCGACCGAAGAGCGTCCTGCGGGAACGATCATCTCCTCACCAGGAGGGTGGTACGATGCCGGCGATTATAACAAGTATATCGTCAACTCCGGCTTCACGATGGGCGTATGGCTCATGGCGTACGAATTCAACAAAGCCTATTTCGATACCCTCCGCCTCAACATCCCCGAATCTCAAATCTCAAATGACAAATGTCCCGACATGTTGTCGGAAGCGATGTACAACCTCCGCTGGATGCTGACGATGCAGGATACGGACGGCGGTGTATATCATAAGCTTACCGAACCGGCTTTCGAGGGATTTATACGTCCCGATCAATGCAAAAAGCCCCGGTATGTAGTGATGAAAACGACTGCGGCTACGCTCGATTTTGCAGCGACGATGGCGCTCGCTGCGCGAGTTTATGAACCGTATGATCCGGATTTCTGTGAGGAAGCCAAAGAAGCCGCAATACGTGCCTACAATTGGGCAGTTGAGCACCCCGAGGTCTATTACGATCAGCCTAAGATGAATGCGCAGTTTGCGAGCACATCGTGCCCCCATGGGGCTAAGAATGAAGAGATGAAACAATGCGGAGAGGTAGAGATCACCACCGGTGCGTATGACGATTTTGATGTGAACGATGAGTTTTATTGGGCGGAGGTAGAACTGTATCTGCTCACCGGTGACGAACAATACAAAGCCAATGTAAAAGACCATGCCGGTGCTATTGCTAACACCCTTACCAAAGACGGCAAGTATTATCTTCCGGCAACATGGGGCAATGTAGCTGAATTGGCGTACCTCGAGCTTCTTCTGCAAGGAAAGACCGACGCCGACGCTCTTTTAACTTACCTTGCGCCTTATCTCGACGAGGCAGACACCATCTCCGTTTTCCGTTCGCCGTATGGTAACCGCGAATCGGATTTCTTCTGGGGCTGCAACTCCGAGGGATGTTGCTGGCGTGGGGTGGAGTGCCTTTATGCCTACCGCCTTACGGGGGATGAGAAATACCTCATCAACGCAGAACGCTGCCTCAACTACGTGCTCGGACAGAACGCAACCGGCTTCTGCTACGTGACGGGCTTCGGTACTCATCCCACTAAAGATCCGCATCACCGGCTCTCGTATTCGCATCCCAAAGGTACCTTGCCGGGATTCCTTGCCGGAGGACCAAACCCTGCACGGCAGGATGCGGCTACCGATGGGGTCAAGTACCCCAAGAACGTACCCGCCGACGAGAGCTATCTGGACTATCAGCCATCTTATGCCTCCAACGAGGTCACCATCAACTGGAATGTCACCCTCTTTGCCCTCTCTGCCGGTATAGATGCCCTTTTCGAAAATGAGTAAGTATGAAAATCTTCGAGCAGAGTCTCAGTCTCTGCTCGAATCCAATATCCTTCCTTTCTGGGCTACCCGCATGGTGGATAACGAACGGGGCGGTTTCTACGGCCGTATCGACGGACATAATATCCTCCATCCCGATGCGCCCAAAGGGGCTGTGCTCAATGCACGTATCCTATGGGCTTTCTCGGCTGCCTCGCGTGTGCTGCATAGCACCCCCTACCGCCTCCTGGCATATCGTGCCTACGACTACTTCATGCACCACTTCATCGACCGCGAGTCCGGAGGAGTCTATTGGTCAATCCATGCGGATGGTACACCCCTTGACACCAGGAAACAGACTTTCGCTATCGCTTATGCTATCTACGGCCTCACCGAGTATGTGCGGCTGACCAATAACCAAGAGGCACTCAATGCCGCTATCCGTCTCTTCAACGACCTTGAAGCGCATGCCTACAAATTTGAAAATGAGAAAATGAGTAAATGTAAAAATGGCTACCTTGAGGCCCTGACACGCGATTGGCAACCCATCTCTGACATGCGCCTCTCCGAACAGGATGAGAACGCGGCGTTCACGATGAACACCCATCTCCATGTGCTCGAAGCATACACAAACCTCTACCGCGTCTTGGCGGATGTACAAAGAGACGATCTACAACGTTCAAAGGAAAGGATTACAAAGCAGCTCCGTACACTCATCGACATCTTTGCCAACCGTATCTTTGATCCCGCAACCTGTCACTTGATGCTTTTCTTTGACGAGAACTGGTCTTCCCTCCCTTGTGGGGAGGGGCAGGGAGGGGTTTCTTTTTCCCCCGGACATGATATCGAAGCCGCATGGCTGTTGCATGAGGCGCTGGAGGTATTAGGAGACCCCATCTTGCTGCAAGAAACACTTCCTGTCTGCAAACAACTGGCGCAAGCTGCAGAAGATGGAATCCTCAATGAGTCCCAATGGTGGTGCTATGCCGAAGCGGTGGTCGGATATATAGACCAATGGAAACTGAATCAGAAAGATCTTCCTGTCGAAGCCGCCATAAACCTCGAGATGGCGGAGGTGGCATGGGACTATATTCAATCCCATCTTATCGACCGCGAACATGGGGAGTGGTACTGGGCAATCCTCCCAGATGGTACACCCGACACGTCCAACGACAAAGCCGGATTCTGGAAATGCCCCTATCATAACTCCCGCATGTGTATCGAATTAATTGAAAGATTATAATTTTAAAATTGAAATAATCAATGAAGCCCTACAAGTTTGCCCCATACCTTCGCACTATGATCTGGGGCGATTTTTTCTGTGTTTTTCTTGCCTGATTGGTGCGTTTGTCGAAAAACGCATAAAATCGGTCGGAAATGTATTAGTCCATGTCAAACAAAAGCAGTAATTTTGCCGTCGATTTTGGATAGGCGTCCAAAAAGACCCAAAACGATCCCCAAAATCAATTATAAACTATATTTTGTTTAACTAAAAAATCTAAAAAAGATGAGAAAATTCTTTACATTTTTTGCTGCTGCGCTCATGAGCGTCGGTGGTGGGGCTGGAACAGTACCCAAGCGAACGTAGAGAGTAAATTGGAAGGTACAATTACAGGCGCATATGGTGCTATCGGTACCAGTTTTGAAAATGCCGATTGGAGCGGATGGAACAAACTGGTCGTTGTAGTGGACAACATCGAAGGCTGCGAAGGTGAATGGTGGTTCCTTAAGGCTGAGCTGAGAGATAATTCTTTCGACCCGAATGCGAGTGAGAATGTTACCATGAGCGGGGAACTGGGCATAGAGGGGCATGATCCTCACGAAACCAATTACGTTGTGATTGACTTTTCTTCCGTTCCTGCGGGATTCAATCTGACCAACCTGAGTGCGCTGGTTCTGCAGAGTGCGGCAGAGTGCGGTAACAGGTTCCTTTACCGTCAGCCGTATCTTCTTGGAGAAAGGAACTGCTCAGGATCCGGTAACAGAGGACATTACTCTCGATGCATCCGCATGGTGGGGCTGGGATAGTTCCCATAAGAACGTCGATGGCAAATTGTTAGGAACAGTGACCGATACATGGGGTGCTATCGCTACCAATCTTGATAATGCCGATTGGAGTGAATGGAGCAAACTGGTCGTTGTAGTGGACAACATCGAAGGCTGCGAAGGTCAATATTGGTACCTTAAGGCGGAGCTGAGAGATAATTCTTTCGACCCGAATGCGAGTGAGAATGTTACCATGAGCGGGGAACTGGGCATAGTGGGGCATAATTGGTTCTGCAGAGTGCGGTAACAGGTTCCTTTACCGTTAGCCGTATCTTCTTGGAGAAAGAGGTGCCCGATCCCGAACCGGAACCCGAACCGACTCCCGAGCCGCAAATGCTAACAGAAGATATAACTCTCGATGCATCCGCATGGTGGGGCTGGGATAGTTCCAAAGAGAACGTAGATGGCAAATTAGCAGGTACAATTACAGACGCATATGGTGCTATCGGTACCAGTTTTGAAAATGCCAATTGGAGCGGATGGAACAAACTGGTCGTTGTAGTGGACAACATCGAAGGCTGCGTAGGTGAATATTGGTACCTTAAGGCGGAGATCAGAAACCCGGGATACGAATACCCGACGAGTGTTACTATGAGCGGGGAACTGGGCATAGAGGGGCATGATCCTCACGAAACCAATTACGTTGTGATTGACCTGACTGCCGTTCCTGATGGATTTGATATCACTAATGTAGATGCGTTGGTTCTGCAGAGTGCGGTAACAGGTTCCTTTACCGTTAGCCGTATCTTCTTGGAGAAACCCGCTCCGCTACCGGTAACTGATCCGATCACACCGTACGCAGATCCGCAGGATGCAAGTGTTTATTACAGCACGTTCTATGACAGCAACTTTAAGTACGAATTGCCCGCAGGCGTAGAGGCATACGTAGCAGACCTGAGCGGTGCTAACCTCTTGCTGACGAAGATTGCAGAGGCAGGTGAGGTTATCCCGGCTAACAATGCCGTTATTCTCAAATCAACCGTAACTCCGTTCACCCTCACAGTTAGCGATGCAGACGCTGTTACCTTCACCGCGACCAACGACCTGCAAGGTTCTGACACCCAGATTGCTACTCCGGCTAACTGCTATGTACTGGCAGGTACCGATGGTGTGGTTGGATTCTATCACTATACCGCTGCTAACCTCAATGCGCACAAGGCGTATGTAGTATATAGCGGCTCGCAGGCTCCGGGTCGTATGCGCTTCATCTTTGATCAGGCTACAGGAGTGGAGAATATACAAGGTGACAACGTACAAAGTACAAAGATGATGGAGAATGGTGTTCTGTATATCATCAAGAACGGTGTGAAGTACAACGCACAAGGTCAAATCGTTAAATAAGGAGGATACAACTATGACAAAGACTTATATCCAACCCGAAGTGCTTGTTGCACGCATTGCATTGGAATCTATGGTATTGGCTGGCAGCAGTCCTGCTCCCGCAGGCGCCCAAATGCCTATCGGCGGCGGTGACACCAATATCCAGTGGTAAATCATAGCCGTTAGGCTATCTATATCAATCGAGGCGGTAATCCATGCGGGTTACCGTCTCTTTTTTTATATCTAACTTAACAATTTAACAGTTTAACGTCTTATGAACAAGTATCAATTTCTGCTCAAAAAAAAGAAAGTGGAGAATTGAGCATCCTCCTTCAATTGGGATTACCCTTGTATTTAACTTTCTGGATGGAAATTTGTGAATTTCACATCAACCATCCCGAACTCTCGCAGTTCCAAGTCGCTCTTCATTTCAACACCAGCAAAAAAACGATCTGGAGAGCCTATCATCTCTTGGAGTAAAAGAACAAGCAACGCCGACCTAAATGGGCGGCGTTGCTCAATTTATCTGCTTCCAGATAAGTTAATATTCCTACAATAATCCCGCCATATAAAACGGCATGTATATTATTCCATCTTTCACTTCCCAATCTTTGCTGTGTATCACATATGCTTGAGCGGATTGTTCTTTGAATTTTGTCAAAAACTTATTCAGTGAGGAAGTAGTGTAGTTCTTTCCGGACTTAACCTCTATCGGATGAATGTTATGCGCATTCGTCAGCGTCGATTTCTCTATCAGAAAATCTATCTCCATTCTGGATGCAGCATCTTCCTTGTCTGCGCAAGTATAGAAGTACAACTTATGCCCACTTGCAACAAACATCTGAGCCACGATGTTCTCTACCATCATTCCCTCGTTGATTTCCAACTTATCTAGTAGCAATTTTTGATATAACTCCTCGCCTTGAATCGTCTTCTCATCGAAGGCATGCGCCAGCAGCAATCCCGTGTCGCTCATGTAACTCTTGAACACATTATCTACACGGCGCAACTTCATCCCAACAGTTGGTTCTGTTACCGCATAGCACGTGTTCGTCATCATGGCATCTTGTAGCCACAAGAACGAAGATTCATAACTTCTATACCTCGCGCCTTCTTCCAAATCCGATAACCGGAATCGCTTTTCATGTTGCTGCAACTCTCCAGGTATCTGATCGAAGATCTGTCTTACTTTTTCCGAATAGCCCTTTGCGTACTTACCTATAGAGCGTCTGTAGAGCGATAATATATCTCGTTTCTGCCTGTCTGCCTCTTGGAAATCGTGTGTCTCTACATATTTCTTCACTACTTGCGGCATGCCACCTACTATCAGATATTGGCGGAATAGGTCCATTGTCTTTCTGTGAACAGGTCCCAACGGACGCTGATGTGCAAAACAATCCCGAATAAACGGCATCGTCATCTCATCGCCCAATGCCCACAAGAATTCCTCAAAATCCATAGGATATAAGGTGATAGGACGTTCTTCCGAGGGTTCTAAAATATCCTCCGCTTGGCTATTGATGCCGACCAACGATCCTGTCTCGATGAAATCATATCGTCCATCGGCAACCAGATGTTTGATTGCTTGTCGCGCACGCGGGTATTTTTGTATCTCGTCAAATATAATCAACGACTCACGCGGGTACAGTTTCTTGCCCGTGACGTGTTGCAGATACATGAAGAATGTCTCTGTCTCTTCCAAATAGTCATCGAACACTCGTTTCAATGGCTTCGTGATATGCGCAAAATCAACGAGGATATAACTTTTGTATTCTTTCTGAGCAAACTCCTCCACAATATAACTCTTTCCCACACGACGTGCTCCTTCTATCAATAGAGCTACTTTCCCTTGTTCGTGCTCTTTCCAATGCACTAATTGCTCATAAATTTTACGTTTCATATCCTATCACTTTTAAAATCCGCTGCAAAGGTAGTAAAAATAATTGATTTACGCAAGTGTTTTGCACCAAATCTTGATTTTTTATATCATATTTTTGCACGAAATCGCGATTTTTTATATCATATGTTTGCACAAAATGCACATTTTTACAAAAAATAGGACATGCCGGCGCATATTTATGCGTCACTCATTTCAGCAAAAACCCGTACCTTTGCACCGGTTTTCGAAAGAAAGCGATAAAAGAAAGTATGCAAAGAAAATTAGAAAGAAAGGTGGTACATAAAGTACGTACGTAACACCTTTTGTAACACCTGTATATTTTTAAAAATTTTATTTATGCATCAATTTGATGAACTATGGACTCTACTCCGCCAACACGGCTCCAGTAACAAGCGGGAAGCCGAGTGTATGCAGTTATGGGAGAGCTATTCACCTGAGTTGCGGGATCTGCTCTATGAAACCATTCGCAAGAAGTTGGAACAGCACAAGTTTGTGCATTATGACCCCTTGCGTGCTTTTCTAGAGAATGTACAGGCGCATCGTTCGCAGACCCTCTCCTATGCGGCGTATTATGCCCGTTATCACACGACCGAACCCCGCGACGGGTGGCAGATGGCTAACCCGACAGGGAACAAAGTAATCTATGTAAAACAAATCAACTAAAATCATTATGGCTTTGCATTTCAAACTCAATCCGCTGTTTGATTCCATTTCGGGAACCATCAGCCGCAAGCGTCTGCCGGACGGACGCGTAGAAACGATCGTCGCCACCAAACGCGGCACAATTTACAAACGGACGACCTATCCGAAAGGGACGTTCCCCCGTCGCGGTTAAGTCGTTCCCGGCACATGGTCGCGTGATGGTTGCGTCCTTAGTGGCTCGAACCAAGCACGTACCGAGCACATGACCATCACGGGACCATGTCCCGGGAACCCAACCACCAAAACCCAATCACCACATGGGAAAAGTATTTTTTGATCCGGGTATTGACTCCGTCCGGGGAATCCTGATAGGTACCGATCCGTTTTATATCCGCCGTTATCCCGGGCGCGGCGGTGAGATCATGCATATCGTGCAGGCTCGTCCGGATCGCTCTGCTCATCAGGCGACCCCTGCCGAAAGTGCCAACCGCGTAGCCTTCGGTATCGTGTTCGGCAAGGAACGCCACCGGGAGTTTATCGCCCGTACGATGAAAGGACAGTTAGAAATAGAGTTCCTTGATTAAGGAATGAAAGAGTGAAGGAATTAATGAATTAAAGAATGAAACAGAGCAACAAGATTGAATTGACGACCCTGCGTGACCGCCTGCAGGCGATCGAGCATTACGACGATCCGGATTATGCGTTCGGTGAACTGCTCGGCGCATGGCGCGAGTATGCGCATAAATCCTGGTACACCGGCGCCAAAGGATGGCTGTCTATAGACGACGCCAAAGCCTTTTCCGATTACGTAGGATACGACCTGCTCCGTATGGAATAACCTGCTCCGGTTCTAAACCGGTTAAGTTTTTTGAATGACTTAGAAGCAAAAGTTTGCACAAGTCAGAGAAAAGCAGTACTTTTGCATCGTCTTTCGGTCAGATAGGATAATGACTCATCGGGGCGTCTATCGCCTATCCTCAGTCTCGACGGGTCATAAAGGGATAAACCGAAAGGCAGCCGGCTTAAATCACAAACCTCAAACCATTAAACTAAAACCTTAACAAGATGGCAAAAATCACATTACATGGTATGTTTGCCCGCGTGATGGGCAAGTTCAACCGCTCCGAGACGCTGTATT
>CADCCH010000059.1 GCA_902799875.1 uncultured Bacteroidales bacterium | reverse complement strand
GGTCGAATTCCGGCAGGAACTTATCCTCGGAATAATGATGGTGGATACCATTGGAGAACCAGACGCGTTTGAGGTAACGCTCAAGGGCATCAAAGTTTGGGTCTTCGACCTTGTTTGAGGTTTGAGACTTCGTCTTTGTTTGATATAAATACAAAGCCTCGCAGGTACGACGGATGCGGAGGTTATAACGACCGTTCTGGTCAAAGAGGATGTCGCGTCCCCAAAGGGCAGCTTCACTCAAGCAGTACAGCAGTTGTTTCTGCTGCAGGCTCAAGGAATCAAACTCCGGTACATCGTAACGGAGGATTTCCAGATCATAAAACTTATCCACGCTGTATTGAAAAGCAGATTGCTGCTTGGGTTGACAGGCACAAAGCGCTACCACCCCAAGCAACAATATTTGAGATTTGAAATTTGACATTTGAAATTTAGATTCTTTCTAATACGGTTTTTACTAATTCTTTGATACGGGGTTTGTAGTCGGTGTTCGCAGCTTCGATCTTACGCTGTGCGATGACGCAGCAGACGGTCATAGCGCGGTGACCCATATGCAGGGCGAGACCGGCGATACAAGAACCTTCCATCTCATAGTTGGTGATACGCTGTCCTTCGTAACGGAAAGCGGTGATCTTCTCGTTGATGTCGGGCACCGCGAGATCAACACGGAGCACACGGCCTTGCGGGCCATAGAAACCGTTCGAAGCGATGGTACAACCACGCATCATATCGTCCTTGGCGATGCGATCCACGAGTTCGGGATTAGCGGCTACTACGTACGGCACAGCGGCTTTCTTAGGATAACCCACGAAATCGACGAAAGCTTTCTCGAAACCGAGGTCAGCAATCTTATCGCGGTCATGATAGAAAGCGAGTACGCCATCAAAACCGATGGATTTTTGCGAAACGAGGAAGGTTCCCAGAGGAATATCCTCCTGCATACCGCCACAGGTACCGATACGAACGATGTCGAGGCTTCGTTTCGTCTCTTTTTCCGTGCGGGTCTCAAAATCGATGTTTGCGAGGGCATCGATCTCATTCATGACGATGTCGCAGTTATCGGTTCCGATACCGGTAGAGATACAAGAGATACGTTTGCCTTGGAACTTACCGGTGATAGTATGGAACTCACGTGATTGAACGTTACACTCGATGGATCCTTCATCAAAGAAAGAAGCCACCATGTTTACGCGGTCTTGGTCACCGACAAGGATCACCTTGTCCGCGAGGAACTCCGGTTTGAGATGGAGATGAAATGCAGAACCATCGGCGTTGATGATTAACTGCGAAGCGGGAAAAAATTTACTCATAGTATTAAATTTTTAATTCACAATTCACAATGTACAATGTACAAAGGGCTACCAAAGTTTGGTACAATGTTTTAGAATCTGTACGGACTTATAATTCTGTACCAAAGCCCTTAGGACGCTTTGTTCATTGTGAATTGATAATTGTTAATTACCTTAAGCTTCACCACCGGTGAAGGTGAGCGGAAGCGTACTGCCGTGAGCAGGTCCAACGGGTTCGATGGTACCGAATTTCTGCTCGTACTGACCGATGTTGTTTTGCAAAGCGCCGAGGATCTTCTTTGCCTGATCCGGGGTCACTACAATACGGGACACCACGTTTGCCTGCGGGATGCCGGGCATCAGTTGTGCGAAATCGAGAACGAACTCAGTGGGAGTATGCGCAATAAGCGCGAGGTTTGCAAACACGCCCTGCGCTTTGTCAGGAGCAATGTTGATTTTCAATTGATTTTCTGCCATAGATATATTAAATTAAAAATTCAAAATTCAAAATTAACGCCTCGGAATCCTTTGTACATGACCTTACCATTTGGTCTGTTTCTTGGGAATAATGAGCATCCAGAGGTTGATGAGCGGAAGGACGATGTCGAACCAAAGGATAGAGAACATATTAAACGACTTGAGTCCCAAACGACGTGCGGAAGTATTGAGGATTATCGTCTGCACGATCCACCGCAAGAGGAAAAGACCCAAGGCGATGTACAAAGGTATGATGTACGATGTACTAAGGAAATAATATACAAGCGTACCTATCAGCGCAACATAGAACAAACCACGGGTGAGGGGTTCGAACGCCAAGCGGCACTTCGTGGACGTACGGTATTGCGGCGAGACGGAGAGATGACGGCGTTTTTGCTGCCACCACTCTTTGAAAGTGCGTTTGGAAGGCGACCACGTGAGACTTTCGCGAGAGATCACCACCGAGGTGTTGGTTCGCGTAGCTACATGGTTGACAAAGAGATCATCGTCTCCGGCACGTGTGGTCATCAGATGCGAGAAACCGCCGGACTCAAAGAAGAGCGATTTCTTGTACGCCAAGTTACGTCCCACACCCATATACGGATGTCCGCAGAGGGCAGCTCCGAGGTAATGGAGTCCGTTGAAGAGGGTGTCAAACTGCACAAGGCGGTTGAGATGACTCTTGTGCATGAAATAAGCACCAAAGCCAAGGACGATGTCAGTTGAGTGTTGAGAGTTCTCTGCCGCAAGGGCGCGATTAACTCCGTTTTTGAGAGTTGAGGGCTCAAACCCGCTCATCATCTCAGAGATCCAGCGGGAGGATTCGGGCACGCAGTCCGCATCGGTGAGCAAGAGATAATCGTATTTAGCTGCCTTGGCTGCAAGGGTGATAGCCAGTTTCTTGGTTGAACGAACCCGTGCTCCGTACGGCACGAAAGACATCTTGAGACGCGGGTCGGAAGTCATGTATCTCTCCACCACATCGCGCGTACTGTCCTCCGAACCATCATCCACCACGATCACCTCATAGAGGGGATAGTCCTGCGAAAGCAAAGCCTGCAGGTATTGCGAGAGATTATAGGACTCGTTATGGGCAGCGAGGATGACGGTAACTCCTTCGGAGATTTGAGATTTCTCTGCCGCAAGGGCGCGATTAACTTCGTTTTTCAGATTTGAGATTTCAGATTTTTTATCTCTACGCATCTTGCGTGCCGGAGCAGCGAGATAGCGGATATAGAAATACATCTGCAGCACAAAGAGCAGCAGAAGCGACCCAAGGAGGATATAATCAACTATATGTAAGGAAGAGAAATCCATTACGAGACGATTTTGATTTTATAGACATGCGTAGAAGAGCCATCTTCGGCTTTGACGGTGATGACCCAAGGTTTGCCGTTCACCTCACCCGGAACGATCGTCATCTCCTGACTGTCGAGTCTGCGTCCGTTGAAACGTGCGGTCTGAGCTTTGATATTCGTCAGACTGCCGATACCGCGAAGAGCAGTAAGTTTAATCGTTTGCGCTTCGCTGTGTGACAGTTTGAGTGTTTGAAGTTTATCGGTATCGGGGTTGAAATCCTTCCACTCTTTGCCGTTAACCAGCAGTTTATCAATGCGTGAGGAGTAGATGAGCTCTACGTCATCGACATAGAGTGCATTGCCATCAAACATACCATCGTTGGCGCGGAAAGCGGGATAGTTACCGGCAGAGAAGATGACGTTACACATCGTCGGCTTCGCGTCGTTCATATACAGAATAGGCACTTTGATCAGCGTCCATTCGTCATACTTCGCCCGCGCACGGTGCCATCCTTCCGCAATCTGCTTAGCATGGACCTCTACCGTACACTCGTTGCCATCGGTCTTCTGGCGAATGTCCGACTCCTCATTGATGCGCTCTGTAGCCGTACAACCGCCTTTTTTGTTCTTATACTCCGTGCCCTTCGAATTACCGGACCACGCATAATAGAGCAGATGAAAATCCTCTTTCTCCGGCGCAGGTCCCACACGTTTGATCCATACCGCCAAGGTATCGGGACGATATTTCCAAGGGATACCACCCTCGGTACCGGCAGTAGCTCCGCTGACATTCAAGCCCTTGAGGTATTGCCACGGTGTACCTAAAGACAGATAACCGGGTCCGATAGCGCCGATACCCAGTTTGGGGATACCGACTGCACGGTCTGTCACATATGCACTATATCCGGTGCGCCCCGGTTTTTGGTACATAAACGTAAACTTAAAACCCGCTTGGTTCACATTAGAGCCATGCCAATCGGTCAGCTGTTTATCGCCGTTGAACTTATCCCCCCAGTTCTCAAAATGCGGATCCGGTAACTGCTGCGCAGCCATCGGAAGCGCCGCCATCATCAGTAACAAAAGCAATGCTTTTGAATAGTTATTATTCATTTTCATACACATCAATCCAAATTAGGCTGCAAAGTTACAAAAAAAAAACGACATACACAATAGTGTATGCCACTTTTTTGTGTTATTTTATAAAAATACCGGGTGAAGTGATCATTCCAGACTCTGCATTTCGTATAGAATCCCCCATTATCAGCAATCCAATAGGCAATACGTTGGTAATGTTCATCATCTCTTTTTGCGGTATTGTACGGATCTCTATTTGGGGTTGATAGATACGATAAAACCGCTCCTTCGCCTCCTCGTCTTCTACGGCTATACCGACTACTTTATCGACAGCGTGAAACTGCTGGTATTGCTGCACATTCGCAAATGAATTTTGGCAATACGCACATGAGAAAGAAAACAAATAGACCACGTATGACGAATCAGCATCAAAGGGATAAACGGCTTTCAATTTCTCCATCGTTTGTGCCCGATCGTCCTCATTCTCCACCAGAGACTGTTTCGGCAACTCGAACGAGTCCCTCATAGCCAAACCGCAGATGAAAGAAGCTATAGCAGCAACACCAACGCCCAAGGTCAATTTCTGCCAGACATACGTTTCAGACTTCGGTTGCTCCATCAAAGCAGGAATAGAAATCAGTCCAAACACCGCATTTCGCACAAACGTCATCCACGGGCTCGAAGTATAGTATCTGGAAAGCGCGCCAAAACAACCGCAGTCATGGATTCCTTTCGCGACAACTCCATAGGCAAAAACGACACTAACGCTTATCAAGAAGACATCTGCCGCCAATGCGCTATAACGAGGCTGCACACGCAGCAATAAAGCCGTTCCCAATACGGCTTCCACACAAATAACAAGGGGAGCACCAATACTAAACCAAGGCTGACCGTACAGCAATAACATATCGGCAAAAGCTTCCGCATCCCAAGCTTTAGCAAAAGCCGAGAGCAAGAACATCAGTCCAAGGATTGTTGTGCTAATATACGATAATACTTTCATAACTAAA
>CADCCH010000058.1 GCA_902799875.1 uncultured Bacteroidales bacterium | reverse complement strand
GGAGACGACGGCGTGATAGGATAGATAGCAGCTACCTCGGTGAACATGTAAGCCACATGCGCCGCAGCTGCGTTACCATCCATGGTCATAAATTTTTTCACTTTTGCCATTGTTGTTAGAATTTATTGTTGAGTTTTTGATAGTTTTCTAGTTGACTAGTCGACTAGCGGACTAGTAAAGGAAGCCCAATAGCCAGAGCGGCATCTGGTTACCGCGACCGGTTTCGAGTTCGCCTACAGCGGTCGGACGAATGGCATCGCGGATAGACACCTGCTCTTTGACATCAAAATAGTACTGATTGTCCACGATGAACATCGCCGAACGCTCGGTGGCATTCACTCTGTGCGCACCATGCACCGTATTGTAGAAGAAGGTCTCGTACAGGTCCAACGGTGCTATCTCGCGGGTGAAATCCATTCTGGCGACGTTGGTGTTGTGCATATAGACCTTGGTCGGCTTCATGGGGAAGTTCTTGCCTTCCGGATAGAGCAGGTTGATCAGACGCGAGTCCTTGAGGTACTTGACGTAGTTCATCGTCGTCGCACGACTCAACCCGATCTCATCCGATATATTGGATATATTGAGTGCACAGGGCGCATCGTGCATCAGGATATAGAAGAGCTTGCGCAGTTTATGCAAGCAGGCTACGTCGATCTGTTTGATCATCAGCACGTCCACCTCGAGCTGCGAGTTCATCACCTTCAGCAGCGCCGATTCAAACGACTTACTCTCCAGGTACGAGGGATAATAACCGTGGTGCAGATAGGCCTTGAAGTATTTCAACGGTTGCACGCGTTCGCATATCTCACGCGAGATAGAGGCATGACGCTGCATAATCTCCTCCAGCGTATAAGAGGGCAACTTCAGACCGGTCTGAATATTGAGGTACTCCCGGAACGAGAATCCGCGCAAGTTATAGGTATGCACAACATGTTCCAAGTCATGATTGTCCTCATCGATCGGCATGACCGGTGTGGCGCAGAAGACGATATGCAGGGTTTTGTACTTGGAATAGCAGCGTTTGAGCTCCCGCGACCAGTTCTCGTACTTGAAGAGTTGGTCGATGAAGAGGTAACGTCCGCCGGTCCGAGCAAACTCACCGGCCACTTCCAGCAAGGAGTTCCGGGTGAAATAGAAATCGTTCATGCTGATATACAGACATGGCCGTATATCGCGCATGGATTTGCGTTTGCTGGGTTTTCCTTTCTTCGTTAATGGGACAGGGATGTTTCGCCATTCCGTCTCAATCTCCTTGATACGGGTAAGCAGGAAATCGGTCTTCCCTACTCCACGACCACCCTTGATAGCAATCAGGCGATCGTTCCAGTTAATCTCATCCATCAACTGCCTGCGGATAGGCATCGACGAATGCGCCACCAGGAAATCGTGAATGCGAAAGAATGCGTCCAACATACTCGTTTTGTGTTCTTCTTGCTCCATTTTTTCGGTTTTTTTCTCAATTTGGGCACAAAATTACAACTTTTTTTTCATATTTGCAAGGTTTAGGTATCATTTTTATAAAAAAAATGAGGGTCTGCGACCGCAAACCCCCAAAATTACACATTTTTTGTTAAAAAATCCACCTTTTTCTGCACTCCTTAGAGCGAGATAGCGCCACTCGGGCACACGTCAGCACAGGTTCCGCACTCGGTGCAAACGTCCGGATCAATCGAATAGTGTTCACCTTCCGAGATAGCACCCATCGGGCACTCATCGATACAGGTACCGCAAGCGATACAATCTGTTGAAATTTTGTAAGCCATGATTATAATGATTTAATGTTTTAATTTTCATTTTCCGCTGCAAAGGTAGTACTTTTTTTTGAGACTACCAAATTTTAGGGATAGATTTTTTATTTTTTTGTCTTTTTGACCGTTGCCAGCGCCGCTGCTAATTGGGCGGCCGGACCGGTAAGACCTTTGTCGGTCAGACCCTTACGATGGGCGTAGGTTGTCCAGTCTTTGGCACCACCCTCAGAGGTCGGCATCCCTAATTGTAGGTAATGACAGTACGCTATGGCCAGCGCATCGGTGGCATCGAGCTTCTTCGGCATATCCTCGTCCGCGATATGCATAAAACGCTGCAGCATACCGGCTACCTGTTGCTTGGTGCTGTGTCCATTACCGGTGATGGCCATCTTGATCTTCATCGGTGAGTACTCGTAGATCGGCACATCTTTACTCAGCGCCGCCGCAATGGCCACCCCTTGTGCATGGACGATTTTGATCATCGTCTGCGGGTTCTTGTCCACGAACTGCGTCTCGATCGCGAGACAAGACGGATGGTATTTGTCAATGATCGATTGCAGAAAGAAAAACTCCTTCTGCAGACGCGGATATTGGCCTTCCAGTTTATGCACGTCGAACGCTCCAAACTCCAGTATTTCAACCTGTTGTCCTACCGTGTGCAGCACCGCGTAACCCATAAAGAGCGTACCCGGATCGACCCCTAAAATAATATGTTCCTGACGGACTTTGTCCAGCATTCTATCTTTAGTCTTTCTCGTGATTGCGGACGAAACCGCGGATGATGATCACCACGGCACCGGCGATGAGCACATAGTCCGCGTACGGTTCGATTTTCGCCACACTCAGTGCCGCTCCGACAGCCAGAATAACCAGGCCGACGATCATAATGATGGATGATTTTCTCATTTGGGTTCCTCCACTAAATAGATATCCTCGTTAGGGGTATGCATATAATAATGTTCGCGCGCGTAACGCTCGAGGCTATCCGGTTGGTGGAGCGTGTTGATCTCCTGCTCCGCCTTGGCTGCGCCCTCGCGGTACATATCTCGTTGCTCTTCCAGATGCCGGATCTCCCGTCCGCGGCGGATGAAGTGCACCACACTCTGCTCGCCGATAAAGAGGAACACGACCGCAAAGATCAGCAGCGTAAGGATGTACTTACCCCATTTGCGTATCTTGATCGTTGTCCAGAATTCCGAAAAAGTCATATTTTATCAATTTTGGCTGCAAAGTTACGATTTTATTTGCAAATATGCAAATTTTTTTGTACTTTTGTAGCCGATTTAATAAAAAGACACATGAAAACTCGCTTTGGACTGTTGGCAGTCGCCCTGATCATAGCCCTCACCGTGGTCGCGCAGACGCATATCACGGTGGATAATTCCGCGACCTGGAGCGGAGAGGTTCTTCGTCCGTATATCGGTCAGACCGTTATTTTCGATGTGCCTATGGTGGTGTGTAGCAACGCCAACGGCAGTTATACAGTCTCGCCTTGGCGTCGTTTTCAACCGGAGAGTCAGGGTTCGGTCGGTACTGCCGATTACAAAGAGACCTCGCGCATCAACAGTTCCTGCATGTTCCATATCGACAACATCAGCGGTTACCACCGTTGCGGAGAGAAGATCATCGGTTTGCAGGCAAGGGTAAACAGCACGAGCAGTCTGACCTGGGTAAGCGGAAGTTGGAGCGGCAATACGCGTGCGGAATTGCAAGCCGGTTTACCGGATCTGGGAGACTACCGATTGTTGGTATGCGGTTTTAACCTGGAGAACTACTACATGACCTGGGGTTCAATGGGTGCACGGAGTTATGAGGAGCATCAAAAACAACGTAAGAAAATACGGAACGCACTGGTGCGTATCAACGCCGATATATACGGTCTGGTAGAGTTGCAGCAAGGTAACGAAGCGATTGATGAGATCATGCAGGACCTCAATGCCCGTCTGCCGGAACGCAACTATAAACATTTCAATGACGGTGCAGCAGGTACGTTCCAGAAAGTGGACTACTTGTACGATGCCAACAAAGTGGCACCGATCAGCAATGTACCGGCCAAGACCGATGTGGAGGTGCAGAACCGCAAGAAAATCATGTGTTTCCGTGAGATTGCAACCGGCGAGAAATTCAGTTACTCCATCAACCACTTTAAGGCCATGACCGGCGGAGGAGAAGAGCGTCGTGTGAATGAAGCCAAAGCTGTGGTAGAACTCTATAAATCGTACCGCAACAATAAAAACGTGCGGGATAAAGATGTGCTGATCATGGGTGACCTCAACTGCTATGCGTTCACGGCACCGATTAAGCAACTGACGGAAAAAGGTATGATTGACCTGCACCGCGCTTTCCATGCGGACAGCAGTTACAGTTATATGTTCAGCGGTATGGCCAGTTATATTGACCACGCCTTGTGTAACGAGACGATGTTCCGCCAGATCACCGGTATGGCGGGTTTTCATATCAACTCCGATGAGGATGACAACTATAACTACCAGAAGTCCAATGACACAACGATGTTCCGTTGTTCGGACCACGATCCGGTGCTGGTGGGATTGAAGTTAGACAGCACATTGATCTACGATCCCAGCCCGTCGATTAATAATTACGAGATTGTCACAGAGGATATCCATTCACTAACCATCCGCAATGCATTCAACGAAGACAAACCCAGTTATTATGCCATCTACAGCTTACGCGGGGACTTGATTGAACAAGCATCTGTGACCAGTTCCTTCCACCTGGTACAACTGCCGGAAGAACCAGGCTTGTATATCATCTATATCTACGCTGAGGGAGAAGTGTTCAAACGTAAATTTATCGTACCTTGATGTTGGATTTATTCTCAGAAATAGAAGAACCGGAGCGGGAGGAATTGCGTATCCTGCGTAAGGAGTTGGAAGAGGCGAACTACAAGTATTACGTCCTTAACCAACCTACGCTGTCGGATCAGGAGTTCGACTTCAAAATGCACCGACTGCAGGAATTGGAGGCGCAATTTCCGGATATGTTCGACCCCAAATCCCCTACCCAACACGTCGGTTCAGACTTGGGTAAAAAGGGTTTTGCGCAAGTCAAACACAAGTACCCGATGTTGTCGTTAGCGAACAGTTATTCGCGCGAAGAGATTGAGGACTGGGTGCGCAAATTACCTTCGAATGCAGAGATTGTGTGCGAACTCAAATACGACGGTCTCTCTATTTCGTTGTGGTACGAGCACGGTAAACTGGTGCGGGCACTTACGCGAGGTGACGGTCAACAGAACGAGATAATATACCGGAATTCTTTGAGTTGCGAGGCGAAGTGTTGCTGCCATGGGAACGTTTTGAAGCACTTAACAAAGAACGCGAGGAACAGGAAGAAGCGCTCTTTGCCAACCCGCGCAATGCCGCGTCGGGAACGCTCAAACTGCAAGACCCGCGGGAGGTGGCAAGACGAGGACTGGATGCGTATCTGTACTATATGTTGGGAGAGAACTTGCCGGGTAGTACGCATTTTGAACGATTGGAGACAGCCAAGGCATGGGGATTCCACATATCGGACGCGATTAAGGTCTGCAAGAATGTGGACGAGGTGATGGCGTATATCGCGTACTGGGACACGGAGCGCAAGAACCTGCCGGTAGCGACCGACGGTATCGTGCTGAAAGTCAACAACCTCGCGCAACAGGAAGAACTCGGTTACACCGCCAAGACGCCCCGTTGGGCGATTGCTTATAAGTTTCCGGCTGAGAAACAATTGACACTCCTCAAAGAGATTACCTATCAGGTAGGCAGAACAGGAGTGGTGACACCGGTAGCGAACCTGGAACCCGTCCAACTCTCAGGCACCGTCGTACAACGCGCTACGCTGCATAACGAGGATTTTATCAAGCAACTCGATATCCGACCGGGAGATAAGGTATGGGTCGAGAAAGGTGGCGAGATCATACCGAAGATCGTCGGTCGTGCAGAACGAAATGATGAAATGAGCGCGACTGCGTCGCTCAATGATGAAATGATGTATTCCTTCCCGACGCATTGTCCGGAATGCGGCGCACAACTGGTAAGAGTAGAAGGCGAAGCGGCTTGGCGGTGCCCGAATGAGGCCGGTTGCCCACCGCAGATAAAAGGAAAGATCGAGCATTTCGTGAGTCGCAAGGCGATGGATATCGAAGGCTTGGGTGCAGAGACGATTGATCTCTTCTACCAGAAGGGTTTACTAAAGAACATCGCGGATATCTACGATCTGAAATTAGAGGACATTGCTGTACAAGAACGACTTGGTGAGAAATCGGCACAGAATATATTGGACGGTATCGAAGCGTCCAAACAAGTACCTTGGGCACGCGTGTTGTTTGCGCTCGGTATCCGCATGGTCGGTGAGACAACCGCCAAGAAGATTGCACGACGTTACAACACGATTGACTCGCTCCAATGGGCAACCGTGGAGCAACTCTGCGCCATCGAAGATGTGGGACCGCAGATTGCAGAGAACATCGTCAAGTACTTCGAGGACATCCGCAATTTAGAGATCCTGGATCGTCTCCGTAAGGCCGGTTTGCAGATGGAAGGAGAAGCCGCTCCGGAACCGACGAGTGATAAACTGGCAGGAATGAGTATCGTTATTTCCGGTACATTTGCGCATCACAGCCGCGATGAGTACAAAGCGATGATTGAAGCCAACGGTGGTAAGAACGTCGGTTCGGTAAGTAAGAAAACGAGTTTTATTCTGGCCGGAGAAAATATGGGTCCGGAGAAACGCAAGAAAGCCGAAGACCTGGGAATTAAGATGATATCGGAAGATGAATTTTTAGCAATGCTATGAAACTGAAACAGTATATTTTTGAGTATTTGCGTAAGAAGCAACCGGAGCGCAAACCGCGTTTCCCGCATTTGGATCAGCCGCTCAAGATCATGATCATCTATGAGAGCGATTACTTAGAGCGCAACGATGCCATTAAGACCATTCGACAGGATTTGTTGCGTCGTCAGATGGACGTGACGATGTGGGGATACGCAGAGAAGAAAGAGATTACCACTTTGATTTTACCGCAGAGTCGTATTCTGGGCTTGGCGGATTATAACTGGTTGGGTAAACCGCGTGACTACGTGCTGACGGATCTGGCAACAGAACACTACGATCTGTTGATTGACCTCACGACTCGGTCCTTACTGCCGCTCCGCTATCTTGCTATGTACACGGATGCGGACTTCAAAGTGGGTCTCAACCTCGGGGAAGGACTGCACGATATGCTGATCTCCCTACCCGATTTCACACCGGAGCAAGGGGAAGAGGCAGAACTGGAGGCTTCGTGGTTATACCATCAGATTATGAGTTATTTAACAACCATCAAGTCTAACGACTAAATGGACGAAAGGGTGAATGGATGAATGGATTAAAGGGATTAGGCACAGCACTTATCACGCCATTTAAGGCCGACGGAAGTGTCGATTATGATGCTCTCGCTCAACTGTTGGACACACAATTGACGGGCTTCGTGGATTATATCGTCGTCCTCGGCACGACCGGTGAAGCAGCGACGATGACCGCAGAGGAAAAACGCGAAGTGAGAGAGTTTATCGTCAAGTACGTCAATGGTCGTATTCCTCTCGTACTGGGTGTCGGCGGCAATAACACGCAGCAAGTCATCTCGGGCCTACATGCTATGCGCGACGTACTAATCCTAGACTTTACTGCTATCCTTTCCGTATGTCCGTACTACAACAAACCAAATCAGGAAGGATTGTTCCAACATTTCTGTGCCGTAGCAGAGGCAAGTCCGATTCCCGTTATTCTTTACAATGTCCCCGGTCGCACAGGTGTCAATCTGTTGCCGGAAACGGTCATGCGGATCTATGAGGCACAACCTGATAAGATCGTCGGCATCAAAGAGGCCAGCGGTAACGTAGAGCAGATCAAGCATCTGATAGAACTCGCAAAAGATAAACTACTCGTTATTTCCGGAGATGACGGGATTGCCTGTGAGATCATGGAAGCCGGTGGCGCAGGTCTGATTTCGGTAGCCTCAAATGCCTTTCCGGAAGACTTCTACGATATTGTGCATAAAAAGGACCAAGCCAAACAAGCGCAGTACGACGAAATGGTTAAACTACTGTTCATAGAAGGTAACCCCGTCGGCATCAAAGCCGTTCTGGCCCAAAAGGGAATAATTCAGAATTATCTGAGACTGCCGCTCGTTCCGGCAAGCGAAACACTAAACAACGAGATAAAAAAAGAGATGGCCAAATGACCATCTCTCGTTTTTTTGTAAGAACTTCTAGATAGAAAGTCCGTCTTACTTAGCAGCTTTCTTTTTCGCTTGATCAACAACTGCTTTGAAAGCAGCGGGTTGGTTCATAGCGAGGTCAGCAAGTGCCTTGCGGTTGATGACGATTCCTGCTTTCTTGAGGTAGCCCATCAACTGGCTGTAGCTCAGACCTTCGAGGCGAGCAGCAGCGTTGATACGCTGGATCCACAGAGCGCGGAATGTACGTTTTTTGTTCTTACGATCGCGGTAAGCATACTGCAAACCTTTCTCCCATGTGTTCTTTGCTACGGTCCATACATTAGCACGA
>CADCCH010000057.1 GCA_902799875.1 uncultured Bacteroidales bacterium | reverse complement strand
TGACTACGGATGGAACGCACTGCCCGGACAAGCACAAGTCGATATCACTGCGAATACTGAAGTGAGACTAGTTATCACGGATGCGATTAAGAACGCAGTAGCAGACGGCGGTTTTGCGCTGCACGGACACGGAATCAATATCGTACAAGCCCGCTTAGCTGCTATGGTTACGCCAACGGCTATTGAGAATATCTCCATTCGCAACAACGGTATTCGGTATAATATTCTCGGACAACCCGTTGATGAGGATTACAAAGGCATCGTAATCCTGAACGGCAAGAAAATGATGATCCATTAATTTTAATTTTCAAATACCATGAAAACTTGTTTCAAGTATGTCTTTAGCCTTGTAGTTCTCCTCGTGGGAACTACAGGCTTGGCGTTCTCGCAAAACATCGTTACGGGTACCGTGGAAGATGCAGACGGTCCGCTGATCGGCGCATCAGTACTCGTCAAAGGCACCACCGTCGGAACCATTACCGATTTTGACGGTATTTTCTCTATTGAAGCGAAGGTAGGAGACGAATTGGAATTCTCCTACATGGGTTACACCTCTCAAACCATCAAAGTGACGGGTGCACCTATTCACATTACGATGTCGGAAAACACCGAGGTACTCTCCGAAGTAGTTGTAACCGCTATGGGTATCAAGCGTGACCGTAAGGCCTTGGGTTATGAAGTAGGCGAAGTGAAAGGCGAAGACCTGACGAAAGCCGGCAACCCGAATGCAGCTACGTCTATGGCAGGTCGTGTAGCCGGTCTCGTTGTATCCGAGACAGCAGGTGGCGCGTCCGGTTCAACGCGCGTTGTGCTCCGTGGTGCAACCGAGATGACCGGTAATAACCAGCCGCTTTACGTTATTGACGGTGTGCCGATGGATAACACCAACTTCGGCTCTGCCGGAAAAGAAGGCGGATACGACTTAGGCGATGGTATATCCGCCATCAATCCCGACGATATCGAATCTATGTCCGTGCTGAAAGGTCCGGCTGCAGCTGCTCTCTATGGTAGCCGTGCCAGCCACGGTGTGATCCTCATTACCACCAAGAAAGCCGCAACCGGCGATTCCAAATGGGGTGTTGAGTACAACGGAACACTCACTTTCGACTCCCAATTGAGCAAGTGGGACAATGTTCAGCAAGTCTATGGTATGGGTTCTGACGGTCAATACAACGTAGATGCCGTGAGCAATACCAACAAGTCTTGGGGACCGAAAGCCGATGGTGGTCTGATGCTTCGTTATTACGACGGTCAGGAGCATCCGTTCCTGATCATTCCGAACAACACGGCGAA
Organism: uncultured Bacteroidales bacterium; assembly: GCA_902799875.1. The sequence goes on along the minus strand of CADCCH010000057.1, from coordinate 4,132 downwards.
CTTCTTCCAGTTAGGTCTGACCGCCACCAACACGGCCGTTATCTCTATGAATACCGGCAAGACGGGTTTGCGTTTTGCTTATTCGGACATGCGTAACCGGGACATTCTGCCGAACTCTAACATGAGCCGTAACAACCTGACACTGCGGGCGAACACGAGTCTTGGTCCCGTGGATCTGGATTTCAACGTGAACTATGTACATGAGAACGTAAAGAACCGTCCGGCTCTCGGCGACGACAAATCAAACGTCGGCAAAAACCTCATGACCCTTTCCACCACGTATGATCAGTCATGGCTCAAGAATTATCAGACAGCCAATGGCGAATATCAGAACTGGAACGGTATGGATCCTTATAACGTGAACCCGTATTGGGATATTTATAAGAATAAAAACCAATCCTACAAACACTTGCTCCGTATGAACGGAAAAGTGGTGTACAACATCCTTCCACAATTGAAAGTGCAAGCTACGGTAGGCGCTGAGTTGAACCGCTTTGAGTTCTCGGATTTCAAGTATCCGACCACACCGGGTTACGAGTCCGGCCGTCTGCAGAACAGTTATTTCAATAACCGCATGATCAACGCCGAGTTCTTAGGAATCTATACGGACAGTTGGGGAGATTTCGATTTCACGGCTACAGCGGGCGCCAATGTCTATGACGTGCATAACCAAACGGTTATCAACACCGGAACGGATATGGGAATCCGTGAAGTAGTAGCGATGTCGAGTTTTGAGGAGCAGTCGGTAGAAGAGGCAACATATAACAAACGTATCGTGTCCGTGTTCGGTTCTGCTAACTTAGGATGGCGTCACATGCTCTACTTAGACGCTACGGTTCGCGGCGACAAGTCCTCGGCTCTCGCGAGAGGCAAGAACATCTACGTCTATCCGTCCGTCAGCGCTTCGTGGGTATTCTCGGAGTTGATCAAGACCAACCGCAAAGTGCTGCCGTATGGTAAAGTACGATTGAGTTGGGCGGAGGTTGGTAGCGACACCGACCCGTACCAGTTGAGTCTGCGTTATAAGAAGTCTCAGTTCGGTTATCCGGGTTATACGATCGGTTCTATCTACGGCAATACAATCCCGAACACCGATCTGAAGCCGACGCGTACGCGTTCGTGGGAGACGGGATTCGAGACCAAATGGGCTAACAACCGTATCAGTCTGGATTTCACATTCTACCATCAGACATCGCGTGACCAGATCATCGGTATGGCTGTTTCGCCTACCAGCGGTTACGATTATCGTATGATTAATGCCGGCGCGATCCTCAACCAAGGATTTGAGATCACCTTTGGTGCGCGTCTGGTGCAGACCAAAGACTTCTCTTGGGATTTGGGTATCAACTGGTCGAAGAACAACAACAAAGTGCTCAAACTGACCGAAGGGACGAGCGAGTTGGAGTTAGCGAAAGCGACGTGGTGTAACGTATATGTAGCAGCCCGTGAGGGAGAGGAATACGGTGCTATCTGCGGTCCTGCTTTGGCACGTAACGCCGACGGCAAAGTGATCGTCGATGCTACCACCGGTCTGCCCACCTTCACCACCGAGAACAAAGTGTTGGGTAACGCGCAGTGGAAATGGACAGGCGGTCTGAACACCACCCTGCGGTATAAGATGGTCAGCCTCACCGCATTATTCGATGTCAAAGTAGGTGCCAGCATCTTCTCTATGTCCGAGCGTTCAGCCTACGAGACCGGTATGGCGAAAGAGACGCTTGTGGGTCGTGCTGATTGGTACGCTTCGGAAGAAGCGCGCAAAGCAGCCGGAGTCACTGCCGGATGGAAAGCTACAGGCGGTTACCTCGTGGACGGAGTCATCGACAATGGAGACGGAACTTATCGAGATAATGACATCTACATTAACCCCGAGGACTATTGGTATGAGGTGTCGCGTAAATCGCCGGAGCTGTTTATCTACGACAACTCGTATATCAAGTGCCGCGAGCTCACACTGACGCTGGATTTCCCGAAAGAGTGGCTGGACAAGAAAGGCATAGTGAAACACGTAGGTATCAGTTTCGTAGCGCGTAACCCGTTCATCGTATGGAAGAATATCAAGGATATCGACCCCGATGCGCAGTACAACACCTCCGGATTGGGTCTGGAGTACGGTTCGCTTCCGAGCCGTCGCAGCTATGGTCTGAATTTCAATATCAAGTTCTAACCTCGTAAATGGAAAGGATAATTTTATGAAAAAGAATCTTTTATCTTTGAGCGCAAGCGTTCTTTTATATTTGAGCGTAACGGTCTTTGGCCTCGCTTCTTGCTCGGACAAGGTTTACGAGGAGATTAATACCGATCCGACCAAAGCCTCCCGTATCAACCCTGCTTCGCAGTTGAGTTATGCCGAGTTGCAGATCTTCGGCGATATGAACTACGTGGACGTCCATCGTCTCTACACGTATGCGTTCACGCAGCATCTGATGGGTTGCTGGAACACGACCAATTACGGCGGTCAGCATCGTATGGATGATAACGAGATGTCCCGTCCGTGGGCGAACCTCTATGCCGGCGCTATCCGTAACCTCACGGATGCGATCGAGCAGACCCAAACCGACCCTGATCAGGTGAACATCAACGCTGCGCTGCGTATCTTCCGCGTCTATGTAGGCGGGTTATTGACTGAGTTCTACGGTGATATCCCGTTTACGGAAGCAGGCATGGGTTATTTCACGGGCAATACGCAGCCCAAGTACGACAAACAGGAAGATCTCTACGCGTTCTTCTTTACCGAACTGAAAGAGGCTTCTGCTTTGTTTAACGTCAATGCGAGCGCCATCATGAGCGATCCGATGCTGGGCGGCAATCTGGACTCATGGCGTCATTTCGCCAATTCGCTGCGGTTGCGCTATGCCATGCGTTTGTCGGATGTAGCTCCGGAGTTAGCCAAGAAAGAGTTTACCGCTGCGCTGAGTGACGGAGTCATGGCGAGTGCCGCTGAAAACGCATGCGTCAAGCACATGAATGTGACCTATAGCTTCGGCCAAGAGTCATTCCGTGATTTCCGCGGCAATGCTATGTCGAAATATTTCTATGGCAACGACCCCGCCAACAACCCTTCGTTTGTCTGCGAGACGTTCTGGAACCAGCTCTATGACAACAAAGACCCACGTACAACGCGTATCTGCCGTTTCTATATCGACGACTATATGTCTCTCTCGAGCGCAGACGGCCGTATCGATGTGACGGACGCAGTGATAGCCACTCAGGAAGCGAACCCGGCAGCGACAATCATATCACTTATTGCACCGGGTGAGTTCTCTTGGGACAACTGGCCATCTTATACGGAAATCTCGGGTAGCCCGCTAGCTACGAAAATTGCAGAGATTCAGAGCGCTCATTCCGATTATAATCCCAGTGGTAACCCGCGTTGGCTCAAACCGAAGTTAGCCAATAATTTCCTCCGTTCTGATAATCCGGGCGTAATCATGACGTATGCAGAGGTTTGTTTCCTCCGTGCCGAAGGGGCTATTCTCGGGTGGAGTTCCGATGATGCCAAAGCCTATTACGAGGCGGGTATCCGCGAGGCGATGAATTTCCTGTCGGATCAGTACGGATGTGCCGGCATCTCGGATGCAGAGTACGCGGCGTATATCGCCCAACCGGCTATTACTTTCGGCAGCAGCAAGGAACAGCAGAAGATGCAGATTAACACGCAGGCATGGATTCTTCATTTCCACAACCCCGCCGAAGCATGGGCCAATCTGCGCCGTTCGGACTGTCCGAAGCTCAAAGCCCCGAGTACCAAGAACCCGCTCATTGACGGTGCCGAAATCCCTGTTCGTCTCTGCTACCCCGTGAAAGAGGAAACGTACAGCAGGGATGCGTACGAAGCGGCTAAAACACGTGTTCCGGGCGGATACTCATGGCATGCTCCACTATGGTGGGATGTAAGGTAACGAATAATGATTAATGAATAATGAATATTAATATGAAAGCGAAATATTTATTGCTCTTGGCAGCAATGACATTCAGTTTTATCGCCTGCGAGAAACAAACTCCGTTTGACACCCAGTCTCCGGACGATGCACCGCTCATCTTGAAGCCTTACAACGAGTCCGGAACGGGGTCTTTTACCTACACCCTTACCAATGACTCTACGCCGCTCATTGACTCCGTAGTGGTAACT
>CADCCH010000056.1 GCA_902799875.1 uncultured Bacteroidales bacterium | reverse complement strand
CGGTGTTTATCACCACCCCTTTATCGGTCTTAATCCATACTTTAGATGTAAATCGGGTGCAAAGATACAAAAAATATTTTAAATATACAACCCTTTAATACATGAAACAGATTATGAGAAAACATTTGATTTTCGGCGTAGCAATCGCCGCTGTTGCTCTGGTGTTCACCGCTTGTGGCGGTAGTTCCCGTATGTCCAAAGCCACTTCAGAACGCGTTGAACTGGCTAAGAGTGTTCGTTGTCTTCCTACCCTCGCCACTTTGGACGTTCAATCGACCCGCATTAGCGCCACCGCTTATGCCAACGAGCTCGAGTCCCTCAATGCCGAAGAGCAGAGACAAGCTGTTGTAGCGAAAGCACTCGCAACTGTTAACGGAGACGTACTCCTCGCTCCGATCTTCAACATCGCCAAAGGTGAGGACAAGAAAATGACCTCCATCACCGTTTCCGGTTACCCGGCTTCCATCAAGTCCTTCCGTCCCATGAAGGCTTCGGATATGCCTGTAGCAGCCGGTGCAGAGTTCAAACAGGAAGGTGCTAACAGCCGTATCGCGCTCAACACCTTGACCGTAGCTGAGATGGAGTACAGCGCAAAGAAATCAGTCTCCCTCACTCCGGAGGAGTTGGCAGGTAAGAACGAGGCTTCGGCACTCAAGTTCGCCCGCGAGAAAATGTTGCGTCAGGAGAAGATGGACGTCCTCTTCCACGAGCAATACAGCATCAACGTGGAGAACGGTATCGTAACCGCTTTCACCCTCACTGCTTTCCCGGGTAAGTACGCAAGCTATCGCAAAGCTACCCAGAATGAGATGCTGGCACTCCACCCGAGTTCCAAACCCGCTGTGTACTATCAGACTATCGCGGCTGACATCCAGACCGTTGCTCCGCGTTGCCAACTGAAGTTCGGTACCGGTGGTGCAGAAGCGACCCAGGCTGAACTCAAGGAGACCGCACGTGCTGCTGCGCTCAAGAAATACAATGCGGAGTTCCTGCTCAATGAGACTTTCTATTTTGACTACCAGGACAAAGTGATCACCCACGTGACCATCTGCGGTACCCCGGCTGTGTATGCTAACTTCCACGCACTCCAACCCAATGAGGTAGCGGACACCAAACTCGTTCCGTTCACCGGTGACGTACTGGATGCAGAAGAAGAGCAACCCAAAGGTCTGCTGGATAGCATTTTGGGTATCTTCAAGAAAAAGTAATCGCAGTCGTGTAACGACAAGAAATAACTTTTTAGGCAAAAAAACAGCGCTCGGTTGAGCGCTGTTTTTTTTATTTGACTGCTTTGAAACTCATATCGAGACTCTTGTAACTGTGCGTCAGGGCTCCTACCGAAACAAAGTCCACACCCTGGATCGCGTAATCGCGCAACGTATCGATTGTGATACCTCCGGAAGATTCGATCTCCATGTGACGACCGGCTTGCTTTTCCCAGGCACGAATCAGATCGACCGCCTCTTTTGTCTTCGCGGGACTGAAGTTATCTAACATAATACGATCCGGGATATTGGTCGCCAGTGCCTCATTGATCTCATCGAAATTACGCACCTCGATCTCGATCTTCAGGTTCTTGCATTTCTCCTTACAATAATCGCGTGCACGCGTGAGCGCGTTGGTGATACCGCCGGCGAAGTCCACATGGTTGTCCTTCAAGAGAATCATATCGAAGAGACCGATACGGTGGTTCATACCGCCGCCTAAAACCACTGCCTCTTTCTCCAGATACCGCAGTCCCGGCGTGGTCTTACGGGTATCCAGCACGTGACAACCCGTGTCCTCAATCAGGCTCTGGTACTTATGGGCCGTCGTCGCTACACCCGACATGCGCTGCATAATATTCAGCATCGTGCGCTCGATCTGCAGCAGACTCAACTCCTTGCCGTACACCTTGAACGCCACGTCTCCGGGTTTCACATGGTCTCCGTCGTGCAAAAACTGCTCGAACTTACATTCGGGATCGAAATAATTGATGATCTCTTTCGCTACTTCCACACCGGCCAGCACCCCCGTGTCCTTGATGATCAACTGCTGGCAACCCATCTGGGTCGGCGGAATACAACTGAGCGAGGTGTGGTCACCGTCGCGGATATCCTCTTCAAACCAAATTGCAATCAACTTGCGAAGTTCTTGTTTGTCCATATCTGTATCTATTTAAATGTTACTTATTCGTGGTGATACGGTTCCCCGTTCAGGATGGTCATCGCGCGGTACAGTTGCTCCACCATAAAGAGCCTCACCATCTGGTGCGAGAAAGTCATCTTACTCAGACTCACCATCCTTGCCGCACGGTCGTACACCGCCTGCGAGAAGCCGTACGGACCTCCGATCACAAACACCACATCCTTACCCGACGACATGCGTTTCTGCATGTAGGTCGCAAAAGCCATACTGGTGTACTCCTGTCCCCGCTCGTCCAGCAGAATAAGGTCCGCACTTGCACCTACCGCCTTCAGGATCAACTCCCCTTCCTGCGTCTTCTGCTGGTCCGTCGTCAGATGTTTGGTCTGCTTCAACTCCGGGATCACCTGGATCGCAAACGGGATATAATGTCCCAGACGCTTGACGTACTCACTGATGAGTGCCTCCAGATGCGCGTCCGTCGTCTTACCTACTATGAGCAGGGTCACTCTCATTCATCCATTCATCCATTCACCCATTATCTCACCCTGATTTTCATTCCGATCTGCAGGATCTTGGTCTCCTTGATGCCGTTCAGGGCACAGAGTTTCTTGACCGTCGTACCGTATTTCTTGGCGATACCGCTCAAGGTGTCACCGCTCTTTACCTTATGGTACTTACGCGCCGCAGCCTCCGCCTTCGCCTGTTTCATGGCCTTGATACCAATCACGTACTCGTCTTTGTTCTTCAGCTGACCCGTCGTGAAATCCACTACATTCGCAGGGTTCATTGCCTCACCCAGATAACGGATCTCCCAGTGCAGGTGACTACCTGTCGAACGACCGGTGTTACCACCCAGACCCAGTACATAACCTGCTTTCACCGGCTCGTACTCGTCCACCATAGGACGACTCATGTGACCATAGACCGTCTCCAGACCGTTGTCATGACGAACGACCACGAAATAACCGTACCCTCTCGGATCCCAGCCTACGATACGTACCTGACCCGGCCATGCGCTGCGAATCGAATCACCCACCTGCACCTTGATATCCGTACCCTTGTGCATCCTGTTTCTACGCCAACCGTACGGACTGGTCACATAACCCGGAGCCGGCAGCACAAAGCCCTCCATCGGGATACGTACATCGTCCTTCAGACTGTCGAACATCGTCCCATACGGGTTCACGCGCTCGTCCGTCCAGAGGAAATGATAAACACTGTCCGCAGGGTGATGGTTGATCAGGTTGGTGTCCAGCATAAACTGCGGAGCAATCTTATACACCACGTCGCCGTCCTTGGTCTTGACCACAATCTTCTGCGGCAGCAGTTCCAGGTCGCAGCCTAAAATCAAAGTATCGTGCGAGAACAGTCCCGCCAGACACTCCGGCAACTGCGAAGCACGCACGTCGATATCGTCCAACTCCTCCAACTCATCGCCGCTATCCACGGCCGTCGAGTCAATCGGCGGATTCAGTCCCAGGTCCTCACTAAAAATAGTATCTGCTTTTAATGGAAGCACAGACAGTGCCAGCAAAATCCACAAAGATGTAAGATAACGCATATAATTCCTAATCCAACTAAAATACTACAAATAGCAATCAACCATTTTTTCCATGCGGCCATGCCTTTCTTTACCTTCGGTAACTTCACAATCGGGAAGGCTACCTGCTCGGTCAGCGTCCGACCAAACGGCACAGAGATGATCGCATCCGCGTTGATCGCCCAACCGTTTGCGTTCAGCACCGGCGCCAGGTTACGACGACGCAGTTTCATATACGCCATAATCATACTCGGACCACTGATAACCAGCAGTATACAAACGAACACGATGATATTCTGCCACCACGTCAGTTTGCCCAGACCTGCACCTACGCTTACCAAAGCTGTACCGATCATACCAAGAGCCATACCGATCGCCGCAAAGATACCGGCAAACTTAGCGATATCAAACGCCGGTTTCTGCTCGGCTTTCGGGTCAGCGACTGCCGCGTCCGCCTTCGCCGTCAAGTCACCAAAGGCCTTGGCATCTTTCTCGGCTGCGGACTTATTGATCTTCTCCTCAATCCACTTGGAGAACTTACGATACGGGGTCCAGAATGCCTGACGAATCGAAATCGGGTTGTCGATGATCTTCGTCACCGTTGCATCGTAATCCAGACCGTCGTTGTCGTAGAACACGGCGTTCTTACCGATACTCAGGTTATTGACCTCACCCTGCGTCATCGCCGCCACAATCTGCAGACTCTTACCCGTCTTCTGGTTGATGCAGTTGCAGTAGATCAAATACATCCCGCTCAGCGGTGCCTGACTGTCGTGTTTCGCCGGATCGTTCACACGCATACAAAGCTTGCACGCACGTTGATCAATAATGAGTGTACCGGCCTCGAACGATGCTATCGTTGCACTATCCCTGTCATAGAAGTCCTCCAGCGTCACGAAGTTACGCAACAATCTGTAGAAATCGCGGTGAATCAAGAGCAACTTACGCAGCGGCATAAACTCCGCCTTCGCTGCCTCCAAAGCCGCAGCATTCGCACCTTCCGCCGCAGCCTTCGCTGCCTCCCAGTCGGCAATCTGCTTGCCCATCTCCAGGAACTTCTTCTCCGTCATTCCCGGCTTCGGAGCGTCCTCCGGAATAGCAGCCAGACCCAGTTTCTGCAGTTTCTCCTGCTCGAAATACGCAGCGTACTCTGCCTGCTTCTCCTTATAAGCCGCGATCACATCTGCCTCTAACGGTGCCGCAGGAATAGCCTGTTCCTCAATGGTCACCGCATCAATCGCTGCCTGTACTGCCGCAAGGCTCACCTTGCCATTAACCGCTAACCGCTCACCGATCACCTTTATCGATTCATCCGCGATATTTTCAATATCGATGACATCGCTCTGCTCGAACAAACTCTTCGGCTCCTTCAGTGCGGCACACAGATAGTCTGCGGTCGCAATCACTTCTTTCACACGCAACTTACCGTCGCCGTCCGTGTCCATCAGACTCAGCGAGTCGCTGCTGATCTCCAGACCATTCACCGGACACGACAAGACAGTCCACATCTTCTTATCCAACTCGCCTAAATGACGGATATCCTCCGCCGATTGAATACGTACGCGGGTAACACCACCCACATTCGCAAAACTCCAATTGTACTTAGCCATAGTATCTCAATTTAACAATTTTCACAAATTCGGCACAAAATTACAAAAAAATTTGCATATATCCAAAAAAAATCGTACCTTTGCACGCTTTTTCGTATGAAAAAGGCTAACATGTTTAACTTTTAACGGGATTTTGGTTTTGTCGTGACCACGTGATCACGTGATCTCGAGATCACGAAAAAATTGATTCCCACTGTTTATCTACCGTTTATGGCAGAAAATCTTTCTCTCCAGAACTTCGACTAAAACGAAGAAGAAATCCAAAAGTATAATGACACCCTGAGCGCCATCAAGGACAACGAAGTCGTTGAGGGTACCGTCATCAGTATCAACAAACGCGAAGTCGTTGTTAACGTAGGCTACAAGTCGGACGGTATCGTTCCGGCATCTGAGTTCCGTTACAACCCCGAGCTCAAAGTAGGCGACAAAGTAGAAGTCTACATCAAGAGCCAGGAGGACAAGAAGGGCCAACTCGTGCTCTCGCACAATGAGGCACGCACCGCTCGCGCTTGGGACCGCGTTAACGAGGCTTACAACGCAGGTGAGATCGTTACCGGTTACATCAAATGGCGTTCGAAAGGCGGCATGATCGTAGATGTACTCGGTATGGAAGCATTCCTCCCGGGCAGCCAGATCGACGTGAAGCCGGTTCGCGATTACGACATCCTCGTCGGCAAGACGATGGAGTTCAAGATCGTCAAACTCAATCCGGAATTCCGCAACGTCGTTGTTTCCCACAAAGCGCTCATCGAGGCTGAACTCGAGGCTCAAAAGGCTGAGATCGTCGGCAAACTCGAGAAGGGTCAGGTTCTCGAAGGTACGGTTAAGAACATCACCAACTATGGCGTATTCATCGACCTGGGTGGTGTTGACGGTCTTATCCACATCACTGACCTCAGCTGGGGACGCGTTAACGACCCGCACGAGCTGCTGCAACTCGACCAGAAGATCAACGTTGTTATCCTCGACTTCGATGAGGAGAAGAAACGTATCGCTCTCGGTCTCAAGCAGTTGACTCCGCATCCGTGGGATGCGCTTGATCCGAACCTCAAAGTAGGCGACAAGGTTCACGGTAAGGTTGTTGTGATGGCTGATTACGGCGCATTCGTGGAGATCGCAGAAGGCGTAGAAGGCCTCGTGCACGTATCTGAGATGTCTTGGAGCCAGCACCTCCGTTCCGCTAACGACTTCCTCAAAGTCGGCGACGAGGTAGATGCTGTTATCCTGACTCTCGACCGCGCTGAGCGTAAGATGTCCCTCGGTATCAAGCAACTCAAGGCTGATCCGTGGGCTAACGTGGAGACCAAGTACGCAGTCGGCACTCGCCACTGGGCTAAGGTTCGTAACTTCACCAACTTCGGTGTCTTTGTAGAGATCGAGGAAGGCGTTGACGGCCTGATTCACATCAGCGACCTCAGCTGGACCAAGAAGATCAAACACCCGAATGAGTTCACCCAGATCGGCGCACAGATCGAAGTTGTCGTTCTCGACATCGACGTAGCTAACCGCCGTCTCTCCCTCGGTCACAAGCAACTCGAGGAGAACCCGTGGGAAGAGCTCGAGGCTAAGTTCGGCGTAGATACCATCGTTGATGGTAAGGTTGTTGAACTGACCGACAAGGGCGCTGTCGTTTCGCTCGAGGATGGCGTGGAGGCATTCTGCACGACCCGCCACCTCCAGAAGGAAGACAAGTCGCCGGTAGCTGTTGGTGACACCCTCAGCTTCAAGGTGATTGAGTTCATGGGAGGAGCGCAAGGAGGCAGCTCCGAAGGCAGCTAAGAAAGCCGCTAAGGCTGAAGAACCCGCTCTCGACCTGCCGAAGGTAGAGAAGACCACCCTTGGTGATCTCTCCGCTCTCGCAGAACTGAAGGCTTCGTTAGAGGCAGAGGCTAAGCCTGCTAAGGCTGCTAAGGCAGAGCCCAAAGCAGAGGAGCCTGCAGAAGAGAAGCCGGCTAAGAAAGCTACCAAGAAGGCAGCTAAGAAAGACGCTGAATAACCGCGCTTTTGGCAGAAAGATAGAGGCACCCGAGAGGATGTCTCTATTTTTTTTTGCTAAAATTTGTGTATGTCAAAAAAAAGCAGTACCTTTGCGGTCGCAAAGGTTTATGCTAATTAAAAATCAATTATACTATGGCTAATTACAAATGGAGTTTTGCGAATGTGGGAGGTGTGACCCGCGTGCGCATTCATGATGCTGAGGACATTCGTCACTTGAGTGAATTAGACAAAAAGATGTGGACCGTGCTGAGTTGTCCGACGACGGGTCTGGAGATCAGCGATGAGTCGCTCGGTCTGATGGACCTCGACGGCGACGGTCAGTTGCGTCTGAAAGAGGTGGTAGCTACCGCCGAGTGGTTGTGCGCAAATCTGAAAGACCCACAGAGTCTGTTTGAGCAGAAAGACGAACTGGCGCTGGATAATATCGCCGATGAAGCGATTGTGGCAGTGGCCAAGAAAGTGGTCAGTGATCAGTCATCAGTAGTCAGTTTGGCGGACGTCCAGGCTGCTATTGACGCGGTGGTGATCGAAGAGAAACCTATACCCGCAGCGCCGTTGGAGGCAGATGTCATCGCAGCTTACAAAGAGAAGCAAGCTGAGTATGCCGCTTATTTCGAGCAGGAGAAACTGCAGAAACTCGGTTTGGCGCTTATTCCAGAGGACGCAGTGAAGCCGGGTATGACAGAGAAGAAATTCGCGGAGATGGGTGCGCAGATCGCCGAATGGGAAGCTGCGAAAGCTGCGGCTGAGAGTGCGAACGCCGAGGCATTGGCTGCAGCGAAGGCGGAGTTCATGCCGCTGAAGAAGTTGCTGTTGCTGCATCGCGATTTCTACCGCTTGCTGCGTAACTTCGTGACCCTCGAAGATTTCTATGACCAGGACGAGGCCACGATTGCTTCCTTCCAGGCGGGTACCTTGATCATCGACCAGCGCGCGTGTCATCTCTGTATGCGTGTGCACGACATGGGCAAGCACGACGCCCAGGCGCCGCTGAGCGGTATCTATCTGCTGTACTGCAACTGCATCAACAAGAAAACGGGTAAGACGCTGCAGATCGTGGCGGCGATGACGCAGGGCGAGATCAAGAACCTGACTGTAGGCAAGAACGCTGTCTTCTACGATAACGACGGTCTGGATTACGACGCTACGGTGACGAAGATCATCGACAACCCGATATCTATTCGTCAGGCGTTCTGGACCCCGTATCGCAAGCTCGCCAAATGGATCGAAGAGAAGATCAACAAGTCGGCGGCTGAGAAAGATGCGAAGGCATTCGACGACATGACGGCGAAGGCGGACGCGGCAGCAGCTGATCCTGCGGCAGAGAAGAAACCTGCGTTCGATATCGCGAAGTTCGCCGGTATATTCGCCGCCATCGGTATGGCTTTAGGCATGATCGGCGCCGCGCTGGTAGCAGTAGCCGAAGGCATGAGCGGTTTCCACTGGTGGCAATATGTGATCGTGTTTGTATGTATATTGCTCGTCATCAGCGGTCCGAGTATGATCATGGCGTATATGAAGTTGCGTCGCCGTAACCTGGCGCCGGTGCTGAACGCCAACGGTTGGGCGGTGAACGCCGATGCAATCATCTCTGTGCCGTTTGGCCGGACGCTGACCGAGCAGGTGGCATTCCCGATCATCAAGATCAAGAAGAAAGGCTTGAAACCATGGGCCAAATGGTTGATAGCGTTATGTGTTATTGCTGTAATCTTAGGAATAGTATGTCTCGTATTACATCTGTGTGGCTTCTGCTTCTGCTGTTTCTGCTTCCATTAAGCGCGCAGGAGCCCGTTGACACGGCTTTCGTAGATAGCGAAGGTGCTGAGTTAGAGGATCTGGATTCGTTGGACGTACGGTCGAATGCGTTACCGGAATGTCTGGCGGGACTTTTCTCGCACGACACCTTGATTCTGGGTTGCGAGATGGACTTGCTTCCGCAGAAGATCATCGTTCGGACGAAAGACGGCGACGTGGTTTATCGTCTGGCGCCGCAGTACATGTTGGACACGACGCTGATGAACCATCACCCTGCGGATAGCATCTATCGTTTTATCTGGACGGACGAGCGCGTGAACCCGTACGGGACGATATTCGACAGCCTGAAGGACGATGTGCGTGTGCCGATGGCCGGTTTCACCTTGCCGCACCCGGGATATATAACGAGTCCGTACGGCTGGCGTCGCAATCGTATGCATAAGGGTACGGACCTGAAAGTGCAGGTGGGCGACAGTATTCGTTCGGCATGGGAAGGACAGGTGCGTATCGTCGGTTGGGATCCGCGCGGATACGGATATTTCGTGGTCGTTCGTCACCCCAACGGTTTGGAGACCGTGTATGGTCACTTGAGTCGTCCGATGGTGGATGAATACGAGATGGTTCCGAGCGGATATGTGCTGGGCTTGGGCGGCAACACAGGTCGTTCGACCGGTAGTCACCTGCATTTCGAGATTCGTTATTTAGGCGAAGCGATGGATCCGGCGGGTGTGGTCAATTTCGGAACGGGTCAGTTGAAGTATCCGGACGAGTATGTGATCGGCATCAAGGCGATGAAGCAAGCGCGTGCAGCGGCCGCGGCGATGAAGTACCATACTGTGCGCCGCGGCGACACGCTGAGCGGTATCGCAAAGAAATACGGTACGACCGTGAAGAAACTCTGTCAACTCAATAAGATTAAGGATACTTCTGTAATCCGAATAGGACAGAAGATACGAGTGAGGTAATCACTCATGGTGATAGGGTTCACCCCGGAGAATGGTCATTGCGCGGTAGATCTGCTCGATGGCCATTATTCGTATCATCTGGTGGGAGAAAGTCATTTGGGAGAAAGACAGTTTGCCGTTGGCGCGCTGATAGACGGCGTCGCTGAACCCGTAAGGCCCACCAATGACGAGCGTGAGGTCTTTGCCGGACGACATCTTCTTCTGGAGGTAATCGGCGAACTCAATCGAGCGGAACTCGCGTCCGTGTTCGTCGAGCAGAATAACGTCCATGGCGGGCGTGAGGGCTTGCAGAATGAGGTTGCCTTCGGCGGTTTTTATCTGGTCTTCGGTGAGAGATTTGGCGTTCTTGAGATCCGGCAACACGACGATCTCAAACGGCACATAGTGCTTGAGCCGTTGTTGGTAATCGTCGATGAGCGAGGCGAAACGCGCGTCACTCGTCTTCCCGGTAAATAGCAATGTTATCTTCATCCGTGAAATAGGCCTCGTAGTCATCGCCCGTCCAATGGAAGCGATAGATGACATTATTGCCCATGAAACCGTCATAGCTGACGATGGCGGTGTAGTAG
>CADCCH010000055.1 GCA_902799875.1 uncultured Bacteroidales bacterium | reverse complement strand
TGTTGTTTGCTTCGGGATTGACGATAATGGAGTAAAAACGTCCCGACCAACTCTCTTTGGCTACGGAGACACCGAATTTCGTTTGTGCGGAGCTTGCCGTGACGGTGAAGGAGAGGTGCGTTCTGTCGCTGAGAGCAGGGAGCGCAAGCGAAGCTCCTTCGCCGAGCGAAGCGGAGGTAGCAGATACCGGTACATCGTCGTTAAACCAATTATGCACGCTCTCTATCTCTCCCAAGGTAAGCGAACCGTCGGCATGCTGTATCAGGCGGTGCGCCACGAGCGAGCCTGCCCAATCGGGTTCTCCGTTGTCGTTATTAACGGCTGTATTGTTATTGTCGCGGCGTGTGGGACACCATCCCCACAGATAGCGGTTGGCGCCGTCCGAAGCGGTCTTACCGGCATAGAGTCCGCGGCTGTCCAGATAGCCCTCATGGTTATCAGGCCAAACGGGTGTATCGTTCGCCGTACAAGCCGCCAAGCCTTCGAACGTGCGGGCTTTGAAATACTGCACGCGGCGTATCTCTCGATGCAACTCGCTATAGACGAGATACCACCAGTCGCCCATCTTAAAGACATTCGGGCACTCGTAGAAACGATCCCAGAGGGTGTTCATAAATACGCCTCTGTCTGTCCATTGCACGAGATTGGTGGAGGTGAAATGCGCTAGTACGTTACGCCCGTTCTTGCCGGTTGCTACCAGCATATGATACTTGCCGTCCTCGCCGAGGAACACCTCCGGGTCACGGAAATCATTGCGGTAGTAATACCCCGCTGCGCCATCGAGCCGGAAATTGGTTTTCGTCCAGGAGACGCCATCGGTCGAAGTAGCGGATAGCACAACCTGACCGCACTCGTTCTGACCGGGTTGGAACTTATTACCGGTATAGAAAAAATAATACATCTGCTGCGCCTCGACCCAAATGACCGACCCTGTACCTATAGCGGCATCCAGCGCCCACCTGTCTCCGGTAGGCAGCACTTCGCCCAGCTCGGTATAATGCACCATATCCTCCGTTTCCAAAGCATAAACAGGGTGATAGGTAGCGTAGTCATTGGGACGGAACTCTTGCAGATAACATACCCGGAAGAGTTGGTTTTGCACATCGTAAAACGGCATCGGGTCTCCACACCAGCCGTTCGCCGGTTGGTAGTAAAAACCTTCGGAAGCCATGCCTGCGAGGCTGCGACAAAGGAACATTGTAAGTAAAATTCTTTTCATAACGTGTCAGCACAGGCGGTAATCAGCCGCCTGTACCGTATAAGAGGTTAATATTGCTTGAGTTGGATATTGGATACTTTGATTTCGTTGCCGTAGTTGTTGACAGACCAGCAGTTACGGGCGATACCATAGATACGATTGGTGTAGGCGAGACAATCGTTGATATACATCACGAGCACAGAGTTATCGGTATAGATATCGATATGGTAGATATTATCGGCAGGCTTATTGAACTTATAGCTGTCGATAGCACCGATGAAACCCATGCCTTTGGGTCCCTCTTCCTCAAAATTGATCTTTCGTTTCGCATCATTGTCCTCAGGATTAACCACCAAGGTGTACCATTTCTGGCTATCCGAGCCACGTACGAACGATAAACCGAACTTACCGGCAGTCTCCACGGTGAGGGAGAGGTGGTTATGGTAGCCCAGACGGCTGTAGAGGGTATAGGTATCCTCTTTGATCATCGCCTTGACCGGTTGTATGCTATTGTACTTGGCTTTGATAGCGGGTACTTCGCCGAGGGTGAGTGAGCCGTCGGCATGTTGCACAAGACGGTGTGCCACCAAGGAACCAGCCCATTGGGGTTCTCCTTCGGGGTTGGTCTTGGTGTTATCTTTTCCTTCGCGTGTAGGGCACCATCCCCAGATATAGCGGTCGGTACCGTTGGCAGCGGTCTTACCGGCGTAGAAACCACGGCTATCAAGGAATCCCTCATGGTCATCCGGCCAGATACCGGCATCGCCTGCGGTACAAGCTTTGAGGTCGGAGAGGGTGTGACCTTTGAAATACTGCACATGGCGTCCCCATTCTTTGCCTTTACCACCGGATAGTTCGCTATAGACGAGGTACCAATAATCACCCATTTGGAAGACATCGGGGCACTCGTAGAAACGATCCCACATCATAGGCATGAAGATACCGACATGGGTCCAATCTTTGAGATCCGGCGAGGTGTACTCCACGAGGTTTCCTTTGCCTCCCACACGGGTAGAGATGATCATGTGCCAGAGGTTATCGGCAAAGAAGATACAGGGGTCACGGAAGTCCCATGCGCTATATCCGTTCTCCACGCCTCTGAGACGGAAGAGCGGATCTTTGGTCCAAGTCTTGAAGTCCCGTGAGGTAGCTCTCATCACCACTTGCACATCTTCTCCGGCTTTGGGCATCTCCTTTTCGCCGGTGTAGTAGATGTAATAGAGGTGTTCTGCTTCGCTGTATGCCACACAACCGGTACCGAGGTGCGCATCCTGCTCGGTAGCGGAACCGGTAGGCAGCACTTGACTCAATGGGTTGTAGTTTGCCGCACCGCTGGTTTCGATTCCCCAGAAGGGGTGGAAGGTCGACTGATTCGGACGATACTCCTGCAGATACAGTACCTTGAAAGTACGTGTATTGGCATCAAAGAAAGGCATCGGATCACCTACAAAACCGGTGTAAGGCGCATAATAGGTGGTAGCCTGTTTCTCATCAGAGGAGGCAAAATAAGTGGTAGTACCGTCCCAGTTTTTCTGCTCGGGTTCGGATTTCTTCTCACACGAAGAGAAGAGGGTACACAGGGCGATCAGCCCTACTCCAACCCACCCGAAACGGAAGGATAAGGAATTATTCATAGTTGCTTTCATAACTCTTATTTCGATAGATAGTTAATAGCATTGTCAGTTATTTTAGCCACGTTAACGTGGTAGTATTCGGTGACGCCTTCGGCAACGGTGTACCAATCATAGCATCCGGAACCGATACAGATGATACGTCCGTGAGTGCCGTTAGACGGATACTCCCAAGCCACCACGGCATCGTTACCTCCGGCTATATCGACCGCACCTGTCTTGGTGCAGAAGTCCGCTTTGGTTGCATATCCACCCCAATCGGCACCGATATGGTATTGAGCGGTGGAGTTGGTGATACGGTAGCCTTTATCGCAGGTATAGACCGAATTGAGGTTCTCGGGATTCATGAGTAGGTTCTGCCAGATCGCATGATCGGTATGACCGGCAATGCTGAACTCCCACGGGTTATTGATGGTCTCGGCGTTGTCTTCGTTCTGTCCCCAACAGTTATTGGGCACACAGTCGGCTTCTCCAAGATAAGCAGGCAGATAGGTAGCATAGCGGGTAAGGAGGAAGGATCCACCGTTGTTATAGAAGGCTTTGAGTTTATCTACAGCAGGCATTGCATCTGCAGCGTTGGTCTCAAACTTACTTTTACTATCGATACCACCATCCTTATGGAAATGCCACCAGATAACCTTACAATCACTTATATCCACATTTCCGGCAGCAAAGTCCGCAAAGGATACATATGCCGATTTCTCCACATTATTCAGCATCCACGTACAAGCGGTCTGTTCCTCCATGTTGAGTTGCTGCATGGTTGCTGCCAAACCCAGATAGATAACATGCGGCGGCACCATCTCTTTCACCGTTACCTTATACGTATAGGAAGCGGTGCGGCAAGTTACCGTGAAGTCCACCGGTTCGGTAAAATCATAGGCAACGCCGACTGCGGGAGTGACTGTAGCCCCTTCGGTCATGGTGATCGAGGGAACGAGTTGCTTGACATCTACTCCTTCCGGCACTTGGACGTTGATGGTATGGTTCGCCTCGTTGATGATACCGATATATTTACCATTCAGCATAAAAGAGAGAATCCGCGCCTCGTCATGTTTGACGGAGACAGAAAACTCGCGATACACACTACCATTAGTGACGCGGATCATCGCCGGAGTGAACAAATTCAGATGTGCTCCTACTGACACAGAAGAGGTAGCTCCTTCGGAAAGGGTGAGCTGCGTGAGTCGCATATTTGATTTATCATATATCTCCGGGAGTTGTACTACCGCAGTCCTGTTGACTTGGTCAATAACAGCCGGATATTTCTCATCCAATGTGAGGGACAAGATATTACAATCACCGTCCAGATTGAACGAGTTGTCTTTTTTGCAACTTGCCAGCATCAATGAGCAAAGCGCAAAGATATATACCATTAATCGTTTCATATTACCATCCTCCTATGTTTTGTGTATAATGTCCGTTGGAAGCAGCTATCTGCTCATACGGGATAGGCAGATACTCGTTTTTATCGGCGGTGAAGTGGGCAACGGTGTAGATATCGCAGTTGTCCGCTTCCTCGGCGTAGTACTTATTGATCGTCGTTTCAGCTTCACCCCAACGCACGAGGTCAAAGAATCGCTCAGATTCCATTGCGAGTTCGAGACGGCGTTCCATCTTCACGCGATTGAGCGCATCCGAAGCGTCGGTATAAGGTCTGACAAGGATCTTTGCGCCGTATTTGACATCATATCCGGAGATAGCATTGACACTCTGCGCAGCACGTCTGCGAATCTGGTTCACGAGTTCGATCGCCTCACCGTCTCGTCCTAATTGCGCCAATGCTTCCGCACGCATGAGGAGCACATCGGCATATCGGAGCACGATACGGTTCATCGGGGAACCCCACCAAGCACCTTTGATGAGATACTCGCTATCGGGATCCACATTATGCTTGAGCGATACATAGTATCCGTACTTTCCGTTAGAACGGCTCCAAGTCATGGTCTTCGCCATTATATAGTTGGGGTTGAACATATACGGGAATCCAGGAATACCCACGGTGAGCCACAGACGCGGGTCTGCGTTATCCGTAGCGGCATTAAAATCCTTCTGGTTGAAGTTCTCCAAGGGCAGACCGGCATCATCAGTATGGAAAGCATTGACGAGGTTCTGGCTCGGTTTATAGAAATCGCAACCACCATCGGTCACACCCGGGATATTCGGCACAATCAGACCATACGCCCAGTTGCAGTTACCGTTCTTCGTACCGTCATTCATGGAGTACTGCATTGCCCAGATACTCTCCACGCCGTTCTCGTACTGAGGTTCGGGACGGAAGTTATTATGGAAATCCGGATCCAAACCATATCCGCCATAAATAGCAGGATCGGTATAGAAGATCACTTTTTGCAGATCATCCGCGTTGATCTCCGTCACTTTATGGGAAGCAGGGTTGTCCTGACGATACGCCTTGTAGAGATAGGTCTTTGCCATGAGCGCCGCAGCGGCGGCTTTGGTAGGACGGCCTTTGTCTTCCTGAGTAGTGGGCAGCACCTTATAGGCGTTCTCCAGATCCGTGATAATGACACCCCACCCTTCGTTGTTGGTATAAGCGGTGTTGGAGATAGTGTTATACTCGTCCGGAGACATATTCGGCGCCACTACGAAGGGGATATTCTTATAGAGGCGTTTCAAGAGGAAATGACCGTAAG
The DNA here is from genome assembly GCA_902799875.1 of uncultured Bacteroidales bacterium. The sequence goes on along the minus strand of CADCCH010000055.1, from coordinate 3,819 downwards.
CACGCAGGAAATACATCTCACCCAGACGCTGCTGTTTGAGTTTATAACTGTCATCCATCTCCAGCAGCACATCGATGGCTGCATTTACACGGCTCAGACAGTTATAGAGACGGCTCCACATATCATTGATATTCCAGTTGGTGGTAAGGATACCTCTGGAGATCTCCAGCTGATGGAAGACATCACCATCCGATTCTCCGTTTCCGCCTTTATAGGCATCATCAGAGCGGACATCGAAGTTCCACATGGAGAAAGAGGAGTTGATATCCTCTGCGGAGATGAAGATAGCATAGGCTGAGATGACCATATTATCTATCTGCTTCGGGTCGCGTACTTCCTCCTCGCTCAGGGTTGCCTGCGGGACATTATCGTTCAAGAACGAACAGCCTGCCAAACAGAGCACTACGCTAAAAGCTAAAAGCTTGTTTATTATAGTTTTCATAATTTTCAAATTTTCTAATCTTCAAATTTTCTAATCTTCCATTAGAAGGTCACTTTCGTTCCGAGGGTTACCGACAGCGGAATAGGATATGCGAAATTGGGGTTCTCGGGATCCACACCGGTGAAGGACTTGCTATGGATCGTGAAGACGTTCTGGGCAGATTTAGGAAGGTTGTAACCTAACTGGACATTACGCAGTTTGAGGAACGAACCATCTTCTACCCAATAGGAAGAGACACGTTTCTCATTGTTGTTATCCGAGAGGGAGAGAGCCGGGATATTACTATCCGTATTGGTCGGACTCCAAGCGTCAAGAAGACGTGTACCCTTGTTGAGGAAGCCGATGTTCAGACCAGCCCAGATATCCGTCTCACGCTTGAGATCGGTGATGACATCCACCTTGCCTACGCCTTGGAAGAAAAGGGTGAGGTCAAAACCTTTGTACTCGAAATAGAAATTGGCACCGAACGAAACGGCAGGTACCGGCGAGTAGATCCAATCTTGGTCAGACTCGTTGATCACACCGTCTCCGTTGAGGTCTTTGTAGCGGATACGTCCGAGACCTGCGCCTTCCTGATAGGCATGGTTATCGATCTCCTCTTGCGATTTGAAGATACCATCTGCGATATATCCCACTTGCGAACCGATCGCATGTCCGACTACCGACTTCACACCGTTACCACCGAACGTACCTTTGGCAGCGATCGTCTCCGGCAGTTTGGTGACTTTGTTGTCATAATGCGAGATATTGGCAGAGATATCATATTTGAAGCCCCCTTTGGTCTGGTTACGATAACCGAGACTGAGCTCCACACCCATGTTCTTCACAGCTCCGGCGTTCACCCATTGGGACGAACCCTCACCCATAGCAGCGATACCGTTCATGAGCACGAGGATGTCCTTCGTCTGTTTGTAATACCAATCAAACGAGCCGTAGAAGGTCTGTTTGAAGAAAGAGAAATCAAGACCGACGTTGGTCTGCGTGGTGGTCTCCCATTTGATATCATCGTTACCAATCTGGTCGCGTTTGAAACCGGATTGGAGCGTGTGACCACCGTTGGTACCCTCAATGTCATAGGAGGTACCATAAGACTGACCACCGTTCTCGTTCACACCATAGTTGGCAATATAAATGGTATAACGCGCGATAGGAGATATATCTTGGTTACCGGTCTGACCCCACGAAACACGCAGTTTGAGGTCGTCCATCCATGTCGAAGCACCGCTCATGAACTTCTCTTGACTGATACGCCATCCTGCCGAGACGGAAGGGAAGAAAGCGAAGCGGTTGTTCTTACCAAAACGGCTGGAACCGTCACAACGAGCCGTTACTGAGAGCAGATAGCGGTTGTCATAGGTATAGTTCGCTTTGGCAAAGAAAGAGAGAAGCGAATAACTGCCACCGGAACCATATGCTTGTGCCTGACCGGAACCTGCATCCGGCCACATATAATTCGGATCCAGAACAATAAAGCCTTCTTTATAACCGGAGAAGGACTCGTCAATCGATTTGTTCAACTCCGTACCGACGAGGAAGTCAGCACGATGTTTGCCTTTCTCCAAGTTATAGGTAATGATGGCGTTCCACATCCATTTCGTCCAATGCTCCTGTTTGGCTTCCACGGCATTCTTGTCATTCGCCATCGTTCCTTCGGTAATAGGATACGTGAAGATACGCTGACGTTTCTGCGCATAGTCAATACCCGCTGAGGTACGGATATGCAGACCCTTGATGGGGTTGATGTCAATAAAGGCGTTACCGAAGATACGCCAATAGACGTAGTGGTTGTCTTTGTTGCGTTTGAGACGAGCAAGCGGGTTCTCACGATCCGGATAACCACCTACAGGACCGGCGAAATCACCATCCTTGGTATAAACCGGCAGAGAGGGGTTGAACTGCAACACATTCCTCAAGAAATCACCCGGAGCAGCCGTCTCAGAAGTGCGGCTGAGGGTGAAGTTCTCACCGATAGTCACTTTGTCATTGAAGAGCTTATAGTCGCTGTTCGCACGAGCAGAGAAACGATCGAAATTAGTATATTTGATGATACCGTCATTGCGGTAGTAACCGAGGGAGAAGAAACTGCTACCTTTCTTACCACCGTGGGAAACGGAGACGTTATAGTTCTGAATCCAACCCGGACGAGTAGTCTCTTTATACCAATCGGTATTAGCCGCCGGAGTAGTACCGGCTTCGTCCAAGTACTTATTCATCGTGATACCATTGAGAACAGGATAGCCTTGGTTATCGTATTCCCAATCATAGTGGTATCCAAGGGCGTTACTGTTCGGATTCAAGCCGTCATTGACATATGCCTGCCACATGACCTTACCGAACTCCTCGGAGTTGAGCACCTTCATCTTATTCACATACATCTGCGAGGAGACCGAAGCATCCAAGGTGATATTGAGTTTGCCCTCCGCACCTTTCTTCGTAGTGATGATGATGACACCATTAGCAGCACGCGAACCGTAGATAGAAGCAGATGCTGCATCTTTGAGAACTTGGATAGACTCGATATCATTGGGGTTGAGTTCGTGCATACCGGATTTGGTAGGCACACCATCGATGATATAAAGCGGGTCGTTGTCATTGAGCGTACCCACACCACGGATACGAACGACAGCAGCTCCGGCAGGGTTACCGTCCGCAGCGATGTTCATACCCGGCACTTTACCTTGCAGCGCCTTCATCGGGTTGTTCTCCTGCTGTTTCTCCAAGTCAGAAGCGCTGATTGCTGTCACTGCACCAGTAAGATCCGCTTTGCGCTGGGTCGTATAACCGGTGACTACTACTTCATCGAGGATCTCGCTGTCTTCCGCCAGCTGCACACTTAGGTTTTCACCGGCAGCAATACTCTGCATAGCATAACCCATGTAACTGATCTCCAGCGTAGCTCCTTCGGCTACCTCCAGCGTAAACGCACCGTCAAAATCGGTAACCGTTCCGTTGGTGGTACCTTTTTCCAAGATACTGGCTCCGATGATCGGCTCACCCGTAGCCTTGTCAAGAACGACACCCGATGCAGGGTTCGCCAAGACCGGCAGGGCAAAAAACGCCATCAACAGCCAAGTGAAAAATGTTTTTCTCATGATGTTTGTTATTTAAGTTTATTTTAAGTTATCCGGTAAAACAGGCATTGCGCCTTTCTGCGTGCAGACATAAGCAGATACCAACACCGCTTTCTCATGCGCCTCACGGATCGATTTGCCCAAGAGGATCTGCGCTACAAACGTAGCCGTGAACGAATCACCGGCACCTACCGTATCCGCTACCTGCACCTTCGGCGTAGCTACATAACTCTCATCGGTATCCGTAAAGACATACGAGCCGATAGCACCGCAGGTGAGGATGAGCATCTTCAAGTTATATTTGGC
>CADCCH010000054.1 GCA_902799875.1 uncultured Bacteroidales bacterium | reverse complement strand
GAGAAGGCGCATAGCATCAGCGCATAACTCTCTCCGCAAAGGGGCAGGACGAGCGACAGCACCGTCACGATGATGGACAGCAGCACCGTTTTCTTGCGGTCGATCTTATTCATCAGCATGCCGGTCGGCACGGAGAAGATGAGGAACCAGAAGAAGACGAGCGAAGGCATGATGTTCGCCTGCGAATGCGTCAGACCGAGGTCCTGCTGCACATAGTTGGAAGCGATACCCACAAGGTCCACAAAGCCCATGGTGAAGAAACAGAGCATCACCGACAGAAGGGCAAATTTAGAAGTTTTTTGCATATTAGACATAATGTAATGAATTAACGATTAACGAATGAATGTTTAACGGATAGTATATATCTTCGCTTCGCCGCCCTGTACATCCAGATGGTTGTATGGCTCGGAAGGGAAGACGAGGTTGGTCATCGACCAAGCGCCTTCGGCATCAAACGCCTCGATGGAGCAATGATCGATGAAGAGAAGAACCTTATAGGTATCACGTTTGATGAAGAGCGGCGCCACCGTACGTGCTGCAAAATCATGGGAGAAAGAGCAATCACCCGAAGCAGTACGATCCATGGAGAAGGTGCGGCGGTGCACATCCAGGTTCATGACCACTTTCTCACCTTTGTCGTTGGAGAGAGTGATGAGCGCATCGCGCGAGCCGTCGAGGGTCAGCTCCACGATACCGGCATCGGGCAGGTAGCGGGTCTCAGCGCCTTTGAGCGCCAGAGACTCCGGAGATGGTACAGAACCCAGACGAAACTCGCCTTCGTCATCCGTAAAGAGGAAGAGATCGCGGGCGATAGTATTCTGCGAGCGGAAAGCGACGGTAGGAACGACTTCTGCATACTGCCAGTTAGACATCCATCCGATAGCTACCAAACGGCCATCAGGGGAGTTATGGAAAGTGAAAGTGGAGTAATTGTCCTTGCCGTAGTCAAGCCAATTCATTTGTCCATTTTCACATTTACCATTTTCACATTTAAACTCCTTGCCGTCCCAGTCGCCTATGAAATACTGGGTAGCCGAGCCGCCAAACGGACCGCCCGGATTGATAGAAACGAGGAGCACATATTTGTCGCCTATATGCAGCAGCTCCGGGCACTCCCAGACACCGCCGTGTGCACCGAGATCTTTTCCAAAGGACGAAAGATACGTCCACTCCTTGAGGTTCGGCGAAGCATAGAAACGGATCTCCTGCTGGCAGGCAAGCGTCATCAGCCAATGGTCGCCATCCCAAGTCACTTTCGGATCCCGGAAGTCGGCGATGTCGCCCATGAGTACGGGGTTGCCTTCGTACTTGGTGAAGGTATAGCCCCCATCGGTGCTATACGCGATAGACTGATGTTGCCCGATACGCTCGGACTGAGTGAAGATAGCTACGATAGCGTTCTCTCCAAAGCCGGCGGTGTTGTTTTTGTCAATGACTGCCGAACCGGAGAAGATCGTTCCGATAGAATCCGGATAAAGTACAATGGGGTGTTCCTCCCATGTGAGGAGGTCGGTCGAAGTGGCATGTCCCCAATGCATCGGTCCCCAGGTAGTACCAAAGGGGTTGTGCTGGTAGTAGAGGTGCCATACGCCGTTTTGCTCGTCGTAGAACATACCATTCGGGTCATTCATCCAGTTTGCCACAGGCGAATGGTGATAAACTGAGCGGAAAGGCTCGTCGGTCGGATGGACAGCAGGTTTCTGCGTACAACCCACCAACAGCACCGTCGCCGACAACAATCCAAAAAGAAGGTGTTTATTCATAGAATGTATTTTTTATTAAATTAATAAACATAGAAGCAGTTGTCACAACCTTCGGGACTGATAGGCAGAAGAACGACATCGGTTAAGTTAAATGCCGCGCCACTTCCCTTGTTACATTTGATAAATAATGAGGAACCGTGATCATCATCTTTTGTACTCAAATATGTTTTTATAGTCTCTGTCAAGGGTATATCCACGTAGGTATTCGTCAGGTGGATTAGTTCGGGGGTTACTCCTCCGGCGTGTTCTTCCATATGTGCATCTAATTCAGAACCTGCTAATTTAATACTGGATTCGTCTGCATAATCATCTACTCCCGGATCTCCAAATTTTGTAAACAGACGCATCAAGAAATCAGTACGATTGGCCTCATAATAGATGCGCATGATGCCATATTTGCTAAAATCTACCGAAGCAAAAGCCTCTTTGAATATCTCCAAAGACCATGAATCATCCATCCAGAAATAGCCAGTCCAGATCGTTTTCCCGAATTTAAGCGCTCCTGCTTTGCCCGGGCATAACTCTACCTTAGTTACAGTAATACCTTCACCATATAAACGAAAATCTTGGTGCTCGGTTGCATTACCAATTTTAGCTATCATATCTTCTGTCAAGTAGAAACTAAAAGGCAAGCTATTAATATTTCTATAGTCGCTTCCCGGATGGTGATATGCTGTATTATACTCACCTATATACAATTTATGATCTCCATCACCTGTTATAGTTCCTGTGATTTTAATCTCATTACCTGCTTGAGCAGAAGAAAATTGAGTATAACTGATAAATGGCGTATTGTCTTTATCATAACTGAGTGCTTTCGATTCGGAAAATATCGTTATATCATCCGCCATAACGTTCATCATGCTTGCCATCAGAAGGGCGGCTAATACATAAAATTTCTTTTTCATAATCGTTTGTGTTTTTTATTGGTGAATATTAAAGTTTTTGTCCCATAGAGGTGTATCTATGTCCGTCACGGCAGATAATCAGCTGACCGTTCTCAAGGCGTTTGGAGGCACTTTCTTTTCTCTCCACTACGGAAAGATCGGTCGTTTTATCCGGGTCATTGATCTGCTGTCGGATGTTGGTTATCTGGACAGAGCCATTATAGCAACGGATCGTCCAAGGTTTGTTTTGAAGGCCATAGATACGGTTGGTATAGCATACTTGATCGTTGATATAGAGCACAAGAACCGAGCGGTCGATATAGATGTCTATATGATAGACGCGGTCGGTAGGTTGCGAGAAGAAATAGCCGTCTATATACGGTATGAAGCCCATAGCATCGGGGCCCTCTTGCTCGAAATTCACCTTCGCCATGTTGTTCGTTTCGGGGTTGACGATGATGGAGTAATAACGGTTTGACCAAGACTCTTGCGCTACAGAGACACCGAATTTCGTTTGCGCGGAGCTCGCTGTGACGGTGAAAGAGAGATGCACTTTGTCGCTTAGCGCGGGCAGCGCGAGCGATCCTCCAGCCACGAGCGAAGCAGAGGTAGCAGATACCGGTACATCGTCGTTGAACCAATTACGCACGCTTTCGATTTCACCCAAAGTGAGTGATCCATCGTCATGCTGGATAAGGCGATGAGCCACCAGTGTACCTGCCCAATCCGGCTCGCCGTTGTCATTATTGACGGCGGTGTTGTTATCCTCCCACCGCGTGGGGCACCACCCCCACATATACCGGTTGGTACCGTCGGAAGCGGTCTTACCGGCATAGAAGCCGCGGGAGTCGAGGTAGCCCTCATGGTCATCCGGCCAAACAGGGTTATCGTTCGCCGTACAGGCCGCCAAGCCGGCAAAAGTAGTAGCTTTAAAATACTGCACGCGGCGAATCCCCCAATGCAATTCGCTATAGACCAGATACCACCAGTTACCCATCTTAAACACATTGGGACACTCGTAGAAACGATCCCACAAGGTCGTCATAAAGATTCCTATGTGCGTCCAGTTATAGCAGTCCGAAGAGGTAAAGTGGGCTAAGACGTTCCTGCCGTCTTTGCCGGTAGCAATGAGCATGTGATAGACACCATCCTCGGTACGGAAGACCTCCGGGTCACGAAAATCGTCATGGTAGTAGTACCATGTATCCGGGGCAAGACGGAAAGAGGTCTTGGTCCAGTTGATGCCATCGGTGGAGGTGGCACACATGACCACCTGATGGCATTCAGACTCTGAGGGCTGGTATTTATTGCCGGTGTAGTAGAAATAATAGGTACCCGTATGCGCCTTGATAACCGACCCGGTACCGATAGCCGCATCCTGCGCCCACCGGTTGCCGGTAGGAAGCACTACTCCACTCTCTCCATAATTGACGAAATCAGTGGTGGAAATCATGTGTACAGGATGGTAGGTAGCCAAGTCGTTCGGCCGGTATTCCTGCAGATAATACACGCGGAACTCTCCGGCAGACTCGTCATAGAAAGGCATGGGGTCTCCGCACCAACCTTGTGCAGGTTGGTAGTAATAGCCGTTCTGCGCTCCTGCCATGAGAGCGAGGCAGCAAAGAGGGATTATGAGTAAGAGTCTTTTCATAATAGCCAGCCCGGGAGGGTATCAGCCTCCCGAACCGTAAAAGGATTAGAGTTGCGCGCCGAGGGCGTTGTACTTAACACCATTCTTGATGATCACGAGTTGTCCGTTCTCGAAGAACTTAACTGCTTTGCCTTCGATAGCGGTATTCTCGATTCCTTGAGCTTCCTCCTCCATAACAAGCACTACATCGGTCACATTGAATTTATCCAACTCTTTGTGGGAGAACTGAATCATCCAATGGCTTGCGTTCGCCAAACGGGTACGCAATTCTTCAGTCAAGGCGAGCTCTTTGTATCCTTCGCCATCGGTCATGGCGTTTTGGTCAGCGATCTGGCCTTCCGGATCCCAGTTCTCTTTCACATTGATGATATAGTCCGGACCCTTAGCCTCGGTATAGATGCGAAGCGCAGTAGCCTTGCTCCAATCGACTCCGGCATATCCGTTCCAATAGAGTTCGAGGGTCTTCCAGCCGCCTTCATCATCTACCCAGAAGAAACCGGTCCAAACGGTAAAGCCGTTTTTCAACTCTTTGCCATCCTCCAGCGTCACTTTGGTAACGTTGAAATCATTACCTACTATCTCCAAGCCATAAGCTTTGAGGCTGTCCACAGCCGAAGGGGTAAGGAAATGCTCCATCGTGCCGTTATCCCAGAGTCTCAGCGCTTCGCGGCTACCAGCCAGATGATCAAAATGCGGCGCGTTCATCACTTTGAACTCTACTACGCTACCTTTATTCTCACCATCAACCATTTCTTTGGCATCGGTGTAGTCGATAACGATTTTCTGACCAGGTTGTGCGTTGGCAAACTGAGCCGCCTCAATGTGTAGCGGGGTAGTCCATGTAACATGAGTTGTTTCTGTTACCAGATCAGTAGCATGTACGTTTACTGCTACAAGCGCTGCAAAGAGCGCAACAAGAGAAATCTTTTTCATAATGTTTTGTTGTTAAATTGTTAATATTTGGGTTATGTGGATTAATCTCCATCCGTGATAGAGGATTCCGATGTTGATCCACCAATGCCAATCGTATTAGCAGAACCACTACCTGCACAAAGCGCAGCCAAGTGATTTACCTGCTCCGTTTCCATTTGAGGAACGATATAATTCTTTCTCATAGTTATATTCTTTTGATGGTTATACAAAATTATTGAACGCGTACGCCTGTCACATTATAAAGTTGACCGTCACGAAGGATAAACAGTTGACCGTTCATCAGCACTTTCTTAAGGCTGAAGGCAGAAGGCTGAAGGCTTTCTACGCCGGTAGCCTGGTTTTCTACTGCAATCACACGACGTACTCTACCCGGAGCCGGGGCAATCGGAGTGATAGCACTCATATTGATATAGGCGCGGTTCGGAGCAATAGTTACGGCGCTATTCACCAAGTAGAGGTGGTTATTTTTCAGCACGTATGCATCCATCGGAACATCCATCGCCGTTGCGCCAAGGTTGCCAACGAGACCATTAGCCTCTTGTACGTCAGCGCGTGCTCCGGTCATGGTGACGGTGAGTTGGTCAGCCGAAGCCTGGAAGATATAAGGTTTGCCGGCCTCCATAGAAGCCACCTCTTCGATGGTGATACCCTCGGAAGCGTTACCACCTACGATACGGTACATCGTGGCGCCCTCGATAACCGACGAAGCACGCGGCAGACAGATCGTACCATAGTTGCCGTTGGTCACCGTGCGGGTGTACGGCTCCTCCATAACGAGCACGATATCGGTTACGTTGAACGCTTCACCGGACGCTTTGTCGAACTGAACCAAGAGATGCTCCGAAGCAGCAATCTTCTCGCGCATGTAATCCGTCAGCGGCAGTTCCATATACCCCTCACCGGCAGTCATGGCGTCGATATTGGCGATCTCTACACCACCGTCGTCTTCCCAATTATCACGTACATTGAGCACGAAATCCGAGCGGTTCGCCTGGTGATAGAAACGGATTGCCTTGACATCATTGAAATCAACATAACGATAGCCGTTCCAATAGAGGTACATCGTGTTCCAATTGTCTGCCCAGAAATAACCGGTCCATACATTAACCCCTTCCGGCAGGGAAGCCTTGCCGGCCATGAGTTCCACTTCTGTTACTGTGAAGTTTGCGCCGATGAGTTCCAGACCATGCGCTTTCAACTCCTCCACGGCTTTCGGGGTCAGGAAATGCTCCAAAGAACCTTCTGCGTTCGGGAAATTCAATCCCTCCCGGCTACCTGCCAAGTGATCGAAGTTTGCATTCATCACTTTGAACTCGATACCATCCGTAGCACCGGTATAACGCACTACGATCTTGTCTCCTGCTTTGGCTTCTGCAAACTTGTCCGCAGTAATCTGCAAGCCGCCGTCTTCCCAAGAAACATGCTTGTTTCCATTATAAATACGGGTTTCTTTGACCAAAGTGATATCGGTGATATTAAATGCATTACCCGACTCTTTGTTGAACTGGAATTTCAGTGTATTTTTAGCCCAATCCTCAGCCGCAGCGATGACTGCATTCATATCCACTTGGCGCAGATCCACCACGATCTTGTCATCGTATTTGGCGATTGCTCCTTCCGGTACTTTTGCTCCTTCTCTGTCAAACTGGCTTAAGATATTTACTACGAAATCCGAGCGGTTTGCCTCATGGTAGATCACCATCTCTTTGTACCGGCTCCAGTCGATTGCTTCACCGTCGAGGTAAAGCTCCATGGCGCTCCAACTGTCTGCCCAGAAATAACCGGTCCAGATGGTTGTCTCATTTTGGAGTTCAGCCTTACCGTCCACGAGATCCACGGAGGTGCAGTGGAAATTTTCTCCGATGATTTGGAGACCGTGTGCCTGGATATCGGCTACGGCTTTCGGAGTAAGGAACTGCTCCAATGAACCAGCATCACTAATTCCTTTTACGCACGACCCGGCAATATGCTGCCATACGTCAATTACTTTTAACTCCATACCATCCGAAGCATTGGTGTAGGCAACAACAAGCTTGTCACCAGCTTTGGCTTCAGCAAATTTCTCTGCTTCCAAGTTCAGCGGAGTGCCCCATGTAACAGCATGGTCACCTGTAAACAGGTTGGTTGCCTTCGCGTTGAACAAGAACGCCAAGGCGAATAGCATCAATAAAGAGATTTTTCTCATAATGATTAAAGATTAAAGGGTTGTATATTTAAAATATTTTTTGTATCTTTGCACCCGATTTACATCTAAAGTATGGATTAAGACCGATAAAGGGGTGGTGATAAACACCG
>CADCCH010000053.1 GCA_902799875.1 uncultured Bacteroidales bacterium | reverse complement strand
AGTTACCACTACGGAGTCAATGAGCGGCGTAGAGTCATTGGTAAGGGTGTAGGTAAAAGACCCCGTTCCGGACTCGTTGTAAGGCTTCAAGATGAGCGGCGCATCATCGGGTGACTGGGTGTCAAACGGAGCTTTTTTCTCGCACGACACCATAGACAAGGTACAAAGGAACAAAGTACCAAGTACAATTTTATTTAGTGCATTCATAAAACTAATCATTATTCTTAGCCACAAGGGCACGATTTATTTCATTATTCATTACTTGACGTCCCACCAAAGGCGTGCGTGCCATGAATACGCGGGCACACGTCCGATAGCCTCCTGATAAGCGTCCTTGCTATAAGTCTCTTCTTTGAGCGGATAGCAGAGCCTGACGGGAATCTCGGCGCCGTCGATAAGCGGGTTCTTGGTGGAAGGCGCTTTGAGTTGCGGGTAATCCGAGCGTCGCACATTAGCCCAGCACTCGGCGGGGTTATGAAAATGGAGGATCCAAGCCTGTGTATTGATCTGGCATTTCTGCTCATCTGCAGAAGCCGCGAAGGCGATAGCCGGTTGAGCGATATAAGCCGCATACTCTGCATCGGTGATACCGCTACATCCGTAAGCATCGGAGAGCATATTCATCGCCTCGCGGATACCGGTTTCATAACATGATTTGGCATCATCGGAAATCCATCCAAGCACCGCTGCTTCCGCCTTGAGGAAACATACTTCGGCGTACGTCATAAGCACCCCGGGGTTATCCGAGCGCAGGAAGTTGTTCGCCAGTTTGGGCATCAACCATCTTGGGTTGGATGTCGGCTTATAGTCAGGATGAGCAGCCTGCACCTGCGCCACCTGCTCCGCCAGCGGGCTGCCGGGCAGATCGGTATAGGAAGGCCAGTTATCCCACGAGAACTCACCCGGAGCTATCTCGTAGATGATCTGCGTACCGGGGTTGGCTTCCTGGGTAGCCAGCACCGCGTCCGTCATATCAATTCGTCCGTCTCCGGTAGAGATGGACATGAAATCATCAATATAGAACCGGCAGAGACGCGAGGTGCGCGGGTCGTTGTTGTCGTAGAGTTGTTTCCAAAGCGTCTGACATACATAGGAGGGGTTATTAGCCGGGTCGTTGCCATAGAAATACTTTGCCATGGCATTGCCTCGGAAGTCCTTGAACGACTCCTGACCGAAGCTATAGGATACATTGAGGTGCTTGACGCATGCATTGTCCGCAGCCGAATTCATAACGCCGTCCGTCAGGGCAGCATTAAACTCCGTTTTCGCCTGCTCGGGTACCACACCGGACAGACGCATTGCGTACCGCAAGCGGAGCGAGTTGGCAAAGCGTTTCCATGCATCAATGTTGCCGTTGAACATCGGGTCGCTGGAGATGGCATTGGCGTTGATATCAAACAATGCTGCGGCGGCTTTCAGTTCTGCAAAGAAATAGGCATAGAGGTCGTCTTGCTTGTCATACTTAGGTTGCGTATTGCCGGCTATATATCCCAGCCCTGCTTGGGTAAACGGCACATCGCCGTAGTAGTCCGTAAGCAGTCCGCCTACATAAACCCGGAAGACACGGAGCGCGGCATGAATGTTCGCCTGCGCCGGATCCGATTTCGTTTGCTCGATGGCATCGGTGAGATTACGGATTGCCCCGGGATAGAGGTTCGCCCACGGACGTGACATCTCATTATCATCCATACGGTGCTGCCCGCCATAGTTAGTGGTATTCCAACAGCCCATGAGTTGCTGGGTGAAAGCATAGGTATAGAGACGATGCACATCCACATAGTTCATATCTCCGAACATCTGCAGTTCGGCATACGTTAACTGGGAAGCAGGGTTGATATGTGCGGCTTTGGTCGGATCGGTATTGATCTCCTCGTAAACCTTGTCCGAACAAGCAACGAAGAATGTACAAAGTGACAATGTACAAAGTACTAAAGTTATCTTTTTCATTTTGATTGAGATTTACAAGGTTAGAACTTGAGATTTACATTCAGACCATAGCTGCGTCTGCTGGGAAGCGAACCGTATTCCAGCCCAAGTCCGGAGGTGTTGTATTGTGCGTCTGGGTCGATATCTTTGATATTCTTCCAGACGATGAACGGGTTACGAGCCACGAAAGAGATACCCACATGCTTGAGCACACCTTTCTTATCCAGCCAGTTCTTCGGGAAATCCAGGCTGAGGGTGAGTTCTCGGCACTTGATATAGGAGTTATCATAGATAAAGAGCTCCGGCGATTTGCGGGACACCTCATACCAATAGTCCTCGGGATTGATATAGATATCGTTCTCGCGGTATGTACCGTCTCCGTTATCAATCACGCCGTCCACGAGATAACCACCTGTTGCGACCCATCCGGAGGTGACCCCTGCAGCCTTCCTTGCTTCCTCGGAGGCATACCACTCGGCACGTCCGACAAGGGTCTCTTTCGCCTTACCGGTTTCAAAAGCGGAACGCTCGGACATCGAGAAGATGTCAGCTCCGACTTTCACATCAAAGAGTGCAGAGAGGGTGACCATCTTATAACGGAGGGTGGTACTCAGACCGCCGGTCCATTTCCACTGTGCATTACCGAGCACTTTATTCTCGGTTGTAAAAGTAGGCAGACCGGTAGTAGCATCAACGATGACGCGTCCGTCGGCATTCCGGGCGAGTGCCGGTCCGCAGATGGCGCCATACTGTTCTCCCTCTCGAGCGGAAACATAGACGTTGCACCATGTAGCTTTGGTCAACTCCAGTTCGGTCGTTCCGGGTGTAAGCGAGAGCACCTTGTTATTATTCTTAGACCAGTTGATATTCAGATCCCAGGAGAAATCCTTTACTTGCACCAGACGCGCACCGAAGGTAATCTCAAAACCCTGGTTGAGGATCTCGCCAGCGTTAATCATGCGATAGTCATAGCCGGAGGTAGGCGAGGTAGCCATACCGATGATCTGGTCACGGGAAACCTGGTGGTAGAACGTGAAGTCAAGGCTGATACGATGGTTGAGCCACTTGGTCTCAAAACCTGTTTCCCAAGAGCGTGTACGTGTTGGTTTGAGGTCTGCGTTAGGGATGACGTTCCCGTAGATAGAGCCGATGGTATAACCGGAATAGCCGAACTGCGACTTGCCATACCGCAGCGAGAGCTGGTACGGGTCTGTATCGCTACCTACCTCCGCCCAGCTGAGTCGTAGCTTGCCATACGGCAGCACTTTGCGGTTGGACTTGATCAGTTCGGAGAAGACGAACGAACCGCTGACAGAGGGATAGACATAGAGGTTCTTGCCGGCAGCGAGCGTGGAGGACTTGTCCCCGCGGACAGTGGCGTCCAGATAAAGCATGTGGCGCCATCCGAGGTTAGCAGAGGCAAAGACCGAGACGATACGTTTGTTGTAGGTATTCTCCTCCACCGACTGATCCTCGAAGCTGGACATTGCCACAACCTCGCGGATACCCATATCGGTACCGGTATTAATCACCGTCTTGTTATGCACATTATAGATATTGGCACCGGCCGTGGCGGTGAAGTCGAAATCGCCCCATGTATCGGTATAGATACCGAGGAGTTCGGCATTGAGCATACGGTTATTGAAATAACTATTCTGCAGACGTCCAGCCTCAAAGCCCGGCGTAGTGGGGTATTTGAAATCGGAGAACTCAAAGCGGTTGAGTTCAGCACCTACGGTAGCCTGAATCTTGAGTTGCGGAATGATATTATAGACGATCTTTCCGTTCATACGGAAGAGGTCTTTGTAGGACTGGTTTTTGTTCTTGTTGATGTCCCAATAGGGATTGACGTTGTAGGGGTCCATACCGTTCCAGTTCTGGTACTCTCCCGCCTCGGTCTGATAGTTTTTGAGCCATGCCTGGTCATAGGTAGTAGAGAGGGTCATGAGGTTCTTGCCGACATTGGATTTATCGTCGCCGAGGGCGGGACGGTTCTTTACATCCTCATGGGTGTAGTTAGCCGTGAAATCAAGATCGACGGGTCCCAAGGATGTGTTAGCGCGGAGGTTGAGCGTATTACGGCTCATGTTGGAGTTCGGCAATATATCGCGGTTGCGCATGTCGGTATAGGAGAAACGTATGCCTGTCTTTCCTGTGTTCATGGAAACAACCACTGTGTTGGTCGCCGTCAAACCGAGTTGGAAGAAATTGGCGGTGTTATTCGGGATAATCAGGAAAGGTCTTTCCTGTCCGTCGAAATAGCGGAGTACGAGTCCTCCGTCGGCTTTCGGTCCCCAGGACTTGTTGGTGTTGCTGACGGCATCGATGTTATACATACCATCGGAACCCATGCCATAGACCTGCTGCACATTGTCCCACTGGCTGGCTTGGGTGTCAAAAGTGAGGGTACCGTTATACTCCACTCCCCATTTGGCATCTCCGGTATTGGCTTTCTTGGTGGTGATAAGAATGACACCGTGGCTGGCTCGGCTTCCGTAGAGAGCCGCTGCAGCCGGTCCTTTGAGAACCGACATAGATTCGATGTCATCGGGGTTAATGGCGGATATTCCGTCTCCCAGATCATACCCGCCTTCTGTTCCAGCAGAGCCGAAAGCGGTGTTATCCATAGGCACACCGTCAATGACATAGAGGGGCTGGTTGTTACCAGTCATTTCAGTAGTACCGCGCAGCATGACGCGGGTTGAACCGGAGGCACCGGCGGCAGTACCTTGTACGACCAGACCGGCAACACGCCCGGCAAGCGAGTTAGCCACATTGGTCTCTTTGGCTTTGGTCAGTTCCTCACCTTTTACTTCTGATACACCATAACCCAGAGCCTTGCGCTCACGTTTGATGCCGAGGGCTGTTACTACAACCTCGCTGAGGGCAGTACTTTCCTCTTCCAATACGATGTTCATGTTGGCAGCAGCCTTCACGGTTACATCCTTGTAACCTACATAGCTGATGAGGAGTTCTGTGCCGGGAGCAACATCCAGTTTGAAGTTACCGTCCATATCGGTAATCGTTCCCTGGCTACTGTTCTTTACTCTGATGCTGGCACCAATGACGGGTTCTGTTCCGTCAGTGACGGTACCGAACACCTTGGCTGCCTGCTGAACAGACTGAACGCTGCCTACGGAGGCAGCCGACGCTGACAGTATGGTTGCTGGCAGCATTAATGCGCCGACAGCAATCATACAGGCAATTTTGCGATTGTTTTGTTTCATAAAATTACTAAAGTTTATTTATTGGTTTTGAATGTTGTGATTCAATATTAATGGTTTATTCTGCCGTCAGCAGGTCAACAAGTCCTTTGTCCTTGAAGTCGTGCTTCTCCTGATCCCAGAAGCCAAAGTCGGCATCATAGCACCATGTGGTCCAGGCAATGTTGTTCTCCTTGAAGACGGTCAGCATATCCTTTGTCCACTTATAGGCCAGTTCACGGTCAACGGGTTCGAAGACACCCCATTCACCACAGAACAGTTGAAGGTTGTACTTCTTAGCCACCTCAATAGCATCTTTGAAATCAGCACGAATCTTGTCGATGTTCCATTCCTGTGTCATATAGTGGTCATCATCCAGCAGCTTTTGAACCTCAGGAGTCTGGCTGTCGTAGTCTTCTTTCGATACGAGTATGCCAGGATAGTTCACCTTGCCAGTGTACTTGCCAATGGGAGTCCAAGGTGCACCATAGTGAGTCAGAATCATCGGATTATAATAGTGGAAAGAAAGGATGATGTTCTTGTCACCCTCGGGAACCTTAAGGTATTTCATGGTCTCATAGCCCTGCCACATGTTGCTGCCGATGATGAGTGTGCGTTGAGGCTCAATCTTACGGAGGGCAGTGTGAACCTTGACAATCAACATGTTCCATTGCTCATGTTCTTCGGCTACGGGTTCATTCATGAACTCATAGGCTACCCAGTCGTTGCTGTATTCATGTAATGCCTCAGACAACTGCTGCCACAGATTAATGAGATCTTGCTGAGCTTTTTCCGAGGTGAAGAGCGTGTTAGCCTGATCGCCTCCCTCGTTGACAGCATTAAAATAATGAGAGCGAATGATGTGAAGGTCAACAATAGCACGGATGTTGTGCTTGCGAGCCCAATCGAGGGCATTGGTAAGTAATTGCCATGCCTCCGGCAGTTTGTTGCCATTCTCATCCCAGAACTGAACTTCGTCGATGGGGATGCGTACGAAGTCAAAACCTAATTCCTCAAGACGAGCGAAGTCGTCTTCCTGAATGTGCTTTTGGCGAGCTTCGCCACGCTCTTCCGATTGCGAAAGCCAGTGGCTCAAATTCGTTCCGCGATGAATACGGAAGTCGTTGACGCCATCTGTTTCACTCTTGGTAGAGCAAGCAGTCATGACCAACATTGTCATGGCTACGATTGCAAAAGAAAACAGTAATTTCTTCATAAATAGATGATAATATTTTATTTTGATTTTCCTTCTGTGATACCTTGGAGAATCCAGGGAGCCTTAACTTTCATACCACGTTCGCGGTCAAAGATGCCGAAGTGCTCAGGGCCACTGCCGAAAGAGTTGTTGTCCCAGATGAATGTAGCAATACCACGCTTGCGAGTCTCGCTGACCAAGAATTGGCAATAATAAGTCATGTTCTCGTGAATCTTGTCAGTCTGTCCGCCCTTCTGACGGTCGGTAACACCCCATTCGCCCATAACAAGGCCTAATCCCTGTGAAGCCCATGTGGCTAAGGTCTTGTCGAAGAACTCTGTCATCGTCTTCTCATCGCTTGGAGAAGCCTCACCAAACTGCTTGAATGGATCTCCCCAGTAATTGAACTTGCACTCACCGGCATAGTCCCAAGGTGTATAGTAATGGAACTCTACGCTCATGTAGTCGTTTCCATTCCCTTCCACATCAGTAGGAACAATGAAATCGCCATTGTAGAGGCCGAAGTCAGGATTGCAAACGTAGGTCTGAACAATCAGGTGTCGCTTGAGGTTGTTGCCACCTGTGGCGCGTACTACATCAATAAATGTCTGGTTATACGAATTCTGTACAGCCAGATTCTCAGCTTCAGGCTTACCCCAGTTGTCCTTAATATGAACCTCGTTGGTGCCAGCAAAGGCTACGCGGTAGTCATACTGGGCAAACTCGCTGGCGATATTCAGCCAAAGCAGTGCCAGTTTCTGATTGTTCTCGTCTTTATATTCATTGGTAGGACGACCTTCCAGCCATTTGTCGTGGTGGGTGTTAATAATAACTTTCAGGTCGTTGCTTAGGCACCAGCCAACGATTTCCTTTACACGGTTAAGCCATGCCTTGTCAATGCTCATTGCTTGCGCATTGGTAATATGGCACTGCCAACGGACAGGAATACGAATAGCATTGAAACCGGCATCTTTTACGGCTTTAATGACTTTCTTGGTAACAACAGGATTACCCCATGCAGTTTCTGCCTTGATGCTATTGTCGGCCATGCCGATTTGCATCGACTCGCCATCTTGACCAGGGGCAGAGCATTCTAACTGATTGCCTAAGTTCCAACCAACCACGTCTTTATTCCACTCTTTAGCTGTAGGTTGAGCTGCAAGAGTTAGCGTGATGCTTGTCATACTAATAACAAACAGGTGTCTCAGAGAATAACTTTTCTTGTGTATCATTTTAGTTAGCGTTAAATGTGTAATTGAGATTTTGCGGTGCAAAAGTACCTTTTTATATATAAGCGGGGGTTTCATTGCATACAAAATAGGGTATAAAAACT
>CADCCH010000052.1 GCA_902799875.1 uncultured Bacteroidales bacterium | reverse complement strand
GATAGCCGGATCGGTGACCCCAAGTTTGCTTCCCAAAGCAGCAATGATGAACGCGAACTCACCGATCTGCACGAAGGAGAATCCGGTGGACATCGCGTCCTTCATGGTCTCACCACCCCACCAGCAGCCGAGTGTACCGAAGGTAATCATACCGAGGATAACGACCACCGAGACGATGAGGATCGACGGCCAGTACTCCACCAGTGAGCCCGGGTTGATCATCATACCCACGGACACAAAGAAGATGGCAGCGAACACGTTCTTGAGCGGAGCCATGAGTTTCTCAATCCGGTGGGCTTCCAGCGTCTCTGCCAGCACCATACCCATCACGAACGCACCGAGTGCGCTACTGAAACCGGCTTCTTCTGCCGTCAGCACCATACCCAAGCAGAGACCCAAAGCCAAGATGATGAGCGTCTCATCGTTAAGGTATGGACGTACCTTGCGTAGAAACGTGGGGATGATGAGAATACCCACCACAAACCATACGACCAGCGTCACCGCCAGGACGCCGACTTTCTTTACCAGTTCGACGCCCTCAAAACTATTCTTAACCGCGATACTGGAGAGCAGCACCAAGAGTACAACGGCCACAATATCTTCGAGAATGAGGATACTCGTTGCACCCTTGACGAAGCGTGCTTTACTCAGTCCTGCCTCATCAATGGCCTTCATCACGATAGTTGTACTGGACATACATAACATCGCAGCCAGGAAGAGCGAGTTCATGTTATCCAGCAGTGCAAAACGTCCTACACCGTATCCCAGCACCATCATACCGATGATGATGGTTGCCGCACCGATGAGTGCCGTTTTACCACTCGATACCAGGTTCTTGAGACGAAACTCCAGACCGATGCAGAAGAGCACGAAAAGCACACCGATATTTCCCCACGCCTCGACGTTCTCGGGGTTCACGATGTTCTCCCCCAAGAGGTTCGGTCCCACTAAGATACCGGCGACGATGTAACCCAGCACAACCGGTTGTTTCAACAACTTGAAAAGCAGACTCACGATGCCTGCCGTGATCATCAAGATATATAAATCATGTACCATTTTACTTCAACTTTTTACCCGTTACGTCATATCGCTCGTTGTTGCGGATGATGATGACATGACCGTTTTCGAGGATCTTATAGGGACACTGTCAGACCCGACAAATGAGGATAACCGAAGGCGGAATTATACACGGGCGCATCCGAATAAGAGCGCCGCAGAGATTATTAATCAACCTTGATATCTCTATTCACATTCTTGCTTCCCCACAACGCATAGTAGAGGATATACGCTACGCCGATGATGGGCACGATATAACTGAGCAGAATATTATGCGCCGCCACGATACTCTGGATATACGGTACGACACCACCGCCGACCACCATCATCATGAAGATACCCGAAGCTTTCGCCGTATATTTACCGAGTCCTTCGGTTGCCAGGTTGAAAATACAACCCCACATCACCGAGGTACACAGACCCACGAGGATAATCAGCAGGGCTGCAATCGGCATCTGTGCTACTGCGAAGTCCCAACCGGTAGGCATGTTGATCATCACTTTGTCACCCAGTATCATCGCAGCCACCATCAGCACGATAGCCACCACCGATACGCAGCAAATCATCGTCTTGCTGCTCACCTTACCACCGACGAACGAACCGATCGTACGACCAACCAGCATCAGCAGCCAGTACAGACCGGCTACGAAACCTGCGGCTGCAAAACCTACCAGCGGATTCAGATAACTGATGAGCGTGGCCGGCACACCAACCTCTATACCTACGTAGAAGAAGATGGCAATTACGCCTAATGTCAAGTGACGGAAAGCCCACGGGCTGCGTTCGTACGTGATCTGCTGACCTGCGCCTGCCGGTTCTGCCAGCGGGGTAACGAAGATGATCAGGAACAGCAACGCAAAGACGCACATGGCGATGTAGAGCATGATGTTCACATCCGCAATCGTCTTGCCAGCCAGGCTCTCACCGATGATAGCACCGACCAGCATCGGGGTCAAGGTACCGGACAGCGAGTTCAGCGTACCGCCGATCATGTTGAGCTGGTTACCGCGGTTACCGCCGCCACCGAGCAGGTTAAGCATCGGGTTGGTCACAGTGTTGAGCATACATACGCAGAATCCGCAGATCAGCGCACCGCCAAGATAGACCGCAAAACTGCCGGCCATGCCGCTGAGCCATTGCACGACAATACCGATAAAACCGAGTGCGATAGCCGTCAGCGCGGTCTTCTTATAACCGAACTTAGCCAGAAAATTACCTGCCGGGATACCCATGATCAGGTACGCCAGGAAATTAAACAGGTTACCCAACATACCCATGCGTTCTGCTTGAGCCGGGTCGTCAAAAGAAGCACCCCAGATCTTACCGACCGGAGCAGCGAGGTTGGTCACAAACGCGATCATCGCATAGAGGAACATCATCGCGATGATGGTGATGATTTGCAAGGAATTAGACTTTTTCATAATGCTATTTAAAATAATGGAGAAGGATACTCTCCGGATTCAACCAATTGTTTAAACTTAGCCACTACCATCGGTCGGTCTTCCGCGTAGGTAACGCCAAACCATTTGGAAGTAGTATCCAGCACGCGGCAGGAAGCCTTACCGGCAGCGATGAGGTCATTGACGAGTGTCGGGATATAGAACTCGGATTTGAGTTCCTGTCCCTTCTCCGCCAGGAAAGTACGGAAAGCGGCTTCAGTGTATTCGAAATACTCCGGCGTGAAACCCCACATGTTCATCGACACCGGTGTGTTAGGTTCAAGCGGTGTATCGACTCCGTCTTCGGTAAAGACGATCTGCCCGTTCTTGGTCTCTATCTTCGTCCGCTCTATCACATCCGTCAGACATCCCTCGGCATCCGTCGTGCAGACACCGCGGCTGACCGTACCGTGCTCACTGAGCGTGTTGCACACGCGGTAACCCACCATGCAGTAACGTCCCTGCGTACCCTCGATCGATTGCAGATACTCAGCCAACACGCGGAACGAATCGCGACCGTAGAAATCATCGGCATTGATGACAGCAAACGGTTCGTGAATGATGTCCTTACCCATCAGGATCGCATGATTGGTACCCCAGGGTTTGGTACGCTCCGGATTGAAGGAACAACCCGCCGGCACGGCATCCACCGATTGGAAACACACCTCGCACGGCACTTTGTCCGCATACTTAGACAGCACTTTCTCACGAAAGTCGTCTTCAAAATCCTTACGTATCACAAAGACCACCTTGCCAAAACCCGCACGCAGCGCGTCAAAGACACTGTAATCCATGATTGTCTCCCCATGAGGACCCAGCCCGTCCAGCTGCTTCAATCCTCCGTAACGGCTACCCATTCCGGCAGCCAAAATAAATAATGTCGGTTTCATATTTCTCATTTTGCACATTTTTGCGTGCAAAATTACACTTTTTTTTTGACATATGCAAATATTTGTATAAATTTATACAAAAAAGCGCCCAAAAGGACGCTTTTTCGCTAAACGGTTAAACTGTTAGTTAGACACCTTCTGAGTTCCGCGAACGCTTCTAGAATCGGGTGCTATCCACACATCGAAGTCCGCCTCATCGGTAGCGAACCATACACGACTATCGAAGCCGTTCTTGGCTTCATGCCAGTAGCCTAAATCTTCTTTGGTTAGCGTGAACGTTACTTCTTTCGTTTCACCGGCAGGAATGAAGATTTTTTGGAAGCCTTTCAGTTCGCATATCGGTCGCGCCAAGTCACCGAAGAGTTGACGAACATACAGTTGTGGCACCTCGTAAGCGTCCCGATCACCGGTATTGGTGATACGGCACGAAATGGTCATTGGTAATTGGTCATTGGTAATTTCTGTTTCGCCGTACTGGAAAGTGGTGTAACTCAAACCGTAACCGAAGGGGAAGAGGGGTTCTGTAGCCGTCTCGAGCCAGCAGGACGAATACCCCACCGAGAACTGTTTGGCACCCACCGGGATATCATCTATCAGCACCGGCGGATCATAGGTAGGACGACCGGTATTGAGGCGGTTATAATATAGCGGAACCTGTCCCACCATTTTGGGAAAGGTCATCGGCAGTCGTCCGGAAGGAACGGCCTTACCGGTAATCACATTCGCCAAACCCGGACCCGCCATCGTTCCTCCGTGGAAGGAATACAGCACCGCATCCGCCATCTCCGTTTCCGCACCAATCGTCAACGGACGACCGGCCATCACGATGAGCACAATCGGTTTGCCGGTCTTCTTCAGTTCAGTCAACAGCGCCGTTTGTGCACCGGGTAAGGATATGTCTGCACGGCAACGTGCTTCTCCGGACAGGATCGCTTCCTCGCCGGCAAAGAACAAGATCACATCGCTCTTCTTGGCTGCCTCAACTGCTTTGGCGAAATACGCCGTCGATTTATCGCGCGAATAAGTTAATCCCGGCTCATAAACCACCTTCATCCCCGCTTCTTGTAAAGCCTTTAGCGGGGTTACACTATGCTCGGGTTCACCATCGAAGATCCAGGTACCGAGTTGCTCTTTTTGCTGGTCGGCCATAGGACCGGTGATTAGAATGGATGAATGGGTGAAGGGGTGAATGTTTAATGGCAAAACTCCGTTATTCTTGAGCAACACCGTTCCCTGCTCCACCGCTTCGGTAGCAAGGGCAAGTGCCTCATCGGTATAAGCAATCGGTTCTTCTTCCGGTACGTACGGATTCTCAAAGAGTCCCAAGCGGTATTTCATGCGCAAGATCGAGCGCACACATTCGTCAATCTGACTCTCTTTCACTTTTCCTTCCGCTACCAGTTCCGCCAGATAATCGTGGTAGATATTGCCCTGCATATCCATCTCCATGCGGGCGTGGATGCAACGAAGCGCTGCCTCCTTCTTATCGGCACAGAGTCCATGCGGTACCAGATCCGAACCCGAACCCCAATCGCTGACGAGTAGGGCATCCGAATGCCACTCGTCCCGTAAGATATCCACGTTCAAGTGTTTGTTAGCCGACGAAGGCAGTCCGTTGAGCGCATTGAAGGAGCACATCAGACTCATTGCCCCCGCATCGACAGCCGCTTTGAAAGGCGGCAGATAGACATCGCGTAACTGTATCTCCGGTATCCAGGTCGTATTATAATCGCGTCCTCCTTCGGACACCGCATACCCGGCAAAATGCTTCACACACGCCGCCATCTGATGACTCTGATAGCCTCTGACGACCGCCGCGGCCATCTGCGAAGTGAGGTAGGTATCTTCTCCATAGCCTTCCGCCACACGTCCCCAACGGGGATCACGCGCCACGTCCACCATCGGTGAGAACGCCCAACGGATACCGGCCGAGACAGCCTCGTCTGCGGTCAAAGCCGCCGCCTGCTCCACCAGTTCGGGATTCCAAGTCGCACCCTGACCCAGCGGTATCGGGTAGATCGTACGGAAACCATGGATCACATCACGCGCCACAAGCAGCGGAATACCCAGACGCGTCTCTTCCACCGCCATGCGTTGCAGACGGTTCACCTCCTTTGCGCCGATGATATTGAAGATAGAACCCACCTTCCCTTCGCGAATGAGCGGTTCTTTGATATCCGCATCCCATTCCGGATCGAGTTGGTTCATCTGCCCGATCTTCTCTTCGAGGGTCATCCGCGAGAGCAGATCTTCCACAAAACGCTCTTCGTCACTCTTGTGTGCACACGAGCATACGGCCGTCAACAGTATAGACAGCACCGTTACGCGAAATATAGAGGTGTCCATCTTTGATGAATTTGTAATTGGTGATTGATGATTGGTGATTTATGATGCCGGTCTCCGGATTATCACATCGACCGGAGCCGTACACTTCGATTTCCCATAAAGATACACCGTAACCGGTGTTACGGGCATGACATAGGATCTTCACGTACCGACCGGAGGCGGTAACCGGAATCGACACATTGCCTCCGGCACCGGTCGCCGTGGAATACAGCTGTTCGTAGGTTACGGCATCATCGCTGACGAGCAACTCATAGTTCGTTGCATACGCGGCTTCCCAATAGAGACGAACCGAATCCAAGAGATAACACTGCTGCAGGTCCACTTCGATCCACTCTTCGTCCTGATGCCTACTGCCCCAACGGGTAGTCAGATTACCATCCGTGGCAAAAGCCG
Organism: uncultured Bacteroidales bacterium; assembly: GCA_902799875.1. The sequence continues at coordinate 1,564 of CADCCH010000052.1, read as the reverse complement.
CTCCCATAGAGGCTTCGTACTCGGAACCGGAAGCCGTAGTCGGTTTGCCGAGCGCCAGATTGACAGCTGAATAAGGCAATATATGTACGATCGCCTCCGCGGTCATCTCAAAGCAGTTGAAGTGAAGTGTTTGCGTCCCTAACTGCGTCGCACGGAAGGTCTCTCGGCAGGTGTCAACCGGTTCACCAAACTGGTTAATCGGACAGATCTCAAAGGTCTGCGTATCGCCTATCGGCATCGTTACCTCTGCCGGATAAACCACGATAGAGTCCACGTGTTCCGTCTCCATCACCACGATCGTCAGCGAAGCCTGACAGCCATCCAACGTGCGCGTCTCTGTAAACAGTCCGTAATCGGGATAAGTCAACTGTTCACCCGTTGCAGAGATCACCGTTCCTTCGCAGTTATAAGCTGTGGTGGTAAGGGTCGTCGTCTGACCTTGATAGAGTACCGTATCGGTGGCAGACAAGGCAATCGCAAACACCTTCGTCGGGTCACAAGTCAGCGGTCGTCCGTATGCTTCTAACTCATAGAGCGATGTGCCGTATTGGGTGGCACGTTGCAGGCCCGTCAAACGGATATAGCGTGCACGACTATTGGTGATTTGTGATTGGTAATTGGTGATTTGGATTTTCTCCACGCCTCCGGCGGAGCTGAGAGTGACAGTGCGCCAAGAGGTATTATCATCGCTGAAGGCCAACTCATATTCAGTCGCATACGCCGCTTCCCAACGTAAGATGATATGGTCGATATAGCATACCTGTTCCAGATCCACGATCACATACTCACCGTCCTGATGCGCCGATCCCCAGCGGGTCGTCGTATTTCCATCCGTCAGGTTCTCTTTGAGACAACCTGCATTCTCCTCGGACGAAGCCGTGACAGGTTTATGCAGCGCCAGGTTAGGATACGGCAAATCCCATGCCATCGGATCGGGTTCGATCTCGTCCTGCTCATCCTCGATGGTCGTAGTGGTCCGCGTTTGTGTTCCGCAGATAAGCGTCAGACCATGCGGCACCGTAACCGTGGTATCTACCGCACCAAAGAAATGAACGCTCAGATTGGTATTGCCGACGTTATAGACGGCATAGGTCGTACGACCACTCAGCGTATCTGTATAGGCACACGCCATAGGATGGTTGGCGTATATATCGTAGCGTTTTTCACCGAGCGCTTGATGGCTATGCGCAAGCCAATAGGTGATACCACCCGTGTCGGGGTTCTTAGCCAGCGCTTTGCCCATATTATCCATGCGGTTCCATACGCGTGCTGCCGAGTCGGCGTCAAACAAAGAGAGGTACGACAGGCACACATTCCCCAGACCGGACTCGTCACCCAGACCTCCTTGCGGAGCCTCAGCAGCCCGCGGACGTAGTTCAGCAGTGAGGCCGGAGCGGCCTCCGCCTGCGGCGCGGCTTCTTCAACGGCGGCGGCAGGAGCGGCTTCTGGTTCTGCAACAGCTTCGTCCTCAAAGGCTTCCGCGTCAATCAGCTTGTTCTTGACAATCGCGTCTTCAATCCAATTCGCGATGTTCGCAGCGCCTTGTTCATTGTGCATGAACCAG
>CADCCH010000051.1 GCA_902799875.1 uncultured Bacteroidales bacterium | reverse complement strand
TAGATACCTGCGGTGCGTTTTTCTTCTTTGTATTACGTCGTCTAGCTGACGACATACCCACCCGCGCCACATCTCTTCTTCGTATTACGTCGTCTAGTTGCCGACACATATCCGCTATTCCCTTTTGATTTCGCTTCAAAATATAGTTTTCTTTACGATTTTATACGAAAAATTTGGTTATTCGCAAAAAAATCAGTATCTTTGCACCCGAAAGGGTGCATATAGATCCTTTCCGCTCTGATCGTTGGTGATATAAGCGATTACATAAAAGGCGTTTATTAGCGCGTGTTTTGACGGTTCGGAAAACTGCTACATTCCAAATTGTTATAGTCAAAGCAATGCAACAATAGATATATGCGTAGGGTATATTATGCTCCCGGCAGAGGGAGATTGATATACTTTTTTAGCGTAGGTTCTGTGTTGCTTGTTCGGTTATAACAAAGCTTGTAGCAGAGCCTCTGAACCGCAGGACAAGTAATAAAATACAGATCCTGCGCTTTTTTTCTAAAAAATCACACCCCGATTAGGGGATGTGTCCATCTCAACTGTCATATTCATAGAATGAGCATATTCGGCAATAATAGAACAGCCGCCCGCAAGCGCGAGTTTGAGCAACTATACGACGCGTATAGCCGCCATATCTATGGCTTTGCCCTGCGCCTAACCGGCGGGGATTCGTACCTCGCCGAGGAGATTGTGCAGGAGACCTTTGTACGCCTGTGGGAACACTGGGACAGTCTCCGTGATCAGCAGGCGGCTCTCGGCTATCTCTTCTCTACTGCCAAGCATACCTTCCTCAACTACTGCGAGCACGACATGGTCAGGTATGTCTATGAGGAGTACGTCATGCAGCACGGCTCCGAGGCGACTACCGAACCGGAGAGCAGGCAGAACGCCCGTTCCCTCGAAGACTACCTCAAGCAAGTTGTCTCGAGCATGCCTCCTATGCGGCAACGTGTCTTTACTATGAGCCGCTTCGAGCACAAGACCAACAAAGAGATCGCAGCCGCCCTCCATATCAGTGAGAAAACGGTCGAGATCCACATCACCCTCGCCCTCAAAGAACTACGAGCAAGATTAAATGATTAAAAATTCTCCTCCCGATTAGGGGATGCGACGCACTCGGCTGTCCTATAGGTAGAAAGGCAAAATTCAATGAAACAATTATTCGAGAAATATCTGGCAGGTAATGCTACCGCTGAGGAGCGGGAGGGCCTGCTGCGTCAGCTCCATGCGGACGAACAGCTCGGTGGCTGGCTTCGGACGGACATCGAGTTTGCCGAGGGCGGCATGCCCGAACCCATACGCGAGCGTATTCTAAATAATGTTTACGCTCGTACACAGCGTCCTTTAATCAGCCGTCGTTGCTGGTCGATAGCTGCCGTCATGCTCATCCTCATCATCTCTGGTGCCTTCGGTTGGGTCCTCTTTGGCATCCAAAATCAAAAATCACCAATCACCGATCACCAATCACCAATCATCGTCGCTACTGGTATGGGCGAGCACAGCCGTGTCTCCCTTCCTGACGGCACAGCCCTCACCCTCAATGCCCAGACCACCGTGCGCTATAACCTCGCTGACGGCAAACGTCAGGTCTCCATCGACGGCGAAGTCTTCTTTGAAGTGGCACGTGATCCCGAGCATCCGTTTGTGGTTACTGCCAACGGCATGACCGTCACTTGTCTAGGAACTTCTTTCGATGTGCGTAACTATAGCGATGAGTCAAATATATCTGTGGTGCTACGTGACGGCAAGGTGCGGGTCAACGCACGCGATGCCGACCTCACGATGGAACCCGGCAGCCGTGTGCTCATGGATCGGCAGACCTTCGCCCTCTCCAAGCATACCGTCACGCCTTCCGACTATACCGCATGGCTTAACGGAGAGATCAAGTATAACGACCAGACCCTTGAAGAGATAGCCGCCGAGCTGTCCCGCAATTATAACATTGACCTCGTCATTACCTCGGATGAACTCAAGCAGGAGCGCTTCACCGGCTACCTTGGCCGCTCATCCCTACGGAACATCCTCGATGTGCTCTGCCTTGCGTCGGACATGAGTTATCATGTGGATAATGACACAATGGTTTATATATACCCTTTATTCCTTTGTTCGTTGGGTTGCTCTGTTGGACAGGTGCCCAGGCAGCAATTGTTCAAGTCTCGGTAGGAGACGATTTACAAGCTAAAATCAATTCAGCATCTTTCGGTGATACAGTCAAAGTACAAGCCGGTACCTATTATGGTAACTTCCAGATGAAGGAAGGCGTCAATGTATCCGGTGGTTGGGATGAGAACTTTGAGTCCCAGACCGACTACGCTTCCATCCTCGACGCCCAGGAGACCGGACGTGTTCTGGAGCAACCGTCTAATTTCACTACATGGACCATCTGGTCTAACTTTACCATCCAAAACGGTAATCTTAAGGCAATAAGTACCACTCCTGCCAATGGGCTCAGTTCTGGTGTAGCACTCGGTAAGAAGGGACAGGTCAAGCACTGCCTCATTCAGAATAACACCTTCGCCTACAATGGTAACTGTATGGGTGGCGGTGTCGGCAACGATGCCGTGGACGCAGCCACGGACGTATGCGCCGAGGACTGCTGGATCCGCAATAACAGCGGAACACACGGCGGTGGCGCCCGCGTACGCGGTACGTTGTTGAACTGTGTGATTGAGAATAACAATACGAATAATTCAGTAAAGAAAGGTCCGGCAGGCGGAGTGCACTTACAAGGAGGACGTATGGTCAACTGTATCGTTCGTGGCAATTTGTCTGGAGGAGACACTGGTGGTGTGCGTTGCTTTGGGAAAAGCGATGTTATCAATAATTTGATATACAACAATACAGCATCTGGATCAATAGGCGGTCTTTCTCTTGAGAGTGTTCTCTCTAATGTGATAGGTAATACTATTGTATGCAATAACCAATTGACTGGCACCGGTTCTCAAGCGGGCGTAAAGATTGCATATGATAAAAATAAGACGCCAATGAATCCAAATGGGACATTCTTTGTAAACAACGTTGTATGGGGCAATATGTCGAACGGGACAGTTGAGGCTCAGCAGGTTTATTATATCTCCCGTTACGACAAGTCAGCCGGACAACGTAGTTATAATGCTATTATGGGGCAGAAAGGCGATGACAGTGCAGAGACTTCTATCCAATTGACAGCAGATGATCCGGGCTTTGTTAATGCGGCCAACGGAGACTTCTCTCTTCTTTCCACCTCTATCTTATTGGATCGTGGTAATAGTGCCAAGGCGACCGTCGCAAAAGACCTTGTTGGCCATGATCGTATTGTCAATGCTGCGGTAGATATGGGAGCCTATGAGTATCCTATTGTAGCGAGCGATGTATACGTGCTTGTAGGCGAAGATTTGCAGACGAAAATCAACAATACAGCTATAGGATACACCGTCTATGTACAAGCTGGTACTTTCTACGGCAATTTCACTATGAAGGATGGCGTGAATGTCAGCGGTGGTTGGAATAATGAGTTTACCGCACAAACGGATTATGCAACAATATTGGACGCCAACAGCAGTGGACGCGTAGTAACACAATCTGCAGCATTTACCAATCCTACTGTTTGGAGTAATCTTGTTATCCAACATGGTAATGTTACCGGTACAGGTGGTGGTGCAGCGCTTTGTAAGAATGGTCAGTTGAACCACTGTAAAGTGATGAATAATGTATGCACCACGCAAGGTGGTGGTGTCTATTGCGATGACAGCAATGCGGGGGTTATCATTGATGATTGTATCATTTCTGGCAATACGGCTAATCAAGGTGGAGGTATGCGTATTAGAGGAACGGTTCAGAACTCTGTCATTGAAAATAATACAGTAACAGACGCCGGTGGTGGTATCCACTTGCAGGCTGCGATAGCATTGAATTGCGAGGTGAGAAACAATCAAGCGAAAGCAGGAGCGGGTATCCGTGCATATGGTGGTACGGTGCAGAATTGTATAGTAGAGAACAATGCTACGACAACAAGTAATACCGGTGGCGTTATGTTACAAAGTGGCGCTGCTATGTACAATAGTATTATTCGTAATAATACAAGTAACGAGAATACAGGCGGAGTACGCTTAACATATGATAATAACAAATCATGTACGATTGCTAACTGTTTGATAGTTGGTAATAGTGCGGCACAGCGCGTCGGAGGAATGGCTCTGGAGGGCGGTGTACATTATGCATTTGGCAATACCATTGTGAATAACTCTCAGACTTCATCCTCCAACCCCGATTGGTGTGGCGTACGTGTTAACGTAGGTGGTCCGTTGCAGTTCTGTAATAATATTGTATGGGGCAACAAAGCCAATAATGAAGTACAAGCAAGCCAGATTATGCTCCTTTCTTCTTATGGCAACCAAAAGAATAACTTCGTCCACAATGCCGTTGTCTGGAATGGAAAACTGGCAGGTGGAGAGGACTTCGAAGGTGTCAATACCATTCTGCTGGACAAAGATACTGATCCGGGCTTTACGGATGCAGCCAATGGAGACTACACGCTTGTATATCCGTCGCCGGCAGGGCTGATTGATTCAGGACACGGAGGTTATTTCTATGGAACCAAAGATCTTGCAGGCAATACCCGCAAAATGGGTGTCATTGACCGCGGATGCTATGAATATACCTATGAGAATCCTGTGGCTAATACTTACACCCGCGAGGTGACTGCCGGTCGTTACGGTACGATCTGTTTGCCGTTCGCTGTAGCTGCTGCGGATATTGCCGGAGCAACTGTTTACAAGGTACTCTCGTTCTCCGATGATCTCAAGAGCGGACTGCTGCTGGAAGAGGTGGATGCTATGGAAGCCGGTAACCCGTATTTCTTCCTCGCTTCTGCTGCCTCCGTATCCTTCGGCTATATCGCAGAGGGCAGCCCTGCATCAGCCGGTAACGAAAACGGTTTGTATGGTACGATTACCGGAGAGAAGGTGAAAGGCGAAGGATTCTACGTACTCCAAAACAACGAATTGCGCCAGGCCTTTGATGGAGCAGATGATATAGAGATCAATCTTAGCGCCAACAGAGCGTATATCAAGTTGTCGGAAATACCTGCTTATACCGTATCAGAGCCTTCTCCGCGCCGCAGAGTAATCGGTATCCACCAAGAGCAGGGTTCCGCTACCGGTATGGACCAGATGGTTGACGGCGCAGGTGAAAATGAGAAGATGATCCGCAACGGCCAACTCCTCATCATCCGTGACGGCAAGACCTACAACGTCCTTGGTCAGTCAATAAACCAATAAAAACATATTATTTAGAATATAAATAACAGTTATTATGAGAAAGAGTTTATATATCGCTCCTATGACGGAGCTGCACACCATGCTTTCGGTCTCTAATCTGTTAGCAGGCAGTGACGCCGGCAGTAGTAATGAGATCAACATCAACAACAACACTCCTGCCGATTCCGATTATCTCGGAGGAGGCGATTGATGCTGTCAACAACAAGACAAGAACCCTTAATTGAATACACAATGAAAAAGATATCAATGTCAATAGTATGTCTGATGGCATGTATAGGACTATATGCCCAGACGAAGGTGACGGCAGACAAATCCGGTGCAGAGCTTCAGGCGGCAATCAATGCCGCCGAAGCCGGTACCACCGTCTATGTGCAGGCCGGAACTTATGTGGGTAATTTCACCATGAAAGAAGGTGTGAATGTATCCGGCGGTTGGAATGCTGATTTTACCGCCCAAACGGACTACGCATCTATACTTGATGCCAATGCCGATGGGCGTGTGCTGGAGCAACCGTCTAATTTCACCACATGGACCATCTGGTCTAACTTTACCATCCAAAACGGTAATCTTAAGGCAATAAGTGCCACTCCTGCCAATGGGCTCAGTTCAGGTGTAGCACTCGGTAAGAAGGGACAAGTCAAGCATTGTCTTATCCAAAACAATACCTTCTCCTATAACGGCAACTGCATGGGTGGTGGTGTAGGCAATGACGCTATAGATGCCGCTACGGATGTCTGCGCAGAAGACTGTATAATCCGCAATAACTGCGGTACGCATGGCGGTGGTGTCCGCGTCCGCGGTACGGTGCTCAACTGCATCATCGAGAACAACAATACCAATAACTCCATCAAAACGGGTCCCGGCGGTGGCGTACACTTGCAAAGTGGTCGTTTGGTGGGCTGTATTGTGAAGGGCAACTACTCCGGCGGCGACACGGGTGGTGTGCGTCTGTTCGGTAAGTGCCAGGTAATCAATTGCCTTATCGCTGACAATACCGCTACTGGTAAGGTGGGAGGAATTGGTATAGAATCTGCTAATTCGGATGTCATCGGTTGTACTATCGTTAATAATGACCAACTCATCAATGATGCATCGCATAATTCGAAATGCGGTATCTCCTGTGGTGCATCATCGGATAACGGAACCAAACTGGCGAATAACATCGTATGGGGCAACAAGCACAACGGTGTTGCGCAGAATACACAGATATATTATATTTCGCATTATGCTGCAGCAAACCGTGTTTACAACGCCATCGCCCATCAGAATACCACGAACGGTATCAAATTGAGCATGAGTAACGATGAGGATGATACCTATCTGGATGGAGATCAGAACGAGCAGACGGGCCGTGCTCCGCATTTTGCAGACCCTGCCAATGGTGACTACCGCCTGACTTGGCAATCCCCAATGTTGGGTAGAGCGAACTCTTCTATCGCTGTTGTTACAAAGGATTTAGATGGCAATAACCGTAATATTGAAGGTGTAGATCTTGGTGCCTATGAGTTGCCGTACTATACCTTGACTATCGCTGCATTTGACCATGCAACGCTCACCGTCGGCGGAGAAACGAAAACAGCAGGTGATTATTCGCTGCCAAAGGGCTATACAACTACCGCTACTATAGAGCCTGATGAAAACTATAGCATCACGAGCGTAACCTGCGGTGACGCTATTCTGACACCGGAGGCAGGTATCTATACCTTGCCGGCTCTGCTGACTGACATGACCCTGACCATTACGGTACAGTCGACTCCTACTGGTATTGACGATGCCAATACTGCTGTCAAGGCCGTTAAGGTTATCCGCAACGGACAACTCCTGATCCTTCGTGATGGCAAGGAATTCAATGTCTTGGGTTCGCAATTATAATTAGAATCTTTGGTCAAAATCTCATTTCTTTATGAAACGGACCTATATTTTCGCTCTCTTTTCCTTGGTGCTCGCGTTTGTCGCGTGCACCGGGGAGAAGGCGCGCGAGCTACCTACATTCAGCACCATCACCGTCACGCCCGCCAAAGAGGTCTATGCGCTCGGTGACTCTGTGCAGTGCTCTATCACGATGCTCACACCGGGTGATGCTTCGCTCAAGGAGGCCAAGTATTGGTTCTATACCTCTTGGTGGGGCAGCGACCCGAATATGACGGCGGACTTCTGTACGCCCGACACGGTGGATGGCATTGTCTCTTTCACCTCAAGTAAGATTGCCCTTACCAAAGCCGGCGAAGTGCGTATCTATTTCTGGGGAAGACTGGAGTATCCCAATTGGGATTTTCAACCGGTTCAGATTCCTGTCACAATACACGTTCAATAATTAACACCTGATTCCATGAGACGCAAATTTGTATTAGCATTATCCTTAATGCTCCTGTCGTTGTTGACCGTCCAAGCGCAGGTGGTGACGCTGAAAGTAACCAACCAGCCTATACGGGAGGTGCTGCCGATGGTTGAGCAGCAATGCGATTACCATTTCTTCTACAACAATAATCTCACAGGGTTGGATAACCTCATCACCCTCACGCTTAATCAGACCCCCTTGGAGCAGGCGCTCAAGCAATTGTTCAAAGGAACCGGCATCTCCTACAAAATGGCGGAGAATAATGTCATCGTGCTCTCCGTTGAAGAGAAAAAGTCGGCGGTCCGACATATAACCGGTGTCGTGCTGGACAAGAAATCCAATGAACCCGTCATTGGCGCCTCGGTCGTCATCAAAGGTACCACCCAAGGTACTATCACCGACTTCGACGGAAATTTTTCACTCGAAGCATCTACCGGTCAGTACCTCCAAGTATCCTATCTCGGTTATGAGACCTATGAGTTGCGGGTGGCTGCCGGTAGCGATATCTATCGCGTAATGCTGGCGGAGTCTACGGCTCAGCTCGATGAAGTGGTTGTTGTCGGCTATGGCGCGCAGAAGAAAGTGAACCTTACCGGAGCCGTCAGCGTAGTCGAGTCAAAGGACATCGTCGGGCGTCCGACACCGAATATGGTCACAGCCCTGCAGGGCGCCGACCCTGCGCTCAACATCACCATGTCCGCCGGCGGACCGGGTGCCTCCTACAACTTTAATATTCGTGGTCTGGCTTCTATCAACAATTCTTCTACCACCAAGCCGCTGGTGCTGGTGGATGGTGTAGAGATGGAACTCTCCCGTGTCAATACCAATGATATCGAGTCCGTGTCCATCCTTAAGGATGCCTCCGCTTCCGCTATCTATGGTTCCAAAGCCGCTGCCGGTGTTATTCTGGTCACTACCAAATCCGGTAAGGAAGGACTCGCTCCGCAAGTCACTATTGATGCTAAAGCCGGATGGAAATCGCCGACTACTGACCATGATTTTATTACGCAGGGATTCTGGTCCGCATACATCAGCGATATCTTCATGCTCCAGCATACCAAGACCGCGATGACTACCTATACCGAAGCGGATTATGCCGAGTTATGGATGCGCCTCAATGATGAGACCGAGAACCCGGAGCGTCCGTGGGTGGTAACCCAATCCGACGGTTCCTATAAGTATTATGCCAACTTTGACTGGTATGACCATTATTTCAAATCCATCCGCCCGACCCAGGATTATAATATCAGTCTCAAGGGTGGTAACGACAAGATTAACTATTTCGTCAGCGGACGGTATTACACCGAGGATGGTATGATTCGTATCGATAACGACAAGTGGCACCAGTTCTCCACGCGTGCCAAGGTGAATATCAATATCAAACCCTGGCTGCACTATGGTGTCAACTTCTCCTTCTTCTCGTCGAGATACACCTATCCGGGTACGGAATCGTCTCGTGAGATTTTCCGTGTAGGCTCACTCCATGCGATGGCATACATTCCCGCCACCAATCCCGACGGCTCGTTTGTGTATCTCAACCCCTGGATATACTCCGGGCAGGGAACGGTAGGTGACGGTATGAGTGCGCTGCTGCTCAATGGCAAGCATAAGAACCTCAATCTCAATCGCGAGATGGTCATTCAGAATTCGCTTACCTTTGACCTCTACAAGAATCTTACGCTCAATGCGGATTATTCGTTCACATGGCGTATGAAGGAGATTAGCAACCGCTCCGTCAAAGTGCCCTATTCAGCCAAAGAGGGGACAACGGACTTGATTGAGAACTTCCGCTCTGTCGATTCGTACCACCAGCAATTGGCGCGGTACCAGACGCATAACTACAATGTCTATCTGCGTTGGACACCCACATGGGATAAGCATCACCTTACCCTCACGGCGGGATATAACGGCGAGATGTATCGCTATCATTCGCTCGAGGCAGAGCGGATGGACCTCATGACCGAAGATCTCTCATCGTTTAATTTCGCCAAAGGTGAAGTAACCGAATTGAGCGAGAGCATCAAGACCGTGGCTACAAACGGCTTCTTCGCCCGTGTTAACTACGACTGGGCGGGACGATACCTGTTCGAGGTCAGCGTGCGTGCCGATGCCTCTTCGCGCTTTGCACCGGGTTATCGTTGGGCAGTTACGCCGGGCGGAAGTCTGGGATGGCGTATGTCGGAAGAACCGTTCTGGGAGTCTATTCATGATTGGTGGGATAATGCTAAGATACGTTTCTCTGCCGGACAGCTCGCTAACCAGATGACCGGATACTACGATTATATCCAGTCGGTCGATGCTGACGGTATGTTCACCCAGGCCATCACGCTTGACGGTGCTACCGTCCTCTCCTATGCTACGGAAAACGACCCCAATGCAGGAACGCTTACTTGGGAGAAGATGACTACCTATGATGTGGGTCTTGACCTCGGATTCTTGGGTAACCGCCTCTCCCTGACAGGTGATTTCTATATCCGTAATACCGAAGGTATGCTCAATACCGGTACGGCTCTCCCGTCTGTATATGGCGCCACTGACCCCAAGCAGAACTCCGCCAATATGTCCACCCGAGGATGGGAACTTGCCGTCACGTGGCGAGACAAGCATAATGTCCTCGGAAAGGATTTCAAGTACGAAATCGGCGGCGGTGTAGGTAACTACAACTACCGCACGTTCATCACCAAATACAATAATCCTGAAAAGCTATTATCTACCTATTATGAAGGACAGGAACTTGGCGAACTGTGGGGATACGAGATTGACGGCTTGTTCCAGACCCAAGAGGAGGTTGATGACTATCTGACCAAAGTGGACCCTGTCAACTCAATGGTCTATACCGATATAGTCGGTGTGCTTGATTCCAAGGCTCCGGGACTTCATCCGGGCGATGTGCGCTATGTGGACCTCAATGGTGATGGTGTCATCACATCAGGAAACAATACCGTGGATAACCCGGGTGACCGCCGTATCATCGGTAATACGCTGCCTAAGTATAACTATAATTTCCATATCAGCGCTGAATGGTACGGAGTGGACCTGAGTATCCATTTCCAAGGGGTGGGACGCCGTGACTGGTATCCGATGACGGAGGCTACTACCTTCTGGGGACCCTATTCGCGACCCTATCAGGGATTTATGGCAAAGGATTTTATGACCAATGTGTGGAGTGAGGATAATCCCGATGCCTATTTCCCGCGCTATCGTGCGTACGAAGCGCTGGGCTCGGCGAACTCCCTTGGTCCTGCCAACACACGGTATATGCTCAATGTGGGATATCTTCGTATGAAAAATATCACCGTCGGTTATACCTTGCCGTGCTGGAAAAACGTATTCTCTGATTTCCGTATCTATTTCTCTGCGGAGAATCCGTGGTGCTGGAGTCCGTTGCAGAAGTATTGCCGCAGTATCGACCCGGAGCAGGCAGTGGTCAGCTCGCAGGCGATTACATATGGCTTCGCACGCACATTCACCTTTGGTTTAACCGCAACATTCTAACGCCTTATGAATATGACTATTTCAAAAATAACAGCCTTAGCGGTCATGACGCTCTGCTTCACCTCCTGCAACATGGATCTTGCGCCGGAGGACCAGCTCTCTACCGTTACCTATTTTACATCGGGAACAGCACTCAAAGAGTATAGCAATTATTTCTATCGCATGATGCCTGACCCGGAAACAATGTATGCAGAGGAAGGCGAGCATTTCGTGGCACCCGTCCCCAATGACGAGATGCGCGGCATACGCGATATCCATAGCGGTGAAGCCTATTGGAGTAAGGATGTATGGAAAACGCTTCGCAAGATTAATTATCTGCTGGCGAACGCCGACCAATGTTCGGATGCAGATGCCCGTACGCACTACGTAGGCGTGGCGCATTTCTTCCGCGCGTACTTCTATTTCAATATGCTGCAGCGTTTTGGCGCGGTGCCATGGTACGACCATGTAATCAATGCGGACGATAAAGAGTCCCTGAATCGTCCGCGTGACTCCAGAGACTTGGTAGTAAGAAATATCATTGCCGATTTGGATATGGCTGTTGATGAGCTGCCCGCCATGCGTTCTGCCTATGAAGTCAATAAGTGGACAGCCCTTGCGCTTAAGTCCCGTGTGTGCTTGTTTGAGGGTACGTTCCGCAAGTACCATGCCGGAACTACGTTCAACGGTGGCAGTTCGGTTTATAGCGAAGTGCTTCCTTGGGATGACCTGCTACAGCAATGTGCCGATGCTTCGCTCACACTCATGCAAGAGGGAGGATACAGTCTCTATACGACCGGAGCGGAACCCTATCGGATGCTGTTTGCTACGCTCACTCCGCAAACGGAGGAAATTATTTGGGCACGGGCGTATAGCAAGGATTTGGATATCAAGCATAACGCACAGGCATGGTCCGTGGCGCGTGCCACCGGCTTCACCAAACGGTATGCCGACCTGTACCTGATGAGCGACGGCACTCCCTTTACCTCCCAACAGGGCTTCGACACCATTACATACATCCATGTGTTTGAAAACCGGGATGCGCGTATGGCGCAGACCATACATGCACCGGGATATATACAAATGGGAGCTGACAAATCGTACGCCGTCAATATGCAGATGACTTATACCGGCTACAAGTACATCAAGTACATCATGGAGTCAACCTATAATACTTGGGGTGGCAGCGTATGCACCATGCCGATTTTCCGGGTAGCAGAGGTATATCTCAATTATGCGGAGGCGAAAGCCGAACTTGGAACGCTTACGCAGTCTGATCTTGACAAATCCGTCAATCTGCTGCGTGATAGAGCCGGTGTGGCGCATTTGAGTATGAGCGATGCGAATGCCAATCCGGATGCCGGCATGATCTCGGAGAACGGATACGGGTTCTCTTCGCCCGTGCTCCTCGCACACCCCAACAAAGGCGTGCTGCTGGAGATTCGACGTGAAAGACTCATAGAGACACCGCTGGAAGGACTCCACTATTGGGATATCATGCGATGGAGAGAGGGACACTTGTTCACTCTGCCGAGGCTCGGTTTGTATTTCCCGGGCGAAGGCAAATATGACCTTACCGGCGACGGGAAAGCTAATATCCTGCTCTCTGCCACCAAGAAAAGCGGAGGACTCGGCGTGACCTGTCTGGTATTCGACCAGGATGTTTTCCTCTCCAACGGCACTTCCGGCAATATGGTCGCCTATAAAGACATGATTATGCAGTGGAATGAAGATAAAGACTACCTGTATCCTATCCCTATCACCGACCGCACCATGACATCCGGAGCGCTCAGCCAGAACCCGGGATGGATAGATGGTTTGCAATACTAATATTATTATAATTAACCCCTAAAATTATTTATTATGAAAAAAACTTTCTTTCTTGTGTTAAGTGTAATGCTCAGCACATGCCTTTTCGCTCAAGAAGAGGTAACACGTTATTTCTTCGCTCCGGTAGGTCTGGGTGATGAAGACGGTACATCATGGGAAAACGCTGCCGGTGCCGACTTGCTCGGCTCTACCTTGGCAGATGCTGAACCGGGTACCGAGTTCTATCTGATGGAAGGCTCCTATGCGCCGGACATCAACACCAATAAGTGGGTCATCCCGCAAGGGGTGGTTCTTAAGGGCGGTTATCCCGCTACAATGACCGGTACAAAAATCGCCTACAACTACTTGCTGGGCGGACAGTCTGTATTCTCTGCCGACTTGGATGGAGACGGCAAGGGAGATAATACCGACTATGCATTCGTTTACATCGGCGATGGTACCGCTGATGTTAAAAGCGAAGCGTATTATTCCGACTGGCAGAAAACAGAAATCTGGGGTATTACCTTCCGAGATGGTCTGCGCTTGAATAGCAAGTATTGGGGCAATATGGTATTCGTACAGGCTGCGCAGGTGGACTTCCATTTCTGCCGTTTCCTCAATAATGACTCGCAGACAGACGATGACGCCAACGGTTCGAATGGAGCTATAGAGATTTGGGGTAGTGCCGTACGCTGCTTCGATTGTATCTTCCGCGATAATATTACTGCCAAGGGCTCTGGTGCTGCCTTCCAGGTTCGTCCGCGTCAGTCCAACTCTTCTTCTACTGACCCGCTGGATGCTTCGATTGCTTACTTCGAGCGTTGCGAGTTCCGCAATAACATAGCTTATGGTACCGTGCTAAGTGTTCCGGGGGCAGAGAAATGGGGTACCTATGGCGGCAACTGCTCCGTTTCGGATAATGGCGGTTCCGTGTATCTCGTAAACTGCCTCGTTGCCGATAGTAAATGCTGGTATCGTGGCGTAGGTATCCGCGTAGGTAGTAATGCATCTGCATACTTTATCAACAATACCTTCTACAATAACCCTTGCCGTCAGCGCAGCAGCCGTGGCTCAAATAACGGTTCTGCCGTTTCTGCAGGCACAAATTCGAAAAACTACTTTGCCGGTAATATCATGGTGGAGTATGCGGCAAATGATGACTTTACCTCTTCTGATGCAGTGGTTTTCATTCAGGCTGCCAGCACTGCTGCATATAGTGCGGGTTACAATGTAATCGGTACGGTGATGAATAATAGTACTGTCGAGAACAGCGGTTTCATTGCCTCTGACAATATCCCGACCTCGCTGGAAACGGTGAATACGATTGAGAGCATCTTTGGCACCAATGCTATTGCCAACCAAGGTGGCGTATGTGATGTTGTCGCTCCGCTGGCTGATGTAGCCCCGATTGATATGGCGGCTCTCAAAACCGCTATTGCGGCATGGCCTGTTGACGACATGGCGAAAGTGATGGATCTGGATAAAGACCAACGTGGTTATACCCGTGCTGCCACCACCGTCGCCGGTTCCTATGATCCGAATGGCGTGGAGCCTGTCTGGGTTGACACGGCGGAAGGCGTGGAGAATATAGGTAGTGCTGTAAAATGCACAAAAACCATCCGCGATGGTCAGGTGGTTATTCTTCGTGGCAGCAAGACCTATAATACGCTTGGTCAGGAATTGTAATCATGACGTTCGTATTTGATATGGGCGGTGTCCTCTCGGATATAGATGTGCCGGGCTTCATGGAGCGTTTCCGGCAACTGATGCCCGAGAAGGAGCAATGCAGTTTGGACCCCGAGGTGCTACTGGCTGGAGGAGGGGACTCGTTTTTGCATGACTATGAGCTGGGATTGATTACTACCGGTGAAGCACTGAACCATTTTCATGCATTGTGCCGCTCAGATATAACATACGAACAGATCAGACAAGTCTGGTTATCCGAATTGGCGCCCGTGCAGGAGGGTAAAAAAGCCCTCCTGCGGCGCTTGCGCCAAGATGGACATACGGTTTGTCTGTTATCCAACACCAATGAGATGCATTGGCAGTATATCGAGCCGATGTTCTGTTATGACGGATATACGCTCGATGACCATTTTGACCATGTGTTCCTTTCTTTCCGCCTTCATCTTTATAAACCGGAAAAACCGATTTACGACGAGGTATGCAAAGCCGTACCCTATGATGAACCCGTAATCTATATTGATGATGCGGAGCGAAACAGGAAAGCCGGAGAACAGAAAGGATGGAAAACATTTGAAAATATAGATGCCTTGTCAAAGGCGTTTGACTTATAAGTAATATTGAATATGAATGCGTTGAGAAGATTTTTATGCCTGCTACCCGTGGTGGCTATGCTTTCGGGGCATGCCGAAGAAGTAGGAGTGCATCGGTTTGCAAACTATAATGTGCGCTATGTCAATGCCTCCAATGGAGACACCGGCGAGCAATTATGGGCGAACCGACGCGAATATGTGGTGAGAAACATCACCGAATATGACTTTGATATAGTAGGCATGGAGGAGGTAACCGGAAATAACAAGGATGCGGTTACCCAAAAATCGCAACTCCAAGATCTCCGCGAAATGCTTACGGGTTATGCCGACTACTCCGTTGAAAGAGAAGGGAAGAATTATTCCTATAATTCTATTTTCTATAAATCCGACAAATATACGGTGCTCAACCAAGGATTTTTCTACCTCAATGAGCATCCGGAAAAACCGGGTAAAGGGTGGGGCGAAGATATCCCACGCACGTGCATATGGCTACATCTGTCAGATAATGCCTCCGGACAAGACTTTTACTTCGTATCGACACATGTCAACTATGGAGCTACTGAGTGTGGTGTGGAGTCCGGCAAACTGATTGGCAAACGCATCCGTGAATTGGTAGGGCAGAAACCTATGGTTATGGTGGGGGATTTTAATATGTCCCGTTCCGCTCACGAAGAGGCATATCGCGGTTATGCATCTCATTTCTATGACCTCGCTCTCACCGCACCCGTTAGCCAATGTCTTCCTGCTGATGGCCCACAGATAACGGCTACTACAACCGGATGGACACCTGCTGTCAAGCAGAAAACAGGGCAAGAGTACGACTACATCTTCTATGACCATATGGAGCCGCTCTCGCGCCATATCATCACCGAGTATTATCCCGAATCCGGACGAACCGTCACGGACAGAAAAAAACGACCTTATTTTTGATTTTAGAGGGATATCATGGAAAGACCATTAAGAATATGCCCGCACTGCGGAAAACGTGCGGAGTTTGTCTCGGACTATGATTGTTCAGAGGGTACATATACGCTAACACAACCCATTGTACCCGACTGTTCCGTCGTTTTGAGCGGAGGGTGGGATCCCTCCTTTACTACCCGGATTGGAACCTCCCATCTGCAAGCCGACGGTCTAACCGAATCCATCATCTCCATTCCGCATTATTTCAATCTTATACTGGACCATATGGAGTTATCCGGTGCGGCTTCTTCTACTATCGATGGAGGTGCTGCTATCTATTCTTATGGACCGGAAATACAATTGACGGATTGTTATATACATGATAACACTGCTACGAACAATGGTGGCGCTATTGTGCATAAAGGGGAGAATCTGCGATTGTTCAGTTGTATCTTTGAGCGTAACAGTGCTGCCAATGGTGGTGCTGTTTGGTTTCAAGAACGTGAAAAAGTGCTGATTAGCGATTGCCGGTTTAGTGCGAATCAGGCAACATCCGCCGGAGGTGCTGTCGAGATGATGGGATGCACCACACTGGATGTACAACGTTGCGCATTCAATGCGAATACCGCAGTTACGCGGGGAGCACTCGATCTGTCTCCTATCACCGCACCTAAAGCCGCACATGTCCTTAACTGTGTCTTTCTCAACAATACCCTTTCTGCCAAGAAAGGTTTGGCTACAGCCACCAAACGATATGGCGGTGCTGCCCTTTGGGCGGATATGACCGCCAACACCATCCCCCTCAATATAGGACTCTGTAGCTTTATGGGAAATCATACCACCTTCGCCGGTGCAGCGGAGAACTTTGGCGGTGGCGCACTTGCGGTCTTCAAAGGCAAACTCTGTCTCATGGACAACCTCATTCTCGCCAACGACCAGAAGATAGGGGATGACGCTCCTATTTGGGCGGATCTTTATACCATATCCTCCGATGTTAACCTCTGGAGAGACACCTACAACCTCTATTCATCCTCTACCGAGATAAACGGCTGGGAGAACACCATCGTCGATGCCTTCGGCGGTACACTCACAGGTGGACAATATACGCCGCATATCAAAACCAATGGAGCATACCCTATCTATCAGAAGATACTCGGTACATACTCCATCGCCTGTCTGCCTGCCAACCAGCGTATGTGCGAGTCCGCCTTCTCTTATGACCTTAACGGCGACGGCTACATCAGCGGCTCCGTCACACGCGATATGGTCAACCGGAATCGCAACCTCCAGTCCTGCGTCGGTGCCGTCGAGTTTACCGGCAACGACCAACCGGCAGGAATGGAGGATGTGCAGATGGACTCATCTGTATGTAATGGCGCAGTTTATTCCGTTACAGGGCAATATATGGGCACCGACATCAATGCTCTTCCGCAAGGAATATATATCGTCAATGGCCATAAAATAATCAGATAATGAAAAAAATCTTATTCGCTCTATTGCAATTAATTTTGTTAACTTCATGTTCGGTAAATGATACCAATTATACTACAGGGCATGCGGTTGGCATTATAGGATGCTATGACGTAAATAAAGAATACCAACTCGGAGTATTCATCGTTACTAATAATAAAGACTCTTTACTATCTTTTAATGAGGCTGAATGTTTTTACGACTACATAGAGAATAACATGACAGGAGGTCCTTATGTTCGTATATCCAATATATCAAGGACTTTTCAATATACATATCTTGAACCCAACGATACTATCCAATGGATTACCCCATTAAGCAACACAATGGAATTGGCATTGAGTAATGTATATAAGTTTAAACAAGTTAAAATAACTCAAATGTTGAAATGAAATCAGTAAATAACATATTTATTCTTCTTGCTATGTTGATTTTGTGGAGTTGTTCTGCGAGAATCAATATTAATGAATCACTTATTGGAGAATGGCAACGACTTGATTGCAGTACAATGCCAAACACAATCATTACATACAATGAAATAATACTCCAAGAAGGATGTACTTGTACATATCATGTCACTGATAATGGTCGTATGGATATTATCCGTAACTGGGTCTCAAAAGGCGAGCCCGATTATGAAACAACATGTCAGTTTTGGTTTAACCATGATACCCTGACGATTACTGACATGCAAGTGGGTTTGGCAGAAATCTACCCGCCATTTTATTACCCGATTACCTTAAAAAAAGTAGGGCAATGAATAAGGTTATAAATATCAAATCCATGGCACGGATTATTCTTGTATTATCGCTTATTCTATATCCGCTTCTTGCGTGGTCGCAAGACCCTTGGACTATCCGTACTGACCAACCCCTGCAAGGGGATTACTATGGTATCACCTCTGCTAACGGACAGATAGGACTTGTCAGCAGTCGCCATCCCCTCCAAGTGGACAAAGTAGTCGTCGGAGGATTGTACGACATATACGGTTCGGGTAGAGTCAACAACTTCTTCCCGAACATCAACCCCCTTGACATCCTCCTCCAAGTCAATGGCACGGAGATACAACCCGAATCCGTCGCAGACTACTCCCAGCAACTCGACTTCCATAACGCTGCTTTCACCGGCACCTTTACCTGTCCGGACCAACTACAAGTGCAGTACACCACCGTTGCCCTGCGCCATATGCCCTATGGCTTCCTCACCGACATGCGTCTCATCGCCCTCGCGGACATAGACCTCACGGTCACCAACCGCCATCGCGTGCCGGACAACCTGCCCGAACCGCATTCCTTTTTCTCGCGTGTCAAGAACAACGGTAGCCCGTTTGTTAAGAAATACCCCGTACACTACCTGCTCTCCACGACCGCGCAGTCGCCCTCCGGTAGACATACCCTTGCCGCCACCACCGCTTTCCTCTTCCCCGATGCACCGGCAGAAGGCACTCCCTATAAACCAGTGCTCATCGAAGACTCAACCTCCCGTGCCAACGGAATGGCATTCACCTGTCACCTTGCACAAGGCGACACTCTCCATCTATGTCTTGTGGGAAACATCCTCGCCTCTAACGTCGTACCCGACACACGCAACGAGACAGAACGGCTCACCCTCTTCCAACTGCTCGAAGGCTACGACCGGCTCTGGCAACGCCATAATGAGGCGTGGGCGGACCTTTGGCAATCCGACATCATCATCGAAGGGGATCCGCAAGCACAGCAGGACATCCGTTCCATGCTCTATCACCATTATGCCTTCTATCGGACCGATGCGCCCTCCTCATGCTCACCTATGGGATTATCCGGACTCGGGTATAAAGGACACGTCTTCTGGGACTCCGAGACATGGATGTACCCCGTACTTCTGCTCATGCAACCCGACATGGCACGGCAGATGCTCCAATACCGTTTCGACCGTATGCCTGCCGCACGGCAAAACGCCTACATGCACGGGTACAAAGGTATCATGTTCCCTTGGGAGAGTGCTGCTACGGGACATGAAGAGACCCCTCTTCCGAATCTATATCCCGAAGCAGAGAACCATATCACGGCGGATATAGCGAACGCCTGCTGGCAGTATTATTGCGTCACGCATGACAAACAATGGTTGTCCTCCGTCGGTTATCCCCTTATCCGTGAAGCTGCTGATTTCTGGGTGAGCCGTATCGAACCCAATGGCGACATCATCAATATCATCGGTGCCGATGAATGGAACCAGAATATCTATGGCGGCAAAAACGTCAATAACAATGCCTATACCATCGGGGCAGCACAAACAACCCTACACGCTGCTGCGGCTGCAGCCAAAGTACTGCGTATCAAACCTGATCCCGCTTGGCAGCAGGCGGCCTCTAAACTACATCTGTCTTACCTGCCTTCCGGCATCATCGCCGAGCACGCTACCTACAACGGCGAACCTGTCAAGCAAGCCGATGTCGTGCTGTTGGCTTTCCCTTTGCATGAACTGACTGACCCGAAAACGATAGCGCAGACATTGGCGTACTATATTCCCACAGTGCCGGAGAAACGCACACCGGCAATGTCTAAGTCTATCTATGCCACGCTATATGCTCGTCTTGGAGATGCCGATAACGCTATCTACTGGTGGCGAGACTCCTATCTGCCGAATCTCAACCCGCCCTTCCGCGTAGTAGCGGAGTTTAACGGCGGCACCAACCCCTATTTCATCACCGGCGCAGGAGGAACGCTCCAGACGCTTCTCTTCGGCTTTGCCGGACTTGACATAACCGGCAAAGGGCTCAAACAAGCTTACCGTCCGGTGCTACCCAAAGAGTGGAAGTCACTTACAATACGGCGGAAGGGATATCATGATATCGTAATCAAATAAATGATAAACATATGACTCGTAAAGAATTTCTTCAAACGCTCGGTATCGGAGCGGCTACCATTTCGGTCGCCTCTTTGCCGGGCTCGTCCCTTTTGCATGCTGCGGAAGCGGACACTGCCAAGGCAAATCTTCCTAAGAATGCAGAGCGGCTCTCGTTTGGTTTGCCTGATCAGGAAGCAAAGGTGCTGCGGCCTGTCACGGCGATTGTTATCGGTGCGGGTTCACGGGGCTCTGTTTACGCTTCGTATAGCAAGCAATATCCCGCATCTATGCAAATAGTGGGAGTGGCGGATATCAATGCTGTTCGACGCGAGCAGATGGCGAAAGAATATGGTATCCCTTCAGACTATCAGTTCGGTGACTGGTCCGAGGTATTCCGTGTGCCTAAGTTTGCGGACACGGTTATAATCGCTACGCCCGATAATGTGCATTATCATCCTTGTATGCGGGCCTTGGCTGCCGGCTATGATGTGCTATTGGAAAAACCGATTGCGCAAACTGCCAAGGAATGTACCGACATCCTCCGTCAGGCACGTAAGTACGGTCGCCTTGTCGGCGTTTGTCATGTGTTGCGGTATGCCCCGTATTTCCGGGCACTCAAACGAGTGATTGACGAGGGAAGAATTGGGGATATAGTCAGCATACAGCATCTCGAACCTATCCGATTCCATCATATGGCGCACTCCTATGTGCGAGGCAATTGGCATTCCGCCAAAGAAACAACGCCTATCATCATTGCCAAATCATGCCATGACTTGGATATTGTCCGATGGCTGCTTGGCAAACCATGCAGGCGCGTGTCTGCTTTCGGAGACCTGTCTTTCTTTGTACATAAGAACGAACCGCAAGGCGCCGCCGACCGATGCTTCGACTGCGCAGTAGAGAAGCAATGTCCCTTCTCCGCCTTGAAGATTTATTTACGTGAACATCGGTATTTGTATGTCTTTGACGCGCTGCCTAAAGACAGGCTCGCTAAAGATGCCAAGATCACAGACTATCTGCGTACCACCGATTATGGCCGCTGCGTCTTCCGTTGTCAAAACGACCAGTGCGACCATTATGTATGCAATCTCGAGTTTGCCGGACCCGATGGAACAATTCCTTCCACAGCATCACTCCAAGTAGAGGCACTCACTTCCTATGGCGGACGGAAAACGCGTATCATGGGTACGAAAGGCGATATCGTAGGGGATATGGAAACCTTCACGCTTACGGATTTCCTTACAGGCAAACAGTATGTCTGGGATGAAGACATCAGCAAACTGCCCGGCTATGAAGGACATGCAGGAGGCGACTGGGGTATCGTTAAAGATTTTGTACTCGCTGTGGCTAATCAGGATGAGAAATACCTGTCCTCTACCATTGATGTGTCCGTCGAAAGCCATGTCATGGGTTTCCGCGCCGAAGAGGCCCGACTGAAAAATAAAATCGTCAAATTATAATCCGTATGAAGCATACTTGTTTTTTCTTTTTGGT
>CADCCH010000050.1:13158-13794 GCA_902799875.1 uncultured Bacteroidales bacterium | reverse complement strand
ATGGCTTCGACGGCTGTCGACTGGATCATGAACCGAATGCGGCAGTCCGTGCAGTTCATGATCTTCACACAGAAACCCGAGGAGATAGCGCAAGCCATCATCACTCAGGTCCACCGCGGATGCACATTCCTGGATGGCCAGGGAGGATATAATAAACAACCCATGAAAGTCGTTACCTGTATCGCCCGTTCGTACGAATCGGCTACGATCTTCCGTCTCGTACGCGCTATCGACCCGAAGGCCTTTGTCAGCCAGAGTCAAGTGCGCGGCGTGTTCGGACAAGGTTTCGACCCCATGGCAAATGGCAAGTAACGGTTTAACAATTTAACGGCTTAACATTTTAACGTTCTATGCTTCGCTATAGTTCTTTTGTCAACCCGCACAATGCGCCGCACGAGTCCAGCACGCGTACGGTATTTGAGTATATCGCCATCATCATCGGTATCGCTCCCATGGCCCTGATGGTCAACTGGGTATTGTTGCCTCATGCCTTCGTCGGCGGAGGGCTCACGGGTATCTGCTCCGCGATTTACTATGTCACGGACGGACTGTTCCCCTCGCTTTTCCCGGCGTACAACGGCGCTATACCTGTGTGGCTCACGACCTTTGTGATCAATGTCATCTTGCTGCTCATCG
>CADCCH010000050.1:0-13114 GCA_902799875.1 uncultured Bacteroidales bacterium | reverse complement strand
CTTCTGTATCCGCACGATGGTCGGCGTGGCGGCAATCACTTTCTGGTATCGCGTCATTCCAATCTTGCCTGAACCCATCATCGCGGACCCGTGGTTGGGAGCTATCATCGGCGGATTTGTCTTTGGTCTCAGTCTGGGTATCGTGCTGGCTGCAAAAGGTTCGTCGGGAGGCACGGATATCGTGGCGATGATAGTGAATCACTATCATAATATCTCGCTGGGCAACATCATGCTGCTCTGCGACATCATCATCATCGCTTCGGCGTTCTTCCTGCCGCTCCCGGAGAGTATGCTGGCGGAAGGCGGCAATCCCGTTTACCTGCAGATCAAGCGTGTGCTCTACGGTGTATGCATGACGATCTCCTATACGGTCGCTGTGGACTGGATCATCGCGCGCTTGCATCGCTCCGTGCATTTCCTGATTTATTCGTCCAAATACGACGAGATAGCGACGGAGATCAACAAGACCGTGAACCGCGGCGTGACGGTACTCGACGGTACGGGCTGGTACTCGCAGCAACCTGTGAAGGTGATCTCTGTGCTGGTACGCAAACCCGAGAGTTCGTTGGTGTTCAAGCTGGTACATGATATCGACCCGAATGCGCTTGTATCGATAGCCGATGTGCGCGGTGTGTTTGGTTCCGGATTCGATAAAATCAAGGCAAAATAAGTTTTTTTACGAATTTATTTGCACAATTCAAAAAAAAGCAGTACCTTTGCACCCGCTTTCCGCTTATAGCCTTTTTACCGGGGCCCCCAGCGACTGCTAGCGGAGCGATAGTCGATGGGGAGAGCGTAGCACAACACGTAGCGTTATACAAGCGTGAAACGCGCAGTCACGCGAGTGTTAGTGTAAGCGAGGAGAGTTGACTGAGTGGTCGAAAGTGCCGCACTCGAAATGCGGTGTACGCATTACGTCGTACCGGGGGTTCGAATCCCTCACTCTCCGCAAAGAAAAAGGACGATTTGTCTGTCTGAGTTTACTCAAGCAAGCAAATCGCTCTTTATTTCTTTGAACAAGGTGCCAGCGGCAGCTTGTTGGGTTTCGGGGGAATTGGCGAACCCAAGGCGGCGTCCGAATCCCTCACTCTCCGCCAATTTCGCGAAGGGGAATAACAACGAATTCGCGTTGTGGATAAAGAGGATGGGGTATAGTGAGTAACGGATTGTTGCTCACTATTTCTTTTTGTGCCTCATCGAATGCACGAATGATATCAATATCAATCACGCGATCAGCATATTGTCCGTGATCGGACTTGTGCGTACGACCCAATTCGCGCTCTATCTTTTGTGTGGCAGTCAGCACCTCCATCGGTGGCATCTTCGTCTCTACAGCGCAGCAGAGGTTACAGAACGGGTTAGGGGAGACAAATCCCCAAGGCTCGGAGTAGAAAAAAGAAGAACAGCGCGTCACTGTTCCAATCTGCTGCCCGATGCGTCTTACCGCTTCTTGCAGCGTTTGTTCCCGGTCACCGAGGTTACTTCCCAGCGAAAGATAATAGCGCATCGGTAGCTTGTACCATATAGGGATAAACAATCGATTCGTTCACTACCGGTGCTTCATCCAGCCAATGAAAAGCATCGTTGGTACGGTCCATCGCAAAGACCACAACTAACACGATGAGTGCATATTTGGCGGTACCGAACAGTCCTCCTGCCAAACGATTCGCCCAGCCCAGATGGATGGCTTTCATGAACTTATTGAGCAACTTGGCGACAATCGCAAGCACGATTGCTATTGCTAAAAAAAGCAGGATATACGCCACGACGTCACACACGCCTTGTGGCCACGCGAACTGACTTAACAGCCAACCGGAGAAAGCCGGAGCACCGAAACGTGCGCCGAGCACTCCGAGTATCACCACCACGATGGCGATGATCTCGGAGATAAGCCCGCGCATCAGGCCTCGGATGAGGCCGAAGAGAAGCGGCAGAACTAATAAGACGTCCAGCCAGTTCATTGATTAGTCTTCCGGTTGGGGAACGCCTAACTTCCACTCTGTCGGGATCCAACGTGGGTTGGCGTCCTCTTTCTGAGTTTCCGGCAGAATATCACCTAAGTTACAAGGAGTGATAGACCAGTTACTCTTTTTCGGGTCATACTTGCCGTTATCCATGTAATAGCCGAGTACACCGGTGATAGAGCCGACATATTTGGCACCCGGGAGATAATAGTAAGCATAACGCGCATACTCGGATGTACTGATCAGCACCTTGTTCTTGGCATCATCCTTCACATAACGGGACTGCGGGAAGCCGACGTTACCGGTGGTCGGACCAAAGGTGCAGGCATTCTGATCTAACTCAGGGTTTCCTACCTCGGTCGAATCGGCCAGATAACGGGTACATTTAGCTGCACCGTCGTTTTGTGTTTCATACTCGCCGTTGAAGTGTACACCGGTAATCTTCACCAGACGACCATCAATCTTACGCGCACCTACAATATCTTTGTATTGCGAGATGTACTTGGTATTCAACTCGGCCAAAGTCATCTCGTCGTATACCAGTTTGCTCTTATCGGGTGTGCCGATCATACTGGTCGCTTTACGGAACTGGTCAGACGGGATACGTCCCGGAGCCCAACCGGTCTTCTCCGTAGCAGAGCTGGCATAGATATTATTGTTATACGAGGGAACGCACAACTGCGGTTCGTTCGCATAACGGCCGATAGCCATGCCGTTACAACGGATCAGGATCTCAGCACCTTGCGGGTACATACCGTTGGCAGAACCCAGATCCACAGAGATACGCAAACACTGCTGATCGATGGTAGGATGACCTTCTTTGGACCAATCATTGACTTGTTGAATCACAAGCGATTTGTAGAAGTTTCCACCGTAGTCATCGGTAGCAATACGTCCGCGGATATAGATACCTTGACCGTTAATAGGTAAGGTGTCGATAGCGAATAAGTAGATGTTGCCGTGTTTTGAACGGGTACGGTAAAGCGAAGAGTCGCTCATAAAATTACCCTGTTCGGTGGTCATAAACTTATCCATAAAATCATCGATGTTATAGATCGTATAACCCTCCGGATTATCGTTCTTCAGCGCTTCCAGCAGTCGTGTTTCCTCTGTGAGGATAACATCCTCCATCGTGTAGGCACGGGGTTCACAAGAGGTCATCAGGGCAATGAGAGGCATTGCCAACAACATTGCATAAGTATAAATAGACTTTCTCATAGTGCTTAGAATTTATAAGTTACTGTCAAGAAGAAGTTGATACCCCAAGCGTAGTAGTACTTGGACGGATACTTCCATGCGTTAGCCGTAATAACGGAGTTCTGGTAGTCCGGTTGACCCTGACGTACGGCACGCGGCAGACGGGCTTGTTGGTAACCACCTGTCTTGAAGTGCGTGTTGTTGGTCAAGTTCGTGATCGACAGGTTGATGGACAACGACTGACGATTCGGCAGATAGAGCAGCTTACCTACGGATGCATCCAGTGTGAAACGGTTAAGCGGGTTGGTGGCTGCCAGACTCTCTTGCATGCTCATCAGGTTATACGGGTATTTGAGTACCGGTACACCATACTGATCCAGCACCGTGTTGTCGCTATAGGTAACATTACCGTTCTCGTCGATTTCGGAGGAGGACTCACGGTTATCGGTTGTCTGGATAGCATTTGCATAAGCATCACCAAACCAACCGTTAACAGAGGTGCCATCCACGCGACGACCGGTGAACAGACCTTGCATACGACGGCTCGGAGCTACCGACAGGTAGTTCCAATCGTGGTAGTTGAGGGTCAAGTCAGCAAACCACATCTTCGAGTGGAAGAACGAGAGTTTCAAACTGGCGTTCACTTGCGGACCGGTTGACAGACGCAGACCCTTGAGCAGTACCTTATCGGTGGTTTCGAAGACGAGGCTCTGATCGGAGAAGTCCTTGGTCATCGGCATACCGTTTTCAGCTGAAGTAACGGACATAGCGTCACTCGTATAACGGTAGTCACCTACGCTGGCCACACCGGTCAGGGTGAAGTAGTTACCTAACTTAAATGCCAATGCTGCTTCTACGCCCAGGTAGCGTTTATCGATACCGGTCATGGCTTGGTTCACGAAAGTACGTGCCTCGTCATCGTAGTAACCGTTGAGCTCCGTTCCATCCCAGCTCTGCGTAAAGAAGCCCGTTACACGTCCGCGAACGATCGGGTAGTTGAACTCATACGTCAGGTCGGTGGAAACAACTTTCTCACTGGCTGCATAGAATTGCTTCAGATCTTTGGCGTTGTCGTGCGTGTAAATCGGAGCAACCACGCGATCGTGAACACGTTGCGAGATATACGCATCACGTGCGTACGGTGCTACGGTCTCTGCTAACGCATTGAGTTTCAATCGGTTACGTCCGTTGATCTTATATACCACACCTGCTTTGAATGCCGGATCGAAGAAATAGTGTGCATCACCTACGAGAATATTACCCGGTGCGTTGACTTGACCGTTCTCCATTTGTTTCAGCGCTTTATGACCGAGGTATCTCCAGTACGTGTCTGTACCGTTCTTCGCATCGTGCTGCATGGCCAAGGTGGTCAGATACCAAGCGCGTCCGTTGTACATGTTTGTACTACGCTGCATGGTGGTGAAATTGAGTGCCAAAGCATAATATACATCCACCTCGTTGAAGGTCCATTCGTTTTGGAACCAGCCTCTCAACATACCCAAGTTAATGCGATAATCATAACCGAAATGACGCTTGGTATCAGTGATGACGTTGTTATAACCGTCACGAATCTCGTTCTTTACTACATTAGCGATATCGCTCTGCGTGAAACCGCTGTTGGACGCCAAGTCCTTGATATCACGATCTGCGAATGCATCGATATCAATCCATTGATTACCACCTAACAGATCATCGATCGTTTTGTAGTGGATACCTTGCGAGAAGCGTCCTTCCAGACCGGCTGTCATCTTCAAGTGCTCATACTGCGTATTCTGGTAGTTCAACATCGCTGTAGCCTCCTGGATGTCATTGTGACGGCGCTCCAAAATATAACGTGCCGAACCTTTCGGATTCTGGATGTTATTCGAGTAGTTGGCTGCATACAGGTTGGACCAGTCAATCTGCGTCGTCTTATCGTCGCGGTTCTTCCAGAGGTTAACCAAACGGTTATATTCCTCTTTGTTGATAGACGGACCGACTAAGTTTCCGTCGTCACCTACGAAAGCGGAACCCAGTGAGTTGCCGTTCATATCCTCACCGATGAACAAGCCCCAGCCGTACAATTTTCCGTCAGCATCGTAGAGCTGATCGGATGAGCTATCGTAATACGGGTTAGCGATTTGACCGTCCCAGTAGAACGAAGGCATGTTACGGTAGTAGTCCGGACGCGGATCCGGTGCGTTGTAGTAGTTCAGCGCCGAGTTCGAATACATCGAGTAGTGATAACCTACGGCTGCTTTGAGTCGTTGCATATCGTCAATCTTCCACTCGTAAGCAGCGATGAAGGTCGGATCGTATGACTTCACGATACGGCTGTTACGCATCTTGCCGTTCTGGTGGCCCCAATAGGGGTTGTAGTAGATAGAACCGGTCAGGTCATACACCTCTTGCGTTACGGCTGCGTTCTGTCCGCGCTCGGTGGGTGCACCAAAGGTAATCAATTTCAAACGGGCATTGTCCCAAACGCGCTCTGCCGTAAGGAAGTAACCTAAGGAGTAGTACTTGATACCTTCACCTAAGATACCCTTGGTATCGATGTACGGCGAGAAGCGGTACGCCAATTGAGCCGTGACAGCCCAGCCGTTGTTCATCAGACCGGTGGAGTAGGTAGCGTTCAGACGTGCTTTGTAGTTACGGTTCGTACCGGCTACACCTACTTTCCAACCCTGTGCATAACGGGTTGCACCCATCATGTAGTTGGTCATCTGACCGATTCCGCCAAAACCGAAGTTAGAAGCTTCCATCGGGTTCAGTACCTCTTTGTAACGGCTTGCGTCGTTCAGACCGCCCATCGCGGAATAGTTGAACTGACCACGCTCTGCGGAGTTGAACGGCAGACCCTCGATGTAATAGGTCTCTGTCTTTGATTCGTAACCACGGTTGCGGTAACGAGCGGTGGACCATGCAAAAGAGGTCGTCGCGTTAAACACATCCGTCGAAGCCGATGAAGACGAAGCTTGCGCTTGCGAGCGACCCTCATCATCCGACATCTCTTCTTCCGTCAAGTTCAGCAGGATCTCATCTTGTTGCTGACTGACGATGTCTTGATGAAGAATGATCGGCTCCATCTCGTTAGCTTGGTTCTCACGGATGGCGATTAACTCCAGAGCAGGAACAAAACCGTCCGCTTCCACCAATACCTCTTCGTCCATCGGATCCAGATACAGTAACAGGAAGTCACCGTTGGCATTGGTCGTCGTGGAAATGTTCTGATTAGCGAGTGTGACTTTGGCTCCTACAACCGGAAGTTGTGTCGCGTCATCGATCACTCGACCCTTGAGTGATGTTTCGGCAAAAGCCGTTAGGGCAATTGCTAACAGAAACACCAGTGAAAAGAGTTTGTTTCTCATAACGATTGTTTGTTAGTGTTTTTATGGATAATATTTATTTAAATTAAAATTCTGCTGTTTTCGGTGTACGCGGGAACGGAATCACGTCGCGTATGTTCTGCATGCCCGTTACAAAGAGCATCAGACGCTCGAAGCCCAGACCGAAACCTGCGTGCGGTGCGCTACCGAAACGACGGGTATCCAGATACCACCACATATCCTTCATCGGAATATGACGACGCTCGATCTCTTCGTTGAGCAGCTCCAGACTCTCCTCACGGACACTACCACCGATGATCTCACCGATCTGCGGGAAGAGAACATCCGTACCTTGAACCGTCTTGCCGTCCTCGTTGATCTTCATATAGAAGGCCTTGATATTCTTCGGATAGTCCGTCATGATAACCGGTTTCTTGAAGTGTTCCTCTACCAGGAAACGCTCGTGCTCTGAACTCAAGTCATCGCCCCACTCACAGGGGAACTCAAACTTCTTACCGTTCTTGATAGCCTCCTGAAGTATGCGAATACCATCGGTGTATGGCAAACGAACGAATTCGGTATCTACAACGCTCTTCAGACGCTCAATCAGACCCTTGTCCACAAACTGGTTGAGGAACTCCAGATCGTCCATACAATGCTCGAGTGCCCAGCGGACACAGTACTTGATGAAGTCCTCCTCAAGGTCCATCAGTTCGTCTTTTTGGATGAAGGCTACTTCCGGCTCGATCATCCAGAACTCGGCCAGGTGACGCGGAGTATTACTGTTCTCCGCACGGAAAGTCGGACCGAAAGTGTAAATCTTACCGAGAGCCATCGCACCTAACTCACCCTCGAGCTGACCGCTGACCGTCAGCGCGGCTTGCTTACCGAAGAAATCATCGGAGTAGTCGATCTGACCCTTGTCGTCGAACTTGAGGTTGTAGAGGTTCTTGGTCGTTACCTGGAACATCTGTCCGGCACCCTCGCAGTCACTTGCGGTGATAAGCGGGGTATGGAAATAGAAATAACCGTGCTCATGGAAATAGCTGTGGATAGCCATCGCCATATTGTGTCGAATACGGAAGACCGCACCAAACGTGTTCGTACGCGGACGCAGATGCGCAATCGTGCGCAGGAACTCCATACTCAGACCTTTCTTCTGCAGCGGATATTTCTCCGGATCGGCAGTGCCGTACACCTCCAGATCTGTCAACTGGATCTCCACCGCCTGACCTGCTCCTTGACTCTCTACCAGGATACCCGTGGCCGAGATACATGAACCGGTCGTCACGGGTTTGAGACGCTCCTCATCGAATTTCTCCAAGTCCACTACGATCTGGATGTTCTTAATGGTCGAACCGTCGTTGAGGGCGATAAAAGAAACCTGCTTATTGCCACGACGGCTACGCACCCAGCCGCGGACGTTGATCTGTGCACCAAAGTCGGTGCGTTTCAATGCGTCTATAATTACTGTTCTTTGCATATATTGTTATAATTGATATTGACTTAAATCTTCTCCCATCGTGTTCATACTCGACTGGAAGGTCATACTGTTGTTGTCGTCTGCCATCGGCATGACGCTGTTCTGCTCATCCGGATCGATGGCTTCGTCCTCGTTCTGGAACTTGGCATATTTGCCCCTGAACCGCAACCAGATGCTGTCCGTGGCACCGTTACGGTGCTTGGCAACGATGATCTGCGCCAGACCACGCAGGTCCTTACCGGTCTTGTCATCGTTGTACAGATGGTAATACTCCGGACGGTGGATGAAGCATACGAGGTCGGCATCCTGTTCGATCGCACCGGATTCACGCAAGTCCGCCAACTGCGGGGTCTTACCCTCTACACCCTGACGTGCTTCCACACCACGGTTTAACTGCGAGAGCGCGATGATAGGAATGTCCAACTCTTTGGCCAGACCCTTCAGACCGCGCGAGATGATACTTACCTCTTGCTCACGGCTACCGAAGGACGTACCCTGTGCGTTCATCAGCTGCAAATAGTCGATGATGATGATCTTCACGTCATGTTCGCGCACCAGTTTACGCGCTTTGGAACGCAACTCAAAGATCGACAACGAAGGCGTATCGTCCAAATAGAGCGGTTTGCCTTTCATGATGTTGATCTTCGTATTCAGACGCTTGGCGTCCTCTTTGCTCATCTTACCGGTTTTGATCTTCTCGCCTTCGAGCTCGCATACGTTCATGATCAGACGATTCACGAGTTGTACGTTACTCATCTCCAGACTGAAGACAGCTGTCGGGATCTCGCGGTCAATAGCCATATGTTTCGCCATCGAGAGTACAAAAGCAGTCTTACCCATCGCGGGACGGGCAGCAATGATGACGAGGTCGGGACTCTGCCAACCGGAAGTGATCTTGTCCAACGCATTGAAACCGGACGGGATGCCGGATATCGAACCGGTGTTCTTCGCCGCTTTCTCCATGCGTTTGAAGGCCTCCTCGATGACGGGGTCGATCTGCGTCACATCGCGTTTCTGCGAACGTTGACTGATCTCAAAGATACCGGCTTCCGCGGTCTGCATCAGTTCGTCCACGTCTTGCGTCTCGTCAAATCCCATCTCTTCAATCTGGGCAGCGAGGGCAATGACGTCACGCGCGGTCGCTTTCTTGGCGATGATCTCCGCGTGGTAACGCAAGTGCGCGGTCGAAGACACGCGACGCGTTAATTCCGATATATAGACCACACCACCGGCTTTCTCCAACGTACCCTGTGTCTGGAGTTTCTCAACCACGGTCATCAGGTCAATCGGTTGATCTTTGGCGGCGAGTTCACGGATCGCCTCATAGACGATGCGGTTCTGGTCCTTATAGAACACCTCCGGACGCAGCAAGTCCGCTACCGTTCCGTAGGCATCTTTCTCCAACATGATCGCACCCAACACGGAGTCTTCCAACTCCTGCGCCTGAGGGGGTAACTTACCGGCCTCGTTGGCACCGACCTTGATGATGGTCGTGGTGGTACGTTTGCTATTTCTGCTTGTTCCTGCCATATGCAGTTAATAAGTTATGCGCAGCAATAAAACTGCTGATCTCGTTATTGAGCACTTGCCTTTCGGCTACTTCTATCTGGTGCTCCATCTGTTCTTATAGAAGCCGTCCAACAATGCCTGGTTGATCGTCTCGTACATCCAGTACTTGGCCTGTTCCGTACGATGGGCATCAAAATACCCGTTCTGTTTGGTGAACGCGATATAGTCTTCGATGTTCTGCCAAACCTCCATAACTCCGGTATGATCGATGGACGAGCAGCATATTGCCTCGGGTTTCCAGCCGGACTCGGAGGGCGGGAAAAGCATCAGGGCGTTCTTGAAACTTACGCGCGCGGCGCGTGCGCGTTCAATATTATTACCGTCGCATTTGTTGATGGCGATACCGTCTGCCATCTCCATGATACCGCGTTTGATGCCCTGTAACTCGTCGCCTGTTCCGGTCACTTGCAGCAAGAGGAAATAGTCCACCATCGAGTGGGCGGCCGTCTCAGACTGACCCACACCGACCGTCTCCAGGAGAATCGTATCGAATCCTGCCGCCTCGCAGAGCACAATCGTCTCGCGTGTCTTACGTGCCACACCGCCCAACGAACCCGCACTTGGGCTGGGACGAATGAAAGCATTCGATTTGACGGACAACTCGTTCATACG
The DNA here is from genome assembly GCA_902799875.1 of uncultured Bacteroidales bacterium. The sequence goes on along the minus strand of CADCCH010000050.1, from coordinate 2,981 downwards.
CGTCTTGTCGCCTAAGATCGAACCTTTGCTGCGTTCGGACGAGGGGTCGATAGCCAGTACGGCGAGTTTCTTGCCGTGGTCGCACAGTTCGCTGCCGAGCGCCTCGATGAAGGTCGATTTGCCGGCTCCCGGTACACCGGTGATACCTACACGGATTGAGTTGCCGGCGTAGGGTAGGCAGAGCTCGATCACTTTCTGCGCGATCTCCTGGTCCGCCAGCAGGTTACTCTCCACCAGCGTCACCGCCTGACTCAGAATAGTCATGTCCCCGCGACGGATGCCCTCGAAATATTCTTCGGGACTCAGCACGGTCTTCTTGCGGCGGAAAGTCGCATACGGGTTGACGGAAGGCAGGTTTTCTACACCTGCATTCACCGTCAGTCCTTTGTATTCGGCACTATTTTCCGGATGGTCTATCATTCAACTACAAAGTTGATCTTGATGCGTTTGATCGGGTTAGCGTAGTCGTTGGTGATCACGATCACCTCGCGGCTATACGCACCGGCGGTCATGCCCTTGGCGTTGATCTCGAGGTTGATCGCACCTTTCTTGCCGGACTTGATGGCCTTCGGAGCCTTGACAACGAGGTTCTTGTCCGCGCAGTATACACGACGTACCTCCAGCGGGTTCACACCGATGTTCTTGATCGGGAACGCAAATTTGTGTACCTTACCGGCAGCGATCTTACCTGCGTTCTGCTCGGCTGCAGCTTCGATGATCGGAGCCTGCTGTTTCTCTTCGACCGTCATTTTGCTGAAATCCTCCACTACGTTTGCTTTGATGGTCAGTCTGTATGCCTCCTCGATGGCTTTCTTGCCGTCCACAACGACATACGCGTAGAGTTCTACCGGACCGTAGAGTTTCGGAGACTGCGACTCGAGGGCAAAGATGAACTTACCGGTCTCGTTGGGCTTGATGTCTGCCAAGGTCACTTGGTTGATCAGATAGTTATCTGCCGGGTTGACAGCCAATTCTACATGATGATCTTCTTTCGTGAGGTTAGCGTACTCCAACTCGCCGTTCTTGTTCTCACCTTTGGTGATCGTACCCAGGTCGAGCACTTTGCCTTTCATACTCAGCGCACCGACGGATACGGTGTATTTGTTCACCGGCTGGGCAGCTTTCGGAATCACCTCACCCTTGATGTACACGCGTTTCGACGGTTCGGTCGCATTGGACGTGATGGTCACGGTCTTCTGGAAACGACCCGGACGGCCGTTCGGGTTATAAGTGACCGTGATGCTACCTTTCTGACCCGGCTCTACCGGCTCTTTCGTCCAGGTCGGGGTCGTGCAACCGCAACTCGCGCGCACGTTACTCAGTACCAACGGACTCATACCTTCGTTCTTGAACTCAAAAACTACCGACACACGACCGTCTGCCTCGTTGATCTTACCGAAATCATGTTCGGTCTTTTCGAATGTAATTACCGGGTCTTGTGCCATCATGGCTACTGCTGCGAGAGCCATGAAGAGAGTACTAAAAATCTTTTTCATATCTTTAAACATTTAAATTTAACTGTCAGTTGTCAACGATCACTCGTTTAACTTCTTTTATATCATCGATTTTACGGATTGCTTTCAGTAATTGTTCCAACTCCGATTTGTCATACACATACAGCTCCATCGTGCCTTTGAAGATACCGTCCTCGCTGGAGATGTTGATCGCACGCAGGTTGATATGAAAATCCGTCGTGATGGCTTGCAGCACATGGATGAACACACCGAACTTGTCTATACCCTTGAGCTCGATCGTCTCTACGAAGGATTGTACACGGTGGGTGTTCCAGGTCGCAGAGTAAATCCGTTTGCCGTAGCTGGTCTTCAATATTGCCGCCTCCGGACAGTCCACTTTGTGAATGAACATCTGCCCTTTCTCGTCTTTGTATCCCAACACCTCGTCGCCCGGAATAGGGTGACAGCAGTGACTGAGGATATACTCTTTCCCGAGGTTCTCGTCCGTCAGCACGATCTCTTTCGCCTCTTTCTTCTTGGGCTTTTGGCCTTCTTTCGTTTCCTCATTAGACGCCGCAGGCGTATCATTGAGCGGCTTAGCCGCGCTCATTTTATCATTTCCCAAGAACGGTATAAACGCTTTCCATCCGCGTTTGGGGAAGACGATGTCGTGTACATTATCCAGCCGGATAGCACCTTGTCCCACTTCGGCGTACAAGTCATCCGGACGGTCCATCGCGTAGAAAGCCATGAGGCGCGAGAGTGCCAGGTCTTTGTTGGCGGACAGGTCCTTGTCCATACCGATGGCATCGTTCACGAGCCGTTCGCCGTGCTTGATATACCGCCGTTCCTCTTTGAGGAAATACTGATTCAGACTCTTCTTGGCTTTGGCAGTAGTGACCATCCCCAACCACTCTTTCTGCGGGTGCTGGCTGTTGGAGGTCAGCACCTCGACCTGGTCACCGCCCTTAAGCTGATAACTCAGCGGCACGAGCGTATGGTTCACCTTGGCACCGATACAATGCTCACCGATCTCCGAGTGGAGCAGGAACGCAAAATCCAGTGCGGTTGAACCCAGAGGCATGGTCTTGATCTCACCTTTCGGAGTGAACACAAAGACCTCATTGAGTTTGAAGACACTGGATGCGTGAACTTTGACTTTATTAACGGTGGCATGGGTAGCTTGAACTACTCAACATCTGTGTGGGACAAGAACCTTGAGAGCTCTGTTACAATTATAGGTTCAAAGGGTACCGTTAAGGTGGCTGGCCAATACATGGATACTGTGGTTCACTGCCATGTGGAGAACTATGAGATGCCAGAGCTAAAGGAGCCTACTCATGAGAATGACTTTGGTGCATACAAGGGTGCGGCTCAGAATCACGGCTTTGTGATTGAGAATGTGATACAGACTCTGAACTCCAAAGGCGCCATAGCTACCAACCTGCTTGAAGGCATGAAGGTGGTTGACAACATCCAGAAGGTTCGCACCTCTGCCAAGGAAGTACCGCTTCAGGAGATAAGAAT
>CADCCH010000049.1 GCA_902799875.1 uncultured Bacteroidales bacterium | reverse complement strand
AGGAACTGAATATCCCGCTTTTGGGTCAGATTCCGTTGGTTCAATCGATCCGCGAAGGAGGCGATGAAGGAATGCCGATCGCCCTGCAAGCCGGACATCCTGCCGCACAAGCGTTTAATAAAATAGCTAAAAACCTGTCGTAATCCGTAATCCCGTAATTACGTCATGACGAAAAAATAAGCACAATGTCTTTACGCACTAACGAACTCGGGACAGCTCCTGTACATAAGCTCCTTTGGAAATATGCCTTGCCTGCCATCATCGCGATGACAGCTACTTCGCTGTATAACATCGTCGATAGTATCTATATCGGTCATGGTTGCGGGGCGCTGGCTTTGGGCGCGTTGACGGTGGCAAAGCCGTTCATGGACATCTGCGCGGCTTTCGGCAGTCTGGTGGGCGTCGGGGCTTCGTCACTATTGGCTATCTACCTTGGCGAGAAAGACTACGAGCGTGCCAATAGGGTCTTGGGGAACGTCATTGTGATGAATATCCTCCTTTCGTCGATTGTGATGGTGGTGGGTCTGATTTGGCTTGATCCGATCCTTATGGCTTTCGGTGCAAGCGAGGACACCTTATTATACGCGCACGAGTATATGGAGATCATCCTGTACGGAAACATCCTCACGCATATCTATTTCGGTCTCAACGCTATGCTTCGTTCGTCAGGTCATCCGCGTTTCTCGATGGCAGCAACGATCGTGGCGGTAACCATCAATATCATCCTCGATCCTATCTTCATCTTCGGTCTCGACATGGGCGTTCGAGGAGCCGCTTTAGCTACCGTTTTGAGTCAAGCGGTCGCTGTCGTTTGGCAGTTGACGAAATTCATGGATAAGAACGAATTAGTTCGATTTCATCGGGGAATTTGGCGACTTAACAAGCACATTACGTTCCGGGCATTGGCTATTGGAATGTCGCCTTTCCTGTATAACATCGCCCATTGTTTTGTAGTCATCATCATCAATAACCAGTTGAAGAATTTCGGCGGCGACATGGCGATTGCTTCGTATGGAGTCATCAACCGTCTGACTTTCGTCTTCGCGATGATGGTAATGGGTCTCAACCAAGGTATGCAACCTATCGCAGGCTATAACTACGGGGCTAAGCAATACGAGAGGATGCTGCATTCGTTCTACCTGACTTGCGCGTATGCGACCGGTGTGATGTCGATCATCTTCATCCTTGGTGAGTGTTTCCCGCAACTCGTGACAGAGGTCTTCACGCATGACGCCGTTCTGATAGACCTTACCATCAAACCGATGCGTATCATCTGTTCGACCATGCTCATCATCGGTTTCCAGATGGTTACGGGTAACCTCTTCACTTCCATCGGAAAAGCGGGCAAGGCTATTTTCCTAAGCCTCACCCGCCAAGTGCTGTATCTCATTCCGTTGGTGCTATGGTTGCCGACGCTTTTCAACAACCCGATAGATGGTGTCTGGTGGTCTATTCCGGTAAGCGACACCCTCTCTGCTATCACCGCCATCATCGTCCTCCTCTCCTCCCGCCGAAAATTACACATGGAGTGATGTAGGAGTTTTACCGCGAACATGACTAAATGAGAAAATGGACTAACGACAATATACAAATACTTTTTATGAAACAGTTTTTCAACACGACTCTCAGGCGTACAATAGTAGCCATGATGGCGTTTATTGGAATGCTTTTACCTGCGCACATGCAGGCAAATGATTATCTGGAGCAGCAAGACCACTATTTCGTCTATGGTGCCGGTTCCGGAGTGGTACACTTCAAGATACCTATCTATTCACGTGGAGGATGGGACTACTTGCTGAGCACGGATGAGAATGGCAATTCCGCTTTCTACTACAAGATCGACGGTACAGAACATGAAATCTTCTATGTGGGCGGTTCGAAGGACAGTGATGGTCCGAGTGCGGACGACGACTATACTTACGGTCGTGCGTATGTCACTGCATTAACCGGGATAGGTCAGATAGAGGTGACCAATATCCATGACGGTACGCGCGCGCTCGTGCCCACTGACGCGAACAGTCACTCCTACGATGTGACCAAGGTCGAGGAGGCACTCAATGACAAGGACTACGTGACGTGGTTAGAGATCGATTGGTATATGCCCCAATCTCTGGACGGTAAGGATGTTCTTGTAGGAGCCCACCTCAAAATATCCAGACGTGCTTCCTCCAGTGTGAGATACACGAAGGATTGGGAGTTCGATACGTTTAGAGGAGCGGAGGTCATGATGGATCCGCAGCTATTGGATCCGTACTTCTATACGGCGAAAGATGCCTACGTGTCCGGATACGGATGCGCCGCTGTGCCCTACGTAGAGTATTACGATCCTACGAAGTACTACATGTATTTTGGAAACAGACCCAAGCTTGATGTGTACATGCATGAACCGTCCTACCAGACGGACAGCCGTACCGGTAATCTTTATGTCCCGACGACCGATACCATTCAGCCCGGTTTCCGTGCTATGTTCTATGTGTACCGTCGCAAGTCGCCGGACGAGATGACGTTTCAGGTCACTAACCCCGTAGCTATTCCTGCCTACCACCGTATCTACGATTTTGCGGTCACTGAGGAACGCGACAAATTTGATACCTATACCGGTAATAACAAACTGACTTGGCGTTTGAAGAACCCGCAGGTAACCGACCTCGTAGAGGGTGACTATTTTGAGGTGCAGCGTGCGCTGAAGAGCGATTTTAGCGACGCACAGACGATAGATGTCGTGCAGATGGAGATCGGTGCGGACAAAGGCGGATATGTGTTGGTGGATAAGAACCGCGATATGTGGACAGGTCACGTCAATGTTGAAAACAACGTGGTAGAGGCGAATGTGGAACACGTAGCCAAAGACTACGCGCTGTACGCTACCGACGGAAGTCTCTTGTGTCAGACGGATATCAAGATCTCTTCCGACAAACTGCGTCAGCCTTCCGTGCCCGTCTATTACCGTATTCGCCGTGCATCGGCTTCGATGTGGGGGTGGAAAGGCCATGATTTTGCCCGCGATGCCGTATGTCAGAAACATAGTTTTCTGGCTCCGCTTGCCTCCACGCAGCCGGACTATACGCTCAACTCCGAAACGCGTCAGGTGGATTTCCGTATCCGGATTGAGAATGCCGAAACAGATATGGTGATGCCTGCTCCCGAGGATGTACAACTGGAGTTTTCGAATACGCGAACGGACAGGGCGCAGGTGGTCATCTCCGGTTACGATGGAGCCCAGTTCATGGAGCTTTTCCTCCGTGTCTATCCGCACGGAGATGATCCGAGCGGTGCCTATAACCTGCCGTACCCGAGTGAGGATCGGTCTTTCTATGTCGATATGGGTGCTATCATAGAGGTGCGCTCTTATACCGATGAGAGCCATACGGATATGGATTACTTCACGAGATACTCCGTCTTCGATGCGCGTGTGAATATCGAAGTGGACGAAGATGGAGGACCCACTATCACTTCCCGGATGACCGGTTATCCCACGAACTCCCTTATTGACGAGCGTTTTGCAGCAGTAAAAGCTCACCTCTTAGATAGTTTGCGTCCGTTGCTTCGCGCAGAGGCGAGCAAGGGTCTTGGCAGATGTGTATGGGACAAGTCCGCCCGTCTGGTGCTGATAAAGACCTTGGACGGCTTGAAACAGGAAATAATCATTTCGCCCGACAGTATCCGTCGTCAAGCGGACGGTAATTGGGAAGCCCATTTCGTAGATGTAGCAGACCATGCTTGTGCCGAATACAGCTATGCCGTACGTATCGATCAGAGCAGTTCGGATCTGCACGTGAGCGACTCCGCGTATCTGCAGCCGGTAGCTATCAATGGTCCGAATCTTTATTTTGAGGACGGCGCGCATATCAAGACCGCCAAGGCTTCGTATAGTGATGCCCGAAGCGATATGAAACGCGGTATCATGCTGGAGTGGACTGCTACCACCGCTGCCGTAGATCAATATGTGATACTACGCGGCAAGTACTATGAAGAGCCTCCCCTCGATACCGTCTATGTGGGTGTGGACAATACGTTCTTTGATACCGACGTCCACTCCGGGGTGGAATATAACTACGATATCCACGCTATCTATGACTGCAACGGACGCCACTCGGATCATTACAAGCGTGTCACCGGACGACGCTCCACGTACGGCGAGATAAGCGGCCGGATACTCATGCCGGATAACAGCGGTATGGCGGGCGTAACGGTATCGATGACTAAGAATGATGAATACAGTACATATACACGTATAACCGGAGCGGACGGTACTTTCAAGTTCGATAGTCTGTTGTATGGTGGTGCTTATTCTGGCGGAGCGGACTTCACGATTGTTCCGACTGCGAAATACGGTACCTTCTCTTTCAACAATACGAGTGCCGCTTCGGCTACTATTCATCTCAGTGAGGAAAACTGTATCGCCCGTGACATTGATTTTGTCAATACCTCAACCACGCGTCTGAGCGGTCGTGCGCTCTATAAGGGCAGTACGATCCCGGTATCGGGTGCATTGTTCCTCTTGAATGGCGACACGATCCGCCGCAACGGAGCACCGCTGAAAACCGGTATAGACGGTAACTTCGAGCTGACGCTCACTACAGGTCAGCCCTGCAAGCTGCAGATTATCAAAGAGGGACATACCTTCGAGGGCGACGGTATCTTGCGCGTAGAGCAGGATAAGGATACCTTTGCGCTCGACAAATCCTTGGACGGTATCCGTTTCTACGATGAGACGAAAGTGCGCCTCGTAGGACGAGTAGCCGGAGGTAACGACCAACGCGACTTGCCCGAAGCCTTCGGTTTGGGCAAGAACAACCTCGGCGATGACCTGCAACTCGTACTCCAACTGGAGGGAGATAACACCTCGCACATTGTACATGATCCGAACGATCCGACGCTCGACTCTATCCAGCAGACCTTCGCCCATTTGGTCTATTCGACCGACCCGTACACCACGGAGCCTGAACGGACAGTAGGTAACACCTCCATGTTGATGCAAAAGAAACGTATCATCATCCGTCCGGATGCCGCTACGGGTGAATACGAGGTGGATCTCTTCCCGGTGAAATACAAGGTCGTTCAGGTGTCCGCGAAAGGATACGCTACGCTGCTTGCCGCAGGGCAGGGTAATGAGGTCTTCGACCTGACCAATGCCCCCTTAGTCAACTACAGCCCCAAGCGCGGTACCGACTCTGTACACTACAACGCCGTCTATGACCGCATCTACCATACACCGGTTCAGATCCACATGCGGCAACTGCTCTTTGGTCTGCCGCAGGCAGGATACGGCGAGAAATCGATGAAGGTCAGCTCTTTCAATCAGCGCAGCGATGAAGAGGTAGCGCTCTATATTGAAAGCGGTGCAGACAACATCGAAGGAGCAGACTTCGTCACCTATACGATGGGCTACCCTGTCTTCTACAACAACCGCAAGTACCAGTTTGAGGCACAGGCGTACGAGGATTATTACTTCAATAACAGTCCGGAGGACGGCTCCTTGGACCGCGTGCCACAACGCGGCGGATCGGTCACTATTCATAATGGTATGGAAGGCCCTACCAAGCACTTTACCTATCCATTAGACAGTGTGGGCAAGAACCGCAATATCTACCTCAATATAGATCGATTGGAGACCGAGTTTACGGGCACCAGTGCGCTGCATGCTGTCAGCGCTGCACTGGAGGTAGAGAACAATACGGTGGAGACTGAGGTATTCCGTGCCTTTATTGCCGGAGACCTTGTGCAGGAGAATGAGCTGCAATCCACCGATGCCGACATCACTATTCTCGATATTGTCCGTGACCCGGGTGGAAACGGTAGCTCGGCTTGGGTAGAAACCGGTACCACTTATGACTATAGCTACAACTTCAACTGGAATGTCGAGGCAGGTGTGCAACTTTCGCCTACTTGGGGCGTAAATGTAACATCCTCTGTCGGGTTTGTATCTGTGACCGGGGCTGTTGCGCCTACAACCGGACAATATACCGGTACATCCATCTCCACTAAGAAAGAGTTTCTTGTTGATATACCTTTCTCGCGTAAATTTGCAGGCTCGACTACGAATAAATACAGCTTTACAACCAACAACAAGATTTCCACTTCTTCTGCTAAGAACAGTCAGAGTATAGGCGCGAATGCGGATGTCTTCCTCGGTGCTACCACCAGCGTGCTGACCGGTAAGGCGAAATCCGTCTCCGTCATCAACGATACGATGTATCATCAGCACTTGCCGGCTATTCAGGCAGGTACGATGCGCGTTTTAGCACAAGGTACAGATACCGCAGGCAAACCCTACTACCTCGTTGTGGCTGAGAAAGTGGTACTCGGAAGCCGTATCAGCAATACATTCGTCTATACACAATACCATATTCTCAATACGGTGCTTCCGCGAATCTTGCGTGAACGGAATAATCTTCTTGAGTTCTTTGCCGACCAAACGGCTGCGCAGGCGGCTGCTAATCAGCGGAATGAACCCGTTTACTGGTATATTGACTCCACGAAGGCAGTACAACTCAACGATACGCTCTTGAAGGACACCTACAAGATGATAAAGCCTGCCGGAGACGCGGTGTATGTGGATAAGGTGGAGGCTTTGGATAATGCCTTTATCAAATGGATCTCCGTGCTCTATAACAACGAGAAGGAGAAACTCTCCGCACGCTATACCGGTACACAAATCGGTATCTATAGTGTTTCGGCGGGAAGCAGTTACACCCACACCGATGGCTATTCCGGCGCAACCAGTTACAGCGAGCTGCCCCAGACTATGTCCCACAACGCTTCCGGAGGTGCACAAACCGGAGCACAGCTAATATCCAAATTAGTCGGTGAAACACTTGGCTCGTTGTTTCAACAAGCACCCACGACGATTAACTCCTTATTGAGTAAACTAACCACAACAGCTACCAACACGATAGATGACGCAATTACCAAATTAGGTTCGGAATCCGGTTCTAACACATTCAGATTGCAGATAGCACCTATTATTGAAGTCAATCTGGACTCCCGTACTTCGATAGAGCAGACTAATAAGAAGAGCGCCGGTTTTACCATCGTGCCGGATAACCAAGGTGAGATTACCGTAGCGGTCTATCGTGCTAATGTGGATTCTGTATGGAATGCTACAGCGAATAAGTATATCAACGAACTCCCTGCCAACTATGTGGATAGTGAAAAGAAATACGGCAGTTACGTCTTCTTCACGCAGGCGGGTTCCACCTATTGTATGTACGAAGATGAGGATTCTACCCGTTTCTACAACCCGGGTACACCGCTCAATCACTCGACTATGCTCCTTGCCAAACCCGATATGAGTATCAATACCTACGAGCAGACGAACGTGTTGCCGGATCAGCGTGCTAAATTCAAACTCGTACTGCACAACGCCGGTGAGGTGCCATACGGCTGGGCTGGAAACGGAACGTTCTTTACGCTTTCGCTGACCAATAACAGCAATCCCAACGGAGCCAAACTGTATGTCAACGGTGCTCCGCTTGCACAGGGACTGGAATACTACATGCTGCCGGGTGAGTCTGTCGTACAGACGGTCGAAGTGGAGCGCGGAGATGTGGATGACTACGAGAACCTGCAACTCTGCTTCAACGTGAGCGACTGTCCCAAAAACTGGACATTCCTCGATTTCTCGGTACATTATATCCCGCTCTCCTGCGGCGTGCAGATTGATATGCCGCGTCAGAACTGGGTGATGAACACCCTCTCGCAGCACGACTCGGCGGGATACTATCTGCCGATAGAGATTTCCGGCTTTGACATCCATCATAAGAACTTTGACCATATCGAGTTCCAATACAAACGCTCATCCGAGTCGGAAGAAATGTGGGTGAACCAATGCTCGTTCTATGCGGAGGACAGCCTCTACGAGAAGGCAACAGGCAACAAGGCTATGATTGAGAACGGACGTATCGCACCCTTCCGTTTCTACGGAGATCGCGACCCGATGGAGCAGCAATACGACCTGCGCGCCGTATCGTTCTGCCGCTACGGTTCGGGCTTTGTCACCAAGGCTTCGCCCGTCATCTCCGGAATAAAAGATACACGTGTTCCGCGCGTCTTCGGCAGCCCGCAACCGGCGGACGCTATACTCGGCGTGGGGAATGATTTCAAACTGCGGTTCAACGAAGCGATTGCCGGTAACTATCTCGACGAGGACAACAACTTCCAAGTCATAGGTATGACCAACGCTACCGGTATCACCACCGGCACGAATCTGCATTTCAATGGGGCAGAGGGCTCTGAGGCTATCACCAAGGTGAACCGTTCGCTCACCAACTCGTCCTTCTCTATCGATATGATCATCCGTCCTGCGGATGCGCAAGGCGGTTCGCTCTTCTTCACCTCGATGACGAATAGCGACTATGCGGTGCAATTCGCTTACCGCGACGGACGGTTGGCACTCCTTCTGACCAATGAGGTGGATGTCTATACCTTCTGGACAGAGACCAACGTGCTGCCGACAGGGGTGTTCAGCCGTGTAGCAGCCGTGTATGACAACGAGAAGAAAGATGTACGGTTCTATATCGGTACGCAAGCTATTCCTTTGGCAAGTGATTGCAAAGAACATTTGCCGGTTGACTTTACCTTAACCGGTTCTGCGCCTCTGCGGTTCGGCGGAAGTGCGGAGGTGGACATGCTTGAAGCACGTGTTTGGCTCAAAGCCCTCACGATGGAAGATCTGGCGGCTACCAACATGAAGTACCTCACCGGTTACGAGCGTGACCTGCTGGCATATTATCGGATGAACGAAGGACACGGCGAGACCGTCCAAGACCGCGCTAACGGCGCTACGCTTTACCTCAACGGCACCTCGTGGAACCTCAAGAAAGGTATCTCCCTCGCTGTCAAAGCCAACGAGCGCGCTGTCCTCAATGGCAACCTCCTGAGCCGCTCGGCAAGTCAGGACGAGTCGATCCTCTTGTGGTTCAAGACCGCCAAACCGAACGGAACCATCTTCAGCATAGGAAGAACGGAGAACGATACACTAACACTCGGCACCAAGATCGCGCTGGAGAACGGCGTGCTGATGCTGCATAATGACTCCGCAGCATGGACGATAGGTACCGGACTGGCGAATAACGAATGGCATCATCTGGTGCTCGCGGTGGACCGTACGAGCAATAACGTATCCGTCTTCGTGGATAGCGAGATGACGCAGTCCTTCTCCGCTACCGCGCTCTCCGCCCTCTCCGGTGCAATGTACCTCGGTGGAGGTGGATTCGAAGGAAACATCGACGACCTCGTCTTCTTCGAGCAGGCCTTGCCTAAATACCTCATTCAGGAGTTTGACAACTGCTCGCCTACAGGGGACGAAATGGGTATCTTCGGATACCTGCCTTTCGAGCAGCAGATCCTCAACCCGAACGGCGTGCTCGAACTGGTCTTCAGTCCGAACGACCGCCGCATCTTCCGTGATCCGGCAGGTAATGTGATCGATAAAGTCATTCCGCTCATCACCGGTGTAGAAGGTGCTGCCTCGGCTGAGCGTTCAATAACGACGAACTGCTCATCAACCTCAATATGGCGGATCGCGAGATCAACAAACAGACGATCTACGTCACCGTCCGCGACGTGGAAGACCTCAACGGAAACCCCATGGCTTCGCCTGTTACGTGGGTAGCTTTTGTGGATCGCAACGCCCTCAAATGGAGCGAGAGGAACCTGACTGTTTCCTCCGAATACGGTCAGCATACGGCGGTCGAGTATCCGTTGGCTATTATCAACGAGTCCGGACGTCGTCATCAATACCGGATTGAGTCCTTGCCCGATTGGCTGACGATCGACAAGACCTACGGCTCGCTCAATGCGGAGGAAGAGACGCGTCTCACGCTCACCTTCAACCCCGAGATGCCTGTGGGTGTATATAACGATCAGGTCTATCTCATCGACGAGGACGGTTTGGCAGAACCCCTCATCATCGAGTACACCGTAGCTGCCCAACCGCCGTATGACGAGATCGACCACAACAAGTATCCGTTCAATATGTCTGTCTGCGGACAGGTGAAAGTAGTGAAAGGCGGCGAGCAGATCTTCGATACCGACCCCAACGACATCGTCTATGCGGTGTACCGCAACGAGTGTATCGGTATGGCTCATGTGGCATTTAATACCCAAACGAACCGGTCCGAGCTCTTCCTCACCGTCTATGGTAGCGATGCGATGGATAATAAGCCTATCCGATTCCAGCTCTGGAGAGCGGCTAACGGTAAGACCTATAACCTCCTTCCCGATCGCGAGATCAAGTTCGCGGATGGTGCCGTCTTCGGCTGCGGTGACGATGAACCGGTCGTGATGACTGCCGGTGGTAGCGAGATGCAGACCATCTCCCTCAAGAAGGGATGGAACTGGGTATCGACCTATCTCCAAGTGCCTTCTTCGCTACAAGCTACCATCTCCGCTGAGCAACCTTGGATAGAAGGAGACCTCATCAAGAACTCCGCTACCAGACAGTACAGTACCTATTCCGAACAAATGGATCTCTTCGTCGGTGAGCTCGACAAAATCCATTTCTCGCAGATGTATATGGTGTATGTGAATAAGGCGAATGACCTGCAAATATTAGGTAACGAACTCTCGCAAGACTCCATGCAGATTACCCTGCGCGGTAACGGACAATGGAACGAACTGCCGTGTCTCTATGAGCAGGTTATCTCGCTCCGCGAGGCAATGGGAGATTATTATTCCTATGCTTCGCCGGGAGACCTTATCAAGTCGCATCATCACTTCGCTACTTACTCAGCGGATGGTCGTTGGGTAGGTGACCTCACCTCACTCACGCCGGGAGAAGGCTATTTCTTCCGCCGTATGGGCACTGGTAGTGTCACAGTTCATTTCTATAAGTATCGCTACTCCGCTCCGTGGAAAAAGGAGAAATACGAGAATGAGACAATGCTTACCTTCTCCAACCCCAAAGCATCGACCAACATGACTATGATTGCGAAGATAGAAGGTTTAGTGGATGAGAGGGTTAGTGGATTAGAGGTCTATATTGACGATCAACTCGTCGGCGTAGCCAAACCTCTCTCCCTTGAGGAGAAAGACGGTGAGGAGTTATTGTACTTCCTCACAATTCAGTCCGATGCAATAGGAGGCACTCTCCGTTTCGAGACCGAGGATGGACACACACTCGTATCGGAAAGTGGTGATCTGAACTATAAGGCGAATGCCCACCACGGTTCGCTCCAAGCGCCGGTAATCCTCACACCCATCCCTTCAGAGGAGGATCGCGGAGAGGCTTTGCCTTACAAGATCATCGAAGACGACCATGTAGTAATTATTAAAAACAATGAGAAATATGATGTTACAGGTAAAAAACTTTAAATCGCTCATGCTTGCTGCCCTGCTTATCGGGGCAGTAAGCACAGCCTTTGCGTGGGAGAACTGCGGTACTAATCTCGAGTACGAGGCGGATGGTACGACCCTGCGGTTCCGCTCTCCGGCTGACGGAGCTGCTACTATTGGTACCGCGGCTTTCAAGGACAACACCACCATCACCTCGGTTGTCGTACCCGAGAACGTAACGATGATCGGTTCGCAGGCGTTTAAGGGGTGTACCTCCTTGGCAACGGTCGAACTGTCGAACGTACAACTCATCAGTACATCGGCGTTTGAAGGATGTACCTCCCTCGACGATGTAGTCATACCGCCAACCGTCACCGAAATCGGTGCATACGCTTTCTACGGTTGTACCTCGCTCACACACGTGCTTTGCAGACCCTATTATGCACCGACCCTCGGTACCGATGCCTTTACGAAATGTAATCCGCCGGTGGAGACAGGTTGCTTAGCTAATCTGACCATCTGCGTACCTGCGCTGGGTACCTATAAAAACGCATCTAACTGGAAACTCTATGACGACTATTCCGTCTTGAACAACTGTGCGTTCCTCGACGAGAGCGACGAACAAAGCAATACCGAGTCGAAGATCAACGCCTACAGGATGACCTCCGTCTCCGCGGTGACGCTCTTCCGTACGCTCCGCAAGGCAGGATGCTTCAACACCCTCACCCTGCCGTTCAACGTGCCCGATTTGGCAGCATCACCGCTCGGTGGGGATAATGTAGAGGTCTATTCCTTCACCGATGCTTCCGTTGAGAACGGCGAACTGATCTTCGATATAGAGAAAATCACTACCAACAGCCTTTCTGCCGGAGTGCCGTACCTCATCCAATGGGACAACACCGGCGAGGTGATGACCCGTATGTCGTTCTCCGGCATCACCGCGTGGGACGACGATAACACCGCCGAGACAACATCCGGCACAGGCGTTACCTTCCATGGTTTCTACGGCAAGACCCATATTAACGATGACATCAACGGAGAGCAGCACCTCAACCTCTTCCTTGGCAGTAACAATGCCCTCTATTGGCCTACCGACGGAGCTACGGCTTCAGCCAAGATGTACGGCTTCCGTGCTTGGTTCCGGATCATACCGGCTGACGCACCGAATCAGATGCCGATACACAAAGGTATGCCTGCCGCCCTGCGTATCCAATCCGGCACGACCGACATCGAGCCCTTGGACGAAAACGCTTCCTTGCACACACAGAAAGGCAAGCTGATCTTGCAAAACGGACAATTAGTAATCATTCGGAACGGTGAAACGTTCTCTCTAACAGGACAGAAACTATGACATACGCACTTAATCATACCTTTGCGGCTAAGAAGAAATACGCTTCTCCGCGTACAGAGACCCTCTCCGTTCGGCTCTCTTCATCGCTCCTCGCCGTTAGTGGGACCCCCGCTCCCCCTACCGCACCCATCACCGGCGGCGGAGAACAAATCTACGCGTGGTAAATAAACGACAGCCCTCTCTGCTATCACCGCCATCATCGTCCTCCTCTCCTCCCGAAGGAAGTTACACATGGAGTGACGGGCAATTTTATGATTCTTTCAGTAAGAAAGCCATATAGAAAGGAATGGTCAATAATGCACCCTCTCGTCCTATATTGTAGTCACCGCACTTAACCGCATGCTTGACATGATACTTCTCGGGATGTTTGAGAATGGTACTGGTAGATTTAGCATTGCCGGTTCGTGCTTTACATTCCACTAACACGCACTCATTCTTATAGCGCATCAAGAAGTCAATCTCCAATCCGCTATCTTTATGAAAATAATAGAGTTTACGCCCCATTTTACCTAAGATATCTGCCATTAAGTTTTCATATATCGCACCTTTATACGCCCCAAGATCGCCTTGCATGATGCTCCAAGCAGTCCCTTCCTCTAACATACAGATGAGCAGCCCCGTATCAGCCATATATACTTTGAACTGGTCTCTAATGGCTACACCTTCCAGCGGTAGTTCTGTTATCTCTGTGTTGTAACAACGGCGAATGATTCCTGCATCCTCAATCCACTGCAAGCTACCGGCATAGTCACGCCCTTTGGCATTGGGGCGAATAACGGTATAAGTAAACTTCTTATAATCACGCGCCAACTGTTTAGGGATAGACTCAAAACACTCACGAATACGCGGTTTATCGGCAACCGGAGCATATTTGATCATATCGGATTCGTAACTATCAATAATGCTCAACTGAACTTTACGCGTTTTGCCCATGTTATGGGTTGTAAGGAATGTCTCCACTGCTTCAGGCATACCACCAATGAACACATATTGGAGTAATAACTGACGGAAACGATGGTGGAAAGTCTCGTTGAGAGGTTCCTCGTCTGCCAGATGCTGCCGCAAGGTGTCTATGTGCTCCGGCTGAATGCCGTTTGCCCACAACCATTCCTCAAAATCCATGGGGTACATGTACACGATTTCCTCGAAACCGACAGGGATAGAAGCCTCCTCTTCTTCTTGTTGCTCTTCTTTCGTTTTATAACCATTAACGCCAAGCAACGAACCGGTACATAGCACATCATATCTGCCATCGAGACAGAAAAACTTAAGGGAAGCACGCGCACGAGGACAATCCTGTATCTCGTCAAAAATCAGGCATGTCTTGTATGGTACAAACTGTGTACCGATAATCCCAAGAGCAATATTGGTAGTTACAGTCTCCACATCCAAATCTCCATTGAAGAATGCTTTGTAGGACTTTTTTTCATGGAAATTCAAGTAGATGACCTGTTCGTAGTTCAGTTGAGCAAACGCCCGGACTGAACTTGTTTTACCACACTGACGTACACCTTTTATAATCAGTGGTTTCCGCTTTTTGTCGTCCTTCCATTCTTGAAGGACAGTTTCGATTTTTCGTCTATACATAACACCTTTTTATAGTGACTTTTTTATTACTTTAACACCTTTTTAGTACGACTTTTCTGCAAGTACCGCACCTTTTTCAAGCGACTTTCGACTGCAAAGGTACTACTTTTATTTGAAATAACCAAATTTTTAGGTAAAAAAGTGTAAATTTAAACGAATTAATCGACCATCGACTAACAACTAACGACTAACGACCAAAGACCAACGACTAAATTTTTAATTCTTTTATTTGCATATATGCAGAAAAAGTCGTACCTTTGCACGCTGAATGCGAGCAGAAGGAATTTATTAAGAAGAATCATGGCTAAGAAGAATGAAATAGCAAAAGTGGACACGACCACCATCCAACCGGTGGAGCAAATTCCCTGAGGATTTTATGTTCCAACTCTCTAAGGAGGAGGCAGAATCTTCAAGGTCGCAATTTGCGACTTTGAACGATGGTTCGGATAACTTGAAGTCGCAATTTGCGACCTCAAGTGAAGATTCTTCAAGGTCACAATTTGCAACCTTGAACGGTAGAGGTCCTAATATCAAGCACTTACCTTACGCCTTCACCGAAAATGGCATAGCCATGTTAAGTGGTGTCCTCCGCTCACCGATGGCGATTGCTACCAATATCCATATCATGCGCGCGTTCAACGCGATGCGTCACTTTATCGGATCGCACGCGCAGGTGTTCCAACGCTTGGAAGTTGTAGAACGCAATCAGTTAGCACTCACTACTCAAGTTGCTGAGAATAACAAAAAGCTCGAAGAGGTCTTCCGTCGCTTGGACGATCGTTCCGAGAAACCTGAAAAGGGTATCTTCTTTGACGGACAGATTTTTGATGCCTATACCTTTATTAACGAGCGTATACGCGAAGCCAAGAAACGCATTGTGCTTATCGACAACTATGTGGATGATAGCGTGCTGACGATGTTGGACAAACAGTTTGACCGCGCACACGATAGGTTCTTGTGTATCGATGATACCGTCTATCTCATCGGCGCAAGTCTCAAAGATCTTGGCAAAAAGTGGTTCGGCTTCGTCAAACTGGAGCAACCCACCGATGAATTGCTGAGCAAGATGTAAGATTTGGAATACACATCTCACAAATTGAAAACTGCTACACCCCGTAGCAGTTTTTTCTTTCTCCCATTGATTTGGGATATCTTCCGTTTTCTCCTCATTTTCCCTCCAAAACTCACTTTCTCGAACGAATGTCGCTCAAAAACTTGTATATTTGCAAAAAAAGTCGTACCTTTGCACGCAGTTTGCGTGCGACACAAAAATAACAAGTTATGGCAGATATTAGAGTATTCATAAGTAGCGTCCAAAAGTGTCAGACCCGACCGAAAAAGTAACAGAGCAGGGGCAAAAAAGTAACCAAGCTGAACAAGAAAGTAACCAAGCGGAGCAGAAAAGTAACCAAGTAGAGCAGAAAAGTAACCAAGTAGAGCAAGAAAGTAACCAAGTGCGTTTAACTGCAAAGCAACGAAAAGTGTTAGAGTTCTGTGATGAGATGCCACGAACAGCCCAAGAGATTTTGGATATGCTTGGCGTGCAGAACCAAAATAAAACGCGCCAACAATACACAACCAAGTTAGTGCTTGCCGGACTTCTGCGTCCGACCACCACGCATAAGAACGACTCCAACCGTCGTTACATCACCGCTCACCCATCACCGGCGGCGGAGAACAAATCTACGCGTGGTAAATAAACGACAGCACTCTCTGCTATCACCGCCATCATCGTCCTCCTCTCCTCCCGCCGTAAATTACACATGGAGTGAGAGATACTATTAGCAAGAAAAGTGAAAGCCATACCACTCATATTAACCATTTGTCTTATTGCCTGCACACCTCGCGCTGTTCGCGAGGCGGAGTCTGTCGTCACACAGGCGGATAGCCTCTGGCAGGCAGGCAAGATGTATGGTGTAGATGAAGGTGACAGCGTCTCCCTCGCGCAAGCCTATGAGACCTTGCAGGAGCATTCAGCATTCAGTCGTCAGTTGTCAGAAGTTTGTCCCTTCGTACATTGTACATCGCTCCTTCGTACATATTCCCACGCCTGCTACCATTACGGCAAGCTGCTTCGAGCGAAGGACAACCCCGTAGAAGCCATGCAGGTTTTCATCGCCGCCACCCATTCCCACACGCACGATTACCATATATTAGGGCGCGTTTATAGCAATATGGGTTCAATCTGTCATCTGGCAGGTGAATATTCCCTTTCCTATGACATGTACGAGAAATCAGCTCATGTTTTTCTGCAAGATGGTGATTCCTTGTCTTATTATTACCTGCTTAACGACATGGCGTTTGAGTTGGCAGAACAAGGCAAGAAAGAAGAGGTATTCTCTATGCTCTCTATAATTGACGAACAATACTCGGATCCATATATATATGCAAAAACATGGGAAACGAAAGCCGAGTTGTACCGCATCATTGGGCAGTACGATTCTGCTATTTATTGTGTCAATAAATATAAAGAATTAGGTTATTCAGAAGCAAATACCATCATTATTATGGCGCAAGCGTATGATGAATTGGGAAAAAGAGATTCTGC
>CADCCH010000048.1 GCA_902799875.1 uncultured Bacteroidales bacterium | reverse complement strand
CGCAACCTCACCAAACCCGCAGCAGAGTGGTTAGCCGGTGGTGTGCCTATCACGATGATGATGAACATGGAGAAGCGTAACGGTAAGATGAAACCGGTTATCCAGAAAGCCCTTGTAGAGCTCGACGGTGCGCCCTTCAAGTACCTGCAGGCACATCGGGCAGAGTGGGCTGACGCGAACACCAGTTATATCTACCCGGGTCCGATCCAGTACTACGGTCCGACCGAGGTCTGCGATCAACCGACCCGCACTTTGCTCTTGGAGCGCGGCAAATAAAGGAGATGTACAAAGGGACAATGTACAACGTACAAAGGAGCGTTTTGTTTCTCCTTATGGCAATGAGTATTTCCCTGTCCGCACAAGACTTCTCTGCGGACAGGGAATTATTCGATGCTTACCAACGGGAAGACATGAGCGTTTGGAAAACATATATAGATAAGGTACAAGGGGACAAAGTACAAGGTACAAAGGATCTGGTGTACGAATACGGTTACTGCGGATATATCGTAGCGGAAGCAAAGAAAGAAGGCAAAGAAGCTCTCCTGCCGGAAGCCAAACGCTACGTCCAGCAGTTCAAATCGCACATCTCACATCTCAAATCCCAACTGCCCAAAGGGCACTACGAGATGTACCTCTCTGCGGTCTATGTGTTTGAACTCCGTTTGCATGAGTCTATTCATCCCATTAAGGCGATGTCTCTGGCAAAGGATGCCACCAAACTGGCGCCCAACGATCCGTTGGTTCTCTCTTACTATGGTACTTGCCTCTTTTATGCCCCCAAACCCTTTGGCAGCAAAAAGGATGCTTTAGCGTGGTTTGAGCGTGCTGAGAAGCACTTCCGAAAACCCGAATGGAAGTACTGCTGGATACGTGAAGCAACGCATATGTACGTCCAACAATGCCATAAAAAACTAAAAAAGTGATTTTTTTTGCATTTTTTTGCAAAAATATTTGCTTATATCAAAAAAAAGCAGTACCTTTGCACCCGCTTTTGAAAAACGATGTGAATTGTGTTTCATAAGTGATACATTGTTCATTAAATTTTGCCGAATTGTGTAATGGTAGCACTACAGATTCTGGTTCTGTCTGTCTGGGTTCGAGTCCTGGTTCGGCAACATAAAAAGTCCTCCTTTGGGGGACTTTTTTTGCGAACCGGCTTTCACCCAGAGGTGCAACATAAAAAGCCAAGCATTCACGCTTGGCTTTTTATGTGGATATTGGAGAGTGTTATGGGCGAATCTTGAGGGAGAAAATATAGCGGTCCATGTCTGTTCCTTGTTCGTCAATGATTTGCAGGATCTTTATGGCACCTATCGCCTTGTCCCCTTTACCGATCAGCAGCACATCGTCCGCTTTCAGATCTTTGATGGTGGATGTCTTCATCAGATTAGGCCATACATTCTCCAGACTCTGAACGCTTGCTTCGGAGAAGTTAAACCCTTCGGTGCGAGAGAACAGCAGTCCGGACTCGGAATGCCATATGCAGGAAGGCGCTTGTAACGTCTTATCCAAGACATCATAGAATGCGACGGTAGCTGAATCCTTGTTCAAATATACCGGTTGTAAGGTCTCTAACGAGAACGCGGATTTGCCCACGGAAGCTGCGGAATACAAAGTCATATTATCCAATGTACGCAGTTTCTCTTCTCCGGGTGCCACCAGCATTGTGATAGAGTAGGACATCATGTTTCCTGACCCGTCAAATGACCGTGCTGTGAGAACAACCTTGGTGGTGTCCTGATAGTACGGCAGAGCGTAATACCAACTCATGTTGACGTTTTTTAACGGCCAAGCAAGCGTACTGTCTAAGACGTCTTTGTTTTTATATTCAACGTCCTCGGATGAGATGACGATACGCTGTATAGGAGAAGACTTTGCTTCTGCAAGGACTGTGACGTGCAGAACGGCACCTGATGCAACAGGTGCCTTCTGCCAATCCACATTATCAATGCGCATAATAGTCACCAATTCGGACTGTTTATTGCAGGCGATCAGACTAAGCGCTGACAATAGAATCAAAAGAGTTTTTCTCATGCGTTATTAACGACGGCGGTTTTTATTGTTCTTTTGCTCGTTGATACGTGCTTCCAACTCAGCTTTCTCCAGAGCCTCTTTAGTCGCATTCAACTCTGCCTGCAACGCTTCAACCTGTTGGTTAAGTGCTGCATTCTTGTTGTCCAATGCCTGAACCTCGGCTTGGTGCTTTTGTTCTGCTTGAGTTGCCGAAACCTTGTTGATAGCATATACTTTGAGGGTCATAGTACGTTTGTGAATACGACCTCCCATCATATGCTCCACTTGGTCGTTGAAAGAAGCGGGGATGATGTAATCAGCATTGGGATACAGCTCTAACACTTTGTGCAATGCCAATTTCAGTTTGCCCAGTTTCACTTTCTTGCGGAAAGCGATATTCGTTTTATGGTAGAAACGCGGGTCATACTTCTCTCCGTTGACCGTCAGAATCTTCGAGAAGATTCCTAAGTATGTCTTGTATTCCACCTCGATATTCACGTCACCCATATATTGGTAGTCGTCCATCGTCAATTCCAGACGAACTACATCCGGTCTGAGGTCGGAGTAGTTTCTCTCTACATTATGCTGGCTGACGCACGAAGTGCCTATCACTGCTATCAAAAGCAGTACAGGTAGTAATATGCGTTGTTTCATAATCGATAAAAATTAGACGTTAATTACTTGCGGAAATAATAGGTGAACGTGATAGCTGCATCAGCGCCCCAAGTAGCTTCTATATGGCTGGCTTTGGAGGGGTCAGTAGCTGTTCTACCGTCAATAGTAACGCTGGTCTGCTTGTTACCGTCGTTGTTAATCGTTGTTTTCTGTCCTGCGCTGAAGCTTGCTTGACCGGAGTAACCGCCCTCAAAACCGATAGCGAACGGAAGATCTGCAACAAAGAACTGCAAACCGAGGAAGATACCACCACCGATGACGAACTTGTTGTTGGTCGTTTTGGTAGTCAAGGTACCGTTTTTCGTTTTTTCAGAGTCGATATTAAATCCGATAGGCATCTGTGCTCCTAAATATACATCCAGCACGTTAATAGGATTGAAGTGATAGGCGCAGCCCGGCAGGAAACGGGTGTAGTTGATGTCTCTTACGTGGCTGTAATCGAGATTGTCGTCTTTGAGACGGCTGTTCTCATTCTTACATGCAAACTGGAAACCAAGACGGCCCTCCCATTTGTCCGTGAAGTAATACTTGAGGTTGATCATAGGAAGCGCCCAGAAGATGTTGTTCTTGAAGGGTTCATCTTTGTTCAACTCAACCAAGTCCATGATCTGGGTTACGGATACACCGAGGTACATTCCGAAATCACCAGCTTGCGGACGGTTACCTGTACGCGGAATTACAGACGAGTTAGGCTCACCTGTAGAAATCTGAGCAAATGCTACGCTAACACTCATCAGCGCAACAAGAAGTAGAGATGTTTTTCTCATAGAGTAATAGAGTTAGTTTGTCTGGCCTACTCACTTTGATCGGCTTTTCGGCATTCTCCGTTTCATTGAAATTGCGCACAAAAATAGTCATTTTTGCTGATACTACCAAATATTTCGATAAAAAAATGCATAAAAATTGCTTTTTTTATGATTTTGAGGTAAGTTTTTATTATTTTGGGTTTAAAACACCCCATATTTACAAAAAACAAACGCCCACTTGGGGCGCTTGTTAGAAGTTGTATTTCGTCATGAGCTGGACGCGGTGGTTCGTGACCCAATGGAGACCTTTGTCTGCCAAACCATGGGCATTGAGACCTTTGCTTGCATCGCCGTAATGAACGGAAGTCACTTCGTACTCGCAGCCGATCTGGAACTTGCCGATGGTGTACAGCAGAGTCGGCGTCACACGGAACATCCGGTACATATTCGCAGCTCGCGGATAGAAGTAACCGACAAGCGAACCGTTCGCTTTGGTCGCAAGCTCTTCCTTGGTACCGAAATTACGAACGTAACCGGCAAAAAGAATTCCCTGTAACTTCTGCGGATGTTTGTCTTCCTGCGCTCCGACTTTGCCGCCATACACTATACTGATCCAAGACGAAGATGTGCGTGTCGGGGTATATGCCCAAGAACCGTCACTCTTCACGTCGCTCACTCCATAACCGCCGTTCATATTCATATGCTCTCCGGACTCGGCAAAGATGGACTTCGCTTTGATGGAGAACTCGCCTTTCTTATACTGCAAATACACGAACGGGGAAACGGTCGTAAGGCGGTCGGAAACTTTTACTGCAACTGTATCTCCGGGCGTTGGTATTACTTTTCCTATATGACGCGGCTTGATACTCAGCACATCCGCTCCGGCACGTACTAACCAGCCTTTATGGTGGAAAGTCAGACCTAAATAAGCCTCCGGCGTCTTGCTATAACCGATATACTCCGCCGATTGTCCGTCCGGACCGATGGAGCAGTATTGCATCTGCCAAATCAAAGCACCCGTCAACGTGAACAGATTACCCAAACGGGCATCCATCTTCACTTGCGGCGTACGCGAGAAAGGACCAAACGGAGCACCGGAGTTAAGCGCGATAGCGTCGCATAAATCGGCTGCCATAGGATGCCAAGCCTGACCCATCAACAGCTCTACGCGCGCGTAATCCTTATTATTCATACGCAGGCTATCCCAAGCTAAGGTCAGATATGCCTGACGAAGACGAAGCTGTGCAGTTCCTGAAACGGAGTGTGAACCCGTGCCTTTGGTACTCAAACCGGCATAGAAATCCGCTTCGATCTTAGCGCCAAACTCCGTGTTGCGCCATTTATAACCCACGATATTCAGACCCACACGAGTCGTGAGAGTGAGAAAACGGAACGTGGAGATAGCATTCAGATCCTGACGTAATTCCGGATCGTCGGTTTTGTTCCAGTTCTCATCTTTGGGCTGATAGTTATACAAATCACCCGTTCCGGACATCGATTCCCGCGAGTCAAACGCGAAATAGTTGCGGATAAATCCGTACGGCTTGAAATGCTGCTTGAGGTGGCTTTTTACCGCTTCTTTCTTGCTCTCTTTGCTAACCTCCTGAGCCATCATCGGCATCAGAATCAAAGCTGAGAGCACTATCATTACTATCTTTTTCATATGCATTCTTACTCTTTGTTAGAACGGGAACAACAACATCACTCCGTACGAAACGACGATACCGAGTACACCAACGATCAGACCCACAACGGTCATATCGTGCGTCTTGATCATTCCGGTAGAAGAAGCGATCGCATTCGGCGGGGTAGAAATAGGGAAGAGCATTGCGAACGAGGTAGAAGCCGCTACGCAAACCAACAGCGTGGTCACGCCGCCCATCGGTGCGAGGTTCTCCGCCATCGCGGTACCCACAACTGCGAGGATCGGCACTAACAAGTTCGCTGCCGACGAGTTGGCAATGAAGTTACTGAGCAACCAGCCTAACAGACCTGCGATGATCAGTACAGCCAAAGCCGACCAAGTGCCGAACGGAATAGCTTGTACCAAACCTGCTGCCAAACCGGTCTTGTTCAGCGCAGTTCCCAACGCAAATCCACCGGCCACCATCCAGAGCACATGCCAATCGATCTTGGCAAAATCATCGCGGGTGAAAATACCGAAGAGTGCGAAGATAGCAAACGGAATAAGCGCTACCACGTTGGAGTTCAGGTGCGTCAGCTCTCCGGTCATCCACAGTAAGATCGTACCGAGGAAAGTGATGGTCACCATCCAGAATCTCCAATCTTTCTTGCACGTACCGTCGATGACGATATTGATACATTTGGTCTTGAAGGGGAAAAGTGCCTGCAGCAACCACCAAGCGAAAAGAATCATAATCGCTACCACCGGCACGAAACGCAGCATCCATGCGCCAAAACCTATTTCAATACCGCTGGAAGCCAACTGACCGATAGCGATAGCGTTAGGAGGCGTGCCGATAGGAGTACCCAAACCGCCTATGTTGGCTGCAATAGGAATAGAAAGCGCGAGACTCACCCTTCCGCCTCCTTCTGCAGGCAGCGTTTTCAATACCGGAGTCAAGAACGCTAACATCATCGCAGCCGTAGCTGTATTGGACATGAACATCGACATCACGCTGATGAGCACTAAGAATCCGAGCAACACATTGCTGGGCTTGGTACCGAACGGCTTCAGCAGAATATGCGCCAAATAGACATCCAAACCCACTTTGCTCGCTGCGATAGCCAACACGAAACCGCCCAAGAAGAGCATAATAATCGGGTCTGCAAAAGAAGCCATCAGCTCTTTAAAATTAACCAAATCGCCCATTTCCGGATTCGTAAATCCTTTGTTGGAAACCGAGAGCAACAGAAAAACAATCGTGCTCACAGACGTAGCCCAAGCAGGGATGATCTCAAACATCCACATGAGTGCCGCATAGCAGAAGATAGCTATCGTACGTTGCTGAACGACTGTCAAACCTTCCATGTGAAACATTGATGCCGGTGCAAACCACAAGAACAGTACAGCCAGAATGGTCAACGGCAGCAACACATGTTTTTTAACATTTACATTTTTCATAATTTCTATATCTTGAATGATTATTTGTTATCAAAAACCAAAAAAGCGCGCAAAGGTACTGCTTTTTTTGCATATATGCAAGAAAAAATGCGAAAAAGTGCATAAATTTCTCAAAAAAGCACGTTTCCAGCTCACTGCGAGCAGTATTTTGGACTTTTTCGATATTTTTCTTGCTCTCACTCATGCATTCCACAAACAGCTCAAAAAGGTCTTTTTTTTACAAAAATACGAATTTGCTTGCGTATGTCAATTATTTTTTGTAATTTTGCACGCTAAATTGTGTGAATACATGAAACTACTGCTTATACTATTGTCCGTCATGAGTTTTACGATACAGACTAAAACCACGGTGTCTGTAGAGGGTGCTACGCCTTCTAATATGGAGGTGGAGTATAGCAACACCTATCAGAAGGGCGATGTGCGGAAAAACGACGTAGCGGCATTGATGCTTCGTGAGTTGGGCGGTATTGCGGTAGAGAAAGTGGTGGCATATGTGCGCTCGAATGCCAGCGGTGGAGCCGGTAATTTTGAGGTGCGCGCGAACGGATATACGGTGGGGCAGAAATCCGGCATATTCAAGGATTGGACAGGCGCGTATGATAGTCAGAATTATCACGCTATTACGCTGGTTTCCGGCAGTGTAGCGAATGTCTATAGTTTGACAATCCAACTGATCGGAACCGCTAATTCGCTTCATATCGAGAAATTTGTCGTTACGTACGGCGATTCGCCTGCGAAGTCCGTGACGCTCATGAGCGGTGCTACCCCGATGGACACCTTGCGCGAAGAGACAGGCGGATCGGGAGTGCTTCTGCCGAGGATGGAGAATCAAGACCGATGGCAGTTCGTGGGGTGGAGTGATACAGAGTTTGATGAGTTGGACGAGATGCCGCCTTTGTACAAAGCTTATGAGATGTTCTATCCCGAAGAGAACTGCACGCTGTGGGCGGTGTTCTTCTATAATGATACCCCGGATAGAGCCTATGTGACAGATCTGGTGGACGGAGAGTACCTGTATGTGAATAGAGCTTTTGATATCTCGCTCAATGGTGTTCCGGATTCAGAGACAAGTAAAATGTCTTGGAGTATAACGGACGTACATGATGAAAATCAATACTATACGATATCGTTTGCTTCGCCGGACACTGCCTATATCACGCATACCAAAACAGGTAATCCGATAGGCTATGCGGGAACCAAGATGGCGATAAAACCGAGTCCATGGTTAGTGTACCATCAAGGGGATGAGACTTTGTTCTATACCGTCATCGACGCGAAGAACTACATCCTTTGGCTGAATATTTGTGATGGAGCTGGAGAGAATTGCTATGCCGGTTTGCTGCAAGCTAACCCGATGACTTCTCCGATGGCTTTGCTGCCTTCGCACCGACGCGAAGCTTTGCGGTACAGTTGTCATCCCGAGCGGCTCATGGGAACGGATCTTATTCCTTCCTCTGAAGGTAAAGCCCTAAAAATACTCCGTAACGGACAAGTGTTGATCCTCCTCAACGGAGAGACCTATACGATTATGGGGACGAAAATAAATGATTGAATAGTTGATAATAGCATATGAAATTATTGGTAATTATACTATCGGTTTTAACCGGAATACTGAGCGGCGACTATAACGCCAAAACGCTCAGTGAAGCAGAGCAGGATAGTATCTTGGCTGTCTATAATCCTTCCTTGACTCCCAAAGGTCGCTACCGTCTGGAGAAAGAGAATGAACAGAAGATCTTTCGTCATTCCGAAGTGGCGGATTGGTTCGTTTATGATACCATGCGTCATACGCGTAAGCGTTTGGGCGAAGGTATATTCGGAGCAGAAGTCAAGGTGCGTGACGCGGTGATGTCGCCTAACGGAAGGTACGTGGCGTTTGCGAAGGATAACAACCTCTATATCCATAAGCTCGATTTCGGTACCGAGGTGGCGGTCTCCAAAGAGGAGAACACCGATATCATCAGCGGTGTGGCTGATTGGTTGTACGAAGAGGAGTTTGGTACAACCGCCCTCTTTGCTTGGAGTCCCGATTCTAAACAGTTGGCGTTCGTTCGGCTCAACGAGACTGAGGTGCCAAGTTTCTCATGGGAAGTGTATGCTGATACTCAATATCCGACCTTGGAGAGCCTGCGCTATCCGAAAGCCGGTTGTCAGAATGCGAAGGCATCGGTCTGCGTCTATGATGTGGCTACCAAAGGGATCCTCACGATGCAGGTGACCAACGACCAACGACCAACGACCAGCGACAAGGACTTCTATTTCCCGCGTCTCAAATGGTATAACGAGAGCACTTTGTTTGTTCTGCGCGTGAACCGCGACCAGACGAAGATGGACGTGCTTTCCTGCAATGCCAAATCGACCGTCTCGAACCTCTGGTATCACGAGGAGAGTAAGAAATACTTCGTGGACTATTCCCTCTTCGACCAGTGGCAGTGGTTAACCGACGGAAGAGTGATCGTCCTCAGTGAGCAGGAAGGCTGGAGACGCGCGTATTTATATGGAAAAGACGGTATCCAACTGCGTGCTTTGACGCCGGATGAGATAGACGTAACGGCATTGTACGGCGTGAACGAGAAGACTCAAATCCTCTTCTATCAAGCCGCTCCGACGCCTTCCACACGGCATATATACGGACTCAGCCTGAAGAAAAATACCATTACTCAAGTTTCCAAAGAAGATGGTATCTGGTCTGCCCGTTTTGCGAAGGACTGCAACAGTTCTATCTTATGCCATCAGTCGTTCGACACCCCTAATGAATATATCTTGTCCACCAAGGACAAATGGTCCATTATAGAGGACAATGCGGAGGTCAAGGCAGCTTGGCAAGCCAATAAACTGCCCGAACCCCAACTCATGAAGATCCCCAATGCCAAGGGACAAGACTTAGAGGCAATGCTGATGGTTCCAAATGACAAATCTCAAATGTCAAATGTCAAATCTCAAATCCCCTTAGTCGTCATGCACTACAGCGGTCCGCAGAGTCAGCGTGTACTCAACCGTTGGCGTAAGCGTTTCGAATATGCTTTGGCGGATGCCGGATATGCGGTGCTTATCGTGGATACACGAGGATCGGATTGCCGTGGTCGGGCTTGGAGAAACGAGACTTATATGTCGCTTGGTCAGAAAGAGGCGGAAGATCTGATTGCTGCGGCTAAGTACATCTCCAAACGGAAAGATATTGACGGTGACCGTATGGCAATCCTCGGTTGGAGGAAAGATATTGACGGTGACCGTATGGCAATCCTCGGTTGGAGTTACGGCGGTTACCAAACCCTCTATACGATGTCGCAGAAGAATCATCCTTTCAAAGCGGGTATTGCTATCGCACCTGTGACAGATTGGAAACTGTATGACAGCGCTTATACGGAGCGTTATATGCGTCGTCCGCAAGTGAACCCAAAGGGCTACGAAGAGGCTTCGCTTCTCAACAAAGCAGCGGATTTGAAAGGCAACGTGCTGATCATTCACGGAACGGCGGATGATAATGTGCATGTACAGCACACGATGCAATATATAGACGCACTCGTGCGTGCGGACAAGCAATTCGAGATGCAGCTCTATCCCGATGATAACCATCATCTGCGCAAAGGTAATAATGCGCCTCATATGCATGAGCGTATCCTTCGCTTCCTCGCGCGCAGTCTTTAATTTTGAATTTTTAATTTTGAATTTCTATCAGATATGAAAAACAACAAAACATTAACAATCGTCACCATCATCGCGATGATGTTTCTCTATGCGATGATTGCGTTTGTGACAAACTTAGCAGCTCCGGTGGGTAAGATTTGGGGCGAGTCGTTTACGGATCCTGCGCAGGCAGAGCGTATGGGCATGTTGGGTAACCTCTTTAATTTCTTGGCGTACCTCATCATGGGTATTCCTGCAGGAAACATCCTTGCCAAATACGGATATAAAAAGACCGCGTTGGTGGCGTTGGCCTTGGGTTTTGTCGGAATTGGCGTACAATGGTTGTCCGGCATAACGGATAGTTTCTATGTCTATCTGATGGGTGCGCTTATCTGCGGATTCTGCGTATGTATCCTGAATACGGTCGGCAACCCGATGCTGAACCTGCTTGGAGGTGGTGGTAACAAAGGTAACCAGTTGAACCTTATTGGTGGTACTTTTCAATCATTCTCTGCAGCTCTGACCCCGATGTTAGTAGGTGCCATTATTGGAGAAAGTCTGGTGGGCAAAGAGATAGACGATGTGAACATCGTGTTATACATTGCGATGGCAATCTTTGCCCTTATCTTCATCATCATCTCCTTCACGCCTATCGCAGAGCCCTCCAAGGTCGGCGATGCGGTAGTGTATGAGCGCAGCCCATGGGCATTTCGCCATTTCGTATTAGGTGCCGTAGCTATCTTCTTCTATGTGGGAATCGAGGTCGGTGTACCCGCTACGCTGATCAGTTATCTGCATAAGGCGGCAGGAACGGGATATGATGATGCTACGTTTGTTGCCGGTCTGTACTGGTTGCTGATGTTAGTGGGACGTTTCATCGGTTCCGTCATCGGAGGTAAGGTGAGCAGTAGAGTAATGGTCATTTGCGTAGCCGCATTAGCTATCGCCCTGATGGGAGGAGCGATGGCGTTAGACAACAGCGTAATGGTGAATATGCCGACAAACTGGACCTTTGAGATGCAGGCGATGCCAATTGCAGCATTGCTGATCATGATGGTAGGTTTGTGTACTTCGGTCATGTGGGGTTCGATCTTTAATATGGCTACCGAGGGATTAGGTAAGTACACCGCTAAAGCAAGTGGTATATTTATGATGATGGTGTTCGGCGGTGGTGTAGTGCCGTATTTCCAGAGTGTGATAGCTGCGCATAATTGCTTGTTTAGTTATATCGTACCCTTGATCGGTGTAGCTTATATACTCTTCTACGCTATCTGGGGGAGCAAGAATGTCAATAAAAATATTAAGGTGGACTAATTTTTAAATACATTATATCATGAAAAAGTATGCATTAGGCATTGACTTAGGCGGTACAGGCACTAAGTTCGGTTTGGTAAATGAAGAAGGTAAAGTTCTTCGTAGTAATTCTATTCCCACACAGCAGTATCCGGATATCGACAACTACTGCGATGTGTTGTGTGCTGGTTTGAAACAGTTGGTGGCAGACGAAGGGCTGACCATGGCAGATATCGTGGGTATCGGCTGCGGTGCTCCGAACGCTAATTTCTATTCCGGCTGCATTGAGCAGGCTCCGAACCTCCCGTGGAAAGGTGTTGTGCCTTTCGCTAAACTCATCAGCGAACGTATGGGCGTGAAATGCACCATCACCAATGATGCCAACGCTGCGGCTCAGGGCGAGATGATCTACGGCTCGGCACGCGGCATGAAGAACTTCATCGTCATCACCCTCGGTACCGGTGTCGGTTCGGGTATCGTCATTGATGGCAAACTGCTCTATGGTCACGATGGTTTTGCCGGTGAGTTAGGTCACTGCAAGGTTGATCATTCGGGTAACGGTCGTCTCTGCGGTTGCGGTCAGAAAGGTTGTATCGAGGCTTATGCTTCCGCTACCGGTGTGGCTCGTACGGCAAAAGAGATCGTCACTTCCACCACACAACCGACGCTTCTCCGTCAAGTGGCAGATATTGACCATATTACCTCCAAGGATGTGTTCGATGCCGCAGAGAAAGGCGACCTCGTAGCTAAAGAGATCTTTGACTACACGGGTCGTCTGCTCGGTGAGAAACTCGCTGATTATGTGCATTTCTCAAGCCCGGAGGCAATCATCCTCTTCGGCGGTCTGACGAAATCGGGTCATTGGATCATGGATCCGATCCGTGAGGCGCTTGACGCGAACCTTATGCCGATCTGGAAGGGTAAGATCCCTGTTTCCATCTCGGTTCTTAAAGACAGCGATGCCGCTATACTTGGCGCATCTTCATTGGCATGGTAATGGGAGCAATCAAGAATCTATTGCAGCGTCTGTATCCGTGCGGTGTATGCCGTAC
>CADCCH010000047.1 GCA_902799875.1 uncultured Bacteroidales bacterium | reverse complement strand
CGGAGCGCGTGCGCGTGTACGAGGCGCCGCTATCGGCATACAAGGACAGCACGAGTCATTACTACGGCCGTATGTTTGCCGTAGGATTTGAAGAGATGGCGAGTGGTGAAAAACTGATCATCGGTGTGAATCACCTGAAATCCAAACGTCCCGGTCGTGGCAATTACGACACCTACCTCAAACGAATGGACAATGCCGATTCGCTGTTAGCGATGTTGCCGCAGGCGGTAGAACGATTCGGGGACGAGGATGTTTTGTTGTTAGGCGATTATAACTGCTACACGCAGGAGGGGCCGATCCAAAAGATCGTGCGAGCCGGCTATGCGGATCTGTTACCGTTGGGGAACGAGACGGATTACTCTTATTGTTTCAAAGGTGAGTTGGGTTATCTGGACCGCTGTTTCGGTAATGCATCGATGGCCAAGCAGGTGGTACGCGTGCGGCCGTGGCATATCAATGCCGATTGGTACTACTCACACGGAGCGTACAAGATGAAGGACAAGAGTATGCACCGTTACGCCGATCACGAGCCGATAGTCGTAGATGTCAAACTAGGGCACTAGGGTTCTAGGATACTAGGGGACTAAATACTAGAATACAAAAGGCAGCCAAGTTTGGCTGCCTTTTGTGATCCCGCTGGGGCTCAAACCCAGAACCTTCAGAACCGGAATCTGACACTCTATTCAATTGAGCTACGGGACCGTAGTTGTGTTTTTATACTTCTTTTGCGGCAGATCTTGCACTCGCCATAGACGAAGAGCGAAAAATGCTGCACTTCAAAATTGGAGTATCTCCTTTCTTTAATCAAGCGCGAGATCGCTTTGTCGCTGATATCGACTGTTCGTCCGCATTTCTTGCAGATCATCTGGAACCTACTGGCTGATCCGCTGATGATCTCATACTCGGTTGCTGCTTTGCCACGTTGGCGTGTGATGGCCCGCACGATACCGGCTTCGCAGAACACTTCCAGCGAGTTGTACACTGTTCCGACCGATATATGCTCCGCTTCGCAGGCTGTGAGCAGTTGCTCTGCCGTGAAGGGTTGCTTGAGTGTGAACGCACAACCGAGCACGATATTCCGCACTTTGGACGGCCGTTTGTCGTGATCGCGCAGATAACGGTTGAGTCGCTCCAGTGCACTGTTATATGACCGAACACCCTTCGCCATCAGATCGGTTTGATGTACGCGCGGTGACGCTTGTGTATCTTATGGTCGAACTGCGTAAAGTTAGCAATGTTCTTCGTGTTGGTCTCCAGGATGTTGGTGGTCTCCATGCGTTTGATCTCATACTTAGCGATGTACGGGATCCAGTCCTGGAAGAAGAGCGCATTGATACCCTTGTCCTGATAATCCGGTCGCACCGCAATGAGCAGCATGTCAAAGGCATCCATCTTCTTGGCTCTCAGTGCTTTGAGGACATGATACCAACCGAAGGGGAAGAGCTTACCGCCACATTTGCGCAGTGCTTCGGATATATCCGGCATACCGAGTCCGACGCCCACGATCTCGTCTTTCTCATTCACGACCACCGTCACGAAATCGAAGTTGAGCATGGGGAAATACATCTTCATGTAGTACTTCTTCTGCGCATCGGTCATGGGCTGGAAGTTATACAACTTCTGATACGCCGTGTCGATGACGTCCATGTACTCGATGCCGTACTTACGTACCAGTTCGCGGGAGTTATGAATCTTGTCCACGCGTACATGCGAACGCTCCTTGACTATATTAGCAATACGATCCAGGCGCTCCGGTACCACGTATGGCGGGTAGACTTGAATCTCAATCCAGTCGGCTTCCTTAACGAGGCCGTAGGCATCGATATGCTTGACGTAATAAGGGTAGTTATAGAGTGAAGCCAGCGCCGGCAAATACTCATATCCCTCGAGCAGCAGTCCTTCGTGGTCAAAATCCGTGAAACCGACCGGACCATTGAGTGCATCCATCCCTCGTTCCTTACCCCATGCAGCTACGGTATCGAGGAGGGCTTTGCTGACCTCGAGATCATCGATAAAATCGAACCAACCGAAACGGACGTGTTTGACGTTCCATTTTTCATTGGCACGATGGTTGATGATGCCGGCAATACGTCCGACGGGTTTGTCGTCCCGGTACGCCATCCATAACTGATGATCGCTCACTTCGATGGCCGGATTGGTCTCGGCATTGAAGCAGTTCATCTCGTCAAAGAACAAAGGCGGGCAGTAGTACGGACAATCCCGATACAGGTCGTTAGCGAACTGAATAAATTTTTTCAGTTCACGTTTGGTACGTATTTCACGAATTTCAACTGCCATAGTGTGGAGCATAGGGGAGTCGAACCCCTGACCTCAACATTGCGAACGTTGCGCTCTACCAACTGAGCTAATACCCCTCGCTTGCATCAGAACTTCGCGTGATTCGCGACCACGTCGCTCGATGACGCCTACGTTCTGTGCTACGCTCTTCGGTCGGCAAACACTGCGTGGTTTACCTCCCGAGGAATAATTCTATAAGTCGCGTCAATTTATGTGGAGCTAGCGGGAGTCGAACCCGCGTCCAAACAAGGAACAATCCTGCTTTCTACACGCTTATCTTGGCCTTGATTTTCGTCCGGCGGCAAGACCCAAGCCACCAACCCCCGGCTTATCTGCTAAAACTTTCGACACCGTATCGCAGCCTACGGTCTCTATTCTGTGTATTTCCGCACCGCTATATCCGTTGAGCCCACAGACTCGGCTCGGAGCGATGTCTCGTTCAGACGCCTTGCATCCGAATAGGCTAATCTACTGTACTTCGATTAAGCAGCGAGAGCATACTCATAGTTGCCAGTTATATTTTGAAGCGAGATTCACGAGCGTTGCCTCATTGCTCGGCGTGCTTACACAACCATTCTACCTGCTGTCAAAACCAGATAGCCCCTTCGCTCGGACTCACGAAGTCCTCGCCAGGTAATTATTAAAAAAAGCGTGCAAAATTACTGCTTTTTTTTGAATTGTGCAAATTTATTTGGATTTTTTTTGTGCATGTCGATTTTTTTATGTAATTTTGCAGTCAAATTAATACATGCTATGAAACGTCTTTCTCTTTTCCTGTTTACGATTGTAGTATTTTTCGCTTCGTGCTCGCAGTCAAACCCCTATCTGCAGATGGCCGAATCGATTGCGCAGTCGGAGATGAAGCATAATCCCGAGTTATGGACGTGCGACGGTGCCGCCAAACCCAAATGGGAGTACACCCCCACCCTCATGGCGCGTGCGTTTGTGGAGTTGTATAACGAGACGCAGGACAGCGTGTATCTGAAGCACGCGCTGCAGTTTGCCGATCAGTTCATCGGAGAAGACGGTTCGATCCTAACTTATAAGCAGAGTCTGTATAACATGGATCGCATCCAAGGTGGTAATTTTCTTATCATGCTGCATGCCATCCATCCTGAACCGCAGTACGCGATTGCCATCGAGACCTTGCGGGATCAGTTACGAGAACAACCGCGTACGGAGGAAGGTGGTTTCTGGCACAAGCAGGTGTATGCGCATCAGATGTGGTTGGACGGGCTGTTCACCGGCACGACGTTCTATGCCCGGTATGCAGCCTATAAGCCGGAACCGGAGGCATGGAGCGATGTCGCGCGCCAGTTCCTTATTATCGACGCGCACACGCGTAAGGCGAATGGGCTCAACCATCACGGTTGGGACGAGAGTCGTCAGATGGGTTGGAGCGATCCGGAGACCGGTTGCAGTCCCGAGACCTGGGGACGTGCGGAGGGATGGTACGTGATGGCGTTGGTGGATGTACTGGAGTTGATGCCGGCGGACCAACCGGAACGACCGCAACTGGTGGCGATTCTTAACCGCGTGATGGAGGCGCTGCTGGCCGTACAGGATCCGGAGACGCATCTATGGTACCAAGTGCCGGACAAGGGGGATCAGGAGGGTAACTACCTGGAGTCCACCTGCTCGGCGATGTACTGTTATGCGATGGCCAAGGGTGCACGGCTCGGTATACTGGATCCTTCGTACAAGGGTGCGGCGCAGCAAGTGCTGGAGGGACTGAAGACGCATAAGATTGCGTATAACGAGGACGGAACGCTCTCGCTGACGGACTGCTGCGCGGTAGCTGGTCTGGGTGGTAATCCTTACCGCGACGGGACGTACGACTACTATATCCATGAGCGCATACGCAAAGACGACCCCAAAGGAGTCGCCCCGCTTATTCTTGCTTGTATCGAGTTATCCAAGTAATCGTTTGTTTTTTTTCATTTTTATCAGAACGGATACCCTATACCGAAGTTGACGCGGATGGCATCGAGGGCAGAGGGGATATTGTAATATTTGGTAATCGGTGCATTGTAGTTAACATTACCTTGTTTGTCGTAGCGGAAGGTCTGGTAGGGTGCATGGATACCCACGCCAACATCGAGCCGTACCACGAGTCCGTCTATATCGAGTCGCAGACCGGCACCGGTGCCAAGTGCAATTTGTTTGGCAAAATCCGGATTGTTGATAATCCCGTCGTACAGCGTTTCGGGTATCTCCAGACGCGTGAGGTAACCATTGTATCCGGCGGCTTTGAACAGGTCCACGGTCGAGTACCAGTTCCACACGTTACCGGCATCGAGGAAGGCGGCACCGTACAGTTTCCACACAATCGGGAAACGCAATTCAAAATTGGCCTCCAGCTTCACATCTCCGGAATGGAAGAAGTTCTGGTTGTACTTGGCCGAGAAGAAATTACCCGGTCCATACGCATAAGGGGAGGCCGCACGGAGACTGTTAGGTCCACCTGTATAGAACGCCTCCGAGAGGGGACTGAAATGCGAATTGCCGAGTGGTATATTCGCTCCGGCAAAGAAGCGGGTGGCAATCGTGACCCGGTCGGTGAGGTTGAACTTGTTTCTCAGTTCAGCAGACAACTTAACAAACTGGTTGAAAGTGATCTTACCGAGCGGTTTTTCTTTCTCGTTCCAGGTATGTCCGAAGAGCCCGTAGAGGGCGTTGATGAGGTTACCGGACTCCTTGATACCCAAGTTGAGCATCGTATTCACCGCACGCTTGGAGCGGTAGTTATCGTAGATAAAATTGTAGCCTATGGACGGAATAAACTCATCGCCGGCGAGCACTTTGATCAGCTGCGGGTACTCTGCCGCTTTGTCAAGCAGACTGTCCGTCTCCGCTTTCATCAGTACGACGGAGAGCGAGAAGGGGGTGAATGCATGCGTGATATACTCGTTATTGGCCGAGCGGATGAAATAGGTGAACGAACCGGTTAGTTTATGCACACCGTATCCGCCGGCGATGTTCTCGTACTGGTAACCCAACATGTACCGGGTATCACCTTGGGGGTTGTTCTCTCCCGTCCAATGCAGGTACGGGAAGACGAGGGACGCGTTGGCACCCAGTTTGTACGTATCAGTCTTCTTCGGGTCCCCCGGGTGACGGTTACGTAGCGCCCAGAAATAAGCACCGTTTCCTTTGAGCGTGAACTGTTCGCCCCTACCAAACACATTCTTGATGGTCGATTTGAGGGTCAGATCCGGACCGATACTGTTGTTGGATCGGTACGCCACACCGGCATCGGCGGCAAGACCATACACACGGTTGATACTATCCCCTCGATACCAGTCCTTTCGTCTCCAATCCTTGGTAGCCCGCACGGCGAGTCCGGACTTGTACAGTTCACCTTCAAGCACGTTATTGTAATCCCGTTGCGAATAAAGCCGCAGCAGGACGTTGCCGTCTTTGGTCAGTTTATAGTCCGCGGTGAAGTTATTGAACATACCCGTCGTCTCATTGATCTCGGGATTGTCCGTAAGGGTAGAGCCCAAGGTGATACGCAGTTTGTCTTTGAGGAAGGACTTACTGATGGAGATGTTCATATCGTTGGTCGTACCGGAGGCATGACTACTCTGACCGCTAC
Organism: uncultured Bacteroidales bacterium; assembly: GCA_902799875.1. The sequence continues at coordinate 4,110 of CADCCH010000047.1, read as the reverse complement.
TGAAATCGATATCGATGAACTTACCCACTTTGGAGTTGGACATGACCGCATTGATACGGCTGTTGATGATTGAAGAGAGGGCGTATCCGTCGCGTTGTGCCGCCACGTTACTCTCGCCCACGTACATACCGGTTGCCAAGAGTGTAGCCGCCAGACCTTCGCGTGTGCCTTCGTCCACGGATGCCAGTTCACGCGTAACTTCTTCATCCTCCGGGGCTTCCAGGAAGAAACCGATACTATTGAGACCTATCGAGTCCACCACCCCGTTCAGACGCACACCTGTCGTGAAGTCCACACGGCGCGTATCCTCATCATCAGACTCTACATCTGCTTTCACTTTCTGCGAAGCGGAGATGGCTAACTGCGTCTGCCCTATCGGACCGTGAAATGCGATGTGACTGCCGGAATCCACATGGAAAGGCATGATGGGGTACGCCTTGGGGGAATACCGCACAAAACCGTCATCCACGTTGATCTGCCCGGAGAGGGATAGCGAGTCTATATTGGATACCGGACAATGGACGGATACCGTACCGTGGGGTTTGACTTGTGCCAGGTTTTTCTTGTCGATCGGGTATGTAATATCGGTCGTCGGAAGGAGCGTCAGATCCACATCCGCGATGATACTGTCAAGCGGACCGATGACCCGACCGTGGATGTCGGTGGCTAACTCACCATAGACCGGGAACGGACCACCTTGCGTCAGTTTGACCGGCGCAAAACTGTCTGCCTCGAGTTTTATATCCAGCCGCATACTATCCAGATCCAGACCACCGCTCAGCGCCAGATACGTACTGTCGGCGGCATAGACAGGCAGACCGTTGAGATCGATATGGTTATGGCGCATAATGATGGGTGTCTGACCGAGACTGATACCTATCTCATACGGTTTGTATTGTGCCACTACGCCGAGTGGTTTCACTTCGGCAGAGATATCTGTCTTATGAGGTAACCCGTCCACCGTAGCAGACGCACGTACCGCACCCTGGATGGCGATGTCGTTCGGTAGGGTCACAAAACTATGCACCAATTCGAGCGGTATATCATCCAGATAGACACTCGCGCGCAGAGCGTTGGTGTACAGGGAAGAAGGGGCTATCTGCAAATCAATCGCATGACTGCCCAAGTCTTTATTGGTATAGTGGATACTGTCCAGTTTCAGTTGTCCGTTGCCGTATAGGTTACGTCCCTCACGTCTCAGGTCCAACCGAAAAGCAGCATCGGTACAGAGGTCATAGAAACTCATCGCACCGTCTGTGAGGCGTGTATCTGCGCCTAAAGACACTTGCGTCTGTCCTTCCGTCATAGTAAGTGCCAATCCGGTGTTCAGATCCGGCAGACGCATGTGGGTAAAGCGAATAGTGGAAGGAGAAAGGAGGAAAGCTGTTTGGTCGGAATCGGAACGCAAGGCTACCGACACTTCGTTGAAGTCCAGCCCCGTACTGTCGATGATGGCCTGTATCGGACTGCCTTTGCGTAGCGAGATGTCGGCACAGATAGCCGGTATCTGACGGCGGATCGTATCCAGTACGGTCAGATCTTCCAAAGAGGTCAGGGCATGCAGTACCGCCGAGTCACTCACGGTATGAACGAGCGGTTGAATCCGATCAATTAGCATCATCAGCGGCATCGGAGATGCGATCTCGGCTTCCAGACCGGGCATCGTGAGTGCCAGCGAGGTGACACTGTCCGTAGTGCCTTCAAAGGAGGTATGAGAGAGGTTGTAGGGACCGTATATCGCTTCGTCCAAACACAACTTAACATGCGACACCATCGGTCGTTTGGGGTTGATACCCTTTCCTTTTGCCTCTATATCGCCGGCAAGCGATACATGCGGAAGGTTCGGGACAAACGCAGAAAGGTTGACTCGGTCGATATGCACCGTTGCATCGTACGCCTCATCGTCGATATCGTACGAAGCACGGAGGCTGGCTTTACTGCCTTGGTACTCCGCCCCTCCGCTTGCCTCCACACGCATCGTCTCAAGGTTCATCTGCGTAGCATAGAGATCTGCGTTTGCCCCCATCTTATCGGAGCGCACATGCAGTCCGTCACTCGTGATCAGATTATTGTTCAGATCCACCGCTGCGTTGCCGTAGATCGTATCTACCGGTATACGGAGAGGCCCCAACGAGAAAGTCAGATCGCCTATATTCAGTCGGCGGGCATCATAGACGTTCGCACCCACATCCACCAAAGCCTGTGTGGACAAATAGCCCGTGCGGATATCCATATTCAAAGGCGTCATCGCATAATGGATGTTCCGTAGTTCTCCGTCCGGGATGTCAAAGGCCAACAAGAGCGGTGTGGTATCCTTTGCCGTCGTATCTGGCGTTTCCCGCAAGTCAATCGCCACATCGGCATCATGCAGACGCAAGCCGTGCAGGGGGTACTTGCCTTCGGCAATAAGCAGTTGCGGACTCGATACCTCCAACCGTCCAACGATAGCATCTACCCCCACGGAGGCGATGAGACTGTCGGAATGGAAGGTCGTGTTCTCCAGACACAAGGCATCTACCTGAATAGGTATGTGCGTAAAATCCTGAATCCTTACTTCTGCATCCTGAATCTTCGCTACCGCTTTCAGTCGCAAAGCACGGGTATAGATCAGGGTATCCTGTCCGCGGTGCCCGACAAAGAGATTGTCAATCTGCACTTCAACCGGCAAATCGGCTTCTCCCTTATAGGCACGGTACAGCACCATCGGCGAATGGTGGAAAGGCGACAGGTAGAGTCCGCCAAGGTCGATATCGAAGTCGGTCTTCTCGTTGGCGATCTTCACTCCTTCCTGCAAAAAAGCCACGCGGCAGGTAGGTGTCACCACGATACCTGTCACGACAATCAGCCCCATCAGTATCAAGCTCAGGATCAGGCCTAATACGATTAAGATAGTATTAGAAACTCTTCTGAATACCAAATTTCAACCCGTACATACCCGGTGTAAAATGACTCGCCAAGAGGTTCTTGAGCTTACCCGAGAAGACAATGACATCATTCGTATACTCATTATACCGTTCCATCTCCCCGGTCCATACATTCTCTTTTTCATAGAAGTAGGTCGTGCCGCTATATCCGAGGCTGAGGATGGAGAAGAAGATCTGGAACGAGCGCTTGCGGGAGAACTGATACGTGATGACCGGCGACACTTGTACACCGTACACGGCCTTGTAACGCAAACCCTCATAATCAGTACCGGCTGCCGAACCGCTGGCGACACTCGGAAAATCCATACCACCGTAGAGGTGCGCTTCGAGCCAGATCCCCACTTTCTCATTAAACAGCGTCTTCATACGGTAACGCACATAAGGCGTCACGTTCCAGCTTCCTTGACGCACACGCAGATTCTCGGACACGGTCTGACCTAAGAGATTCTCGTATGAATAGGTGGTGTAGGTGTCCTGATAACTACCACCCAGACGCAGACCCAGGTACACGCGCTCTTTCAAACGCCAACCGATCTCGGGTTCAACCGTGACGGACCAACCGTTCTCTTTACGTGACGTACGGGAGTCGTGGTGGAAATAGATATCGAAGTTATAGCCGTAGTAGAGTTTCTGCTTCCATAGCGGGATTTCTTCGGCAGGGGCTGCAAGCACACTGTCATTGACGGTTTGTGTTTCCCCGACTACGGTGGCTACTCCACCCAAACCTGCTGCCAGAGGATCACTGTCATTTTGGGCACTTGCGGTAGTCATACTGAGCACTACCGCGGCAATAAACAAAAAGGGTTTAGTCATTTTCACTCATATTTGTATAGAACAGTTTGACCACACGTTTGGTGACCACGGTTTTCCGCAACGCATGTTGCACTTTGTCCGCATGCGCCAGGAAGGTCTCTTCATTCGATCCGGAGCTCTGTTGCTCTGCCATCTCTACCTCTTGTTCACGGGTGTCGATTTTGGTCTTCAACCGCGGGGAGGCATGGTTATAGAAGAAGGTATAACAGGGTACGGTAGCCTTCATGATGTACGGTGTGAGGAAAGTGGTCAGCACCGATGCCGCCACGATGATGGGATAGATAGCCGGATCGGTGACCCCAAGTTTGCTTCCCAAAGCAGCAATGATGAACGAGAACTCACCGATCTGCACGAAGGAGAATCCGGTGGACAT
>CADCCH010000046.1 GCA_902799875.1 uncultured Bacteroidales bacterium | reverse complement strand
GTCGTGTGGAGATAACTATACAATATTAGAAGAATGAAAAAAGTATTTTTATTATTGCTGTTTTTGCCAATGAGTCTGATGGCTCAGGAACGAATCATGGTCATTGCGGATCCGCATGTGTATGCGCCTTCGCTTACCGATTATGGGCAAGCCTTTGAACAGATGATGGCAGGACAGCGAAAGATGATTGATCAGAGTGCAGCTACATGGCAGGCATTGATGGATACAGCTCTTTTGTACCGACCGGATCTGTTGTTGATTCCGGGAGACTTGACCAAAGATGCGGAAATAGAGAGTCATCAGCTCGTCGTTTCTTCGCTCAACGCCTTGCAGGAAGCAGGTATTAAGACCCTGTTGATCCCCGGAAACCACGATATAGGCGGCAATGCCTATGCGTATAGGGGCGAAGAGAAAAACGGTATTAGGTATTGACGGTTCGCATAACAATGCCGGTATTGGTTCACTTTCTGATGAGACACTCGCTTGGCTGTTGGCACAAGCAGACAGCGCTGTAGAAAAAGGAAACATGATCATCGCCATGTGCCATTGGCAACTGATGGATCATTTTGATATGCAGGGTCAGTTGGAGGCTGCCTGTCAACTTAAGAACGCTGCTGCTGTGCGGGATAGTCTAATGCATCATGGCGTGCGGTTCGTGCTGACCGGACATTTCCATGTGAACAGTATTACCACTTGGCGCGATACCACGGGGCTGACGACGGACAGTATTGTGGAGATCTCCACCGGTTCGCCGATCACTTATCCTTGTCCGTATCGATGGCTCACCGTTTCGGAAGATCGAATGGATGTGCAGGTGGAGACCGGATATATCACTTCGCTGGATACTATTCCTGACCTGACCATGTACAGCCGTGAGTGGATGGCGGAGCATACAGAGATTATGATTCCGACTTTGGCTCTGCGCGCTTGGCAGAAAGTAGATAACAACTGGTCTCTCGTCGAAGCCAAGTTAAACTCTATACACATGGGCTATTTGGCTCCTTATCTCAAAGCCGCACTGCCGCAAACGGATTCGGCTAAAATAGATCTCGTGCAGCGTCATATAGGAAATGCGGCGGTTAATCTGTATCTGTTTCATAGCGAGGCGAATGAGAATGAACGTCCGGAGATAGGGAAAGCTCTCGCTGACTCTTTGTACAACGGCATGGAAAATATGCTGATGGAAGTATATAGCTCCTTTGACGAATTGGCAACTATATTTGCTTCTATGGCTAAAGTGATGGCAAGAGAACCGGTTCAATCGCTGGTGGAGGATGTGACACTTTGGAGTTTAAGTATGTACAGCGATCAGACGGATGATTTGCATCCTATGCTTCGTATAAATTCCTCGCAGCAAGAGGCAGTGGAGAATGTCCGTATGGGAATTGAAGACGACACCATTTACGACATACTTGGTCGTCCGGTTACCGATTCTTCCCAACACGGAGTATATATCCAAAACGGTCAAAAAATAATCCGCTAATCCATGGCTCATCCAATAATGAAAAGAATCCTTCTCGCAGCTGTTTGTGCGATAGTATTAGCAGCTTGCAACAAACCCAATGAAAGTATGAAAAACGAAGCAATAGAGAACCTGATGACACGTGTCTCGGTGCGTGAGTTCACCAGTGAGAAGATCTCCGCCGAGCAGATTGATACTCTCCTGCGTGCTGCGATGGCAGCTCCTTCGGCTCTTAACAAACAACCATGGGCGTTCGTCGTAGTAACCGATGAGAAGATTATCGCTCAGTTAGGCGAAGCACTGCCGTACTCACGTTGCAGCAATCATCCTGCTTGTGCGTTTATCCCTTGCGGAGACTTGAGTAAGACCATCGAAGGCGATTTGGCTGCCTTTTGGATCAACGATGTGTCCGCTGCTACAGAAAACCTGTTGTTAGCCGCTCATGCGATGGGTCTTGGAGCCGTTTGGACAGGTCTGCATCCGGATATGAACCGCGTGACGATGGTACAACAACTATTGGGCCTGCCGGAACACATTATTCCGCTTTGCGTAGTGCCTGTCGGTATTCCGGCTGAGCAACCGGCAGTAAAGGACAAATACAATCCCGAAAATATACACTATAACGGTTGGTAATTAATCACACTTTAAAAATACATTAATGATGAAAAAAGTTCTTTTAGTAGCAGCTGCTGCCATGTTAATGACAAGCTGCGGAATGATGCAAAGCAATGCAGGAACGAACGCTCCTGCCAGTACAACAACACCCACCACTACTACTCAAGCAGCGCCCAATGCAATGAATGCCGGACAGGGAGCCGGAACAGCATTGCTCAGTCTCTACAACCAGTACAAGGCGGACGGCAACAAGTACGATTATTCGAACATGCAGAACGTACTGAACACCATTGCCTTGATTTCTAATTGTCAGGGATTGAAGGCGAACTACAAAGATCAAGAGTACTTGAAAGGTTTCGGTAAGGGTTTGATCGCTTCGTCGTTGGGTCTCGTTACGCAGAATAATGTACAGACCGTAACGAACAGTTTGGTGGACATTGTGAAGAATAGCGAATCGGTTCAGCAGATCTCCGGTCAAGCACAGAACACTGCTACTTCTATCTCTCAGTACGCCAACACAGCATCCCAATATGCCGGTGCTCTGAGCACACTGCTCTCTGCTTTTTCGCAGAAATAAGAGAAAATGACCGTTAATGGCTTTGGAAATAGCACAAAATCATCATAAAACCTCACAAAATGACGTTTTTTTGATTTTTCTTTCCAAAAAATTTGGTCAAATCAAAAAAAAGCAGTAACTTTGCACGCTTTTTTGCGTGAGTGTGTATTATGCACATGCGTAAAGGCGCAATTAAAACTAATTATAAACCGTAAGGTTGGGCGGTGCCAAGAGGCTCAATAGATGTCCGTCGACCTTACCTAAAACAAACAAAATTAATGGAATACAATTCTTACAAGACAGTGTCTGTAAACAAAGAGACCGCTAAAAAAGAGTGGGTCGTTGTTGACGCTGAAGGCCAGATTCTTGGTCGTATGTGCTCCAAAGTAGCTAAATTGCTGCGTGGTAAGTACAAACCGTCCTACACTCCGAACGTGGACTGTGGTGACAACGTAATCATCGTGAATGCTGACAAAGTACAGCTGACGGGTAACAAATGGAACGATCGCGTTTATGTACGCTACACCGGTTTCCCGGGTGGTCAGCGTGAGTTCACTCCGGCTGACCTTATGGCAAAAGGAGCTGACAAACTCGTTCGTCGCGTAGTAAAGGGTATGCTGCCCAAGAATCGTCTCGGCGCTCGTCAGATCACCAATCTGTACATTTTCGCTGGTGCAGAGCACAATATGCAGGCACAGCAACCGAAAGTAATTGATATTAACACCTTGAAATAATAGAAGAAAATGGAAACAGTTAATGCATTAGGACGTCGTAAAGAGGCAGTTGCCCGCGTTTACGTAAATGATGGTGCCGGCAAGATCGTGATCAACGGTCGCGACATCGAGACATATTTCCCGTCTTCTATTCTGCGCTACATCGTTCTCCAGCCGCTGAACAAACTCGGCGTAGCTGAGAAATACGATATCAAGGCAAACCTTGATGGTGGTGGCTTCAAAGGTCAGGCAGAGGCTCTGCGTTTGGCTATCGCTCGTGCGCTAGTGAAAATCAATCCGGAAGACAAGGCTGCGTTGAAGGCAGAAGGCTTCATGACTCGTGACGCTCGTGAGGTTGAGCGTAAGAAACCGGGTCAGCCGAAGGCTCGTAAGCACTTCCAATTCTCCAAACGTTAATCGGAAGAACAACTCCAAATCGTGTGGACTCCTCAGGGATTACCACACGATTGTTTTGGAGACTCAAACGCATATGCGTGCGCGTATATTTAATAATGTGTTATGCGCGTGAACGAGTATTCCAAAATGAAAGGAGAAATAATAATTATTTATTAATCATTATTCATTAAAAACAAAATGAGAACAAATTTTGATCAACTTCTCGAGGCTGGCGCACACTTTGGTCACCTCAAACGTAAATGGAATCCGGCAATGGCTCCTTACATCTACATGGAGCGCAACGGTATTCACATCATTGACCTCAACAAGACTGTCGTTAAGATTGACGAGGCAGCAGAGGCTCTCAAGAATCTTGCCCGCAGCGGACGTAAGGTACTCTTCGTTGGTACGAAAAAGCAGGCTCAGGAAGTCGTAGCTGCTCGTGCACAGGAGGTACAAATGCCGTACATCACTGAGCGTTGGGCTGGTGGTATGCTCACCAACTTCCCGACCATCCGTAAGGCTGTGAAGAAAATGGGTCAGATCGACAAGATGATGACCGATGGTACGCTCGAGAACGTATCCAAACGTGAGAAACTGCAAGTTACCCGTCAACGCGAGAAACTGGAGAAGAACCTTGGTTCTATCGCTGATATGACTCGTCTGCCGAGCGCAGTATTCGTAGTGGACGTAATCAAAGAGAAAATAGCCGTTGCAGAGGCTAACCGTCTGGGTATTCCTGTATTCGCTATCGTTGATACGAACTCGAACCCCAACAACATTGATTTCGTCATCCCTGCTAACGACGATGCAACAAAAGCTATTGATGTAATCCTTGGCGCAGTATGCGAGGCTATCAAAGAGGGTCTCGAGGAGCGCAAAGTAGAGAAAGCAGACGAGAGCGCTGCAGAGGAGCAGGCTAACACCGAGGCTCCGGCACCGAAAGAGCGTCGTCAGCGTATCCGCAAAGCTGCCCCGAAAGCAGAGGCTGAGAAAGTAGCTCAGGCTGCTGCTCCGAAAGAGGCTGCAGAATAAATTGAAAGTTTGTTTATCGGTTGATGGGTGGATAAGTTTATTCGTGGTTTAACCCTTTAAACAGGTTGACCAGTTTAACTACCCATTAACCAATAAACTCATTAACCCATTAACAAAAATCAGAGATTTTTATGGCTGTAACATTAGCAGATATCAAAAAACTGCGCGATATTACCGGCGCAGGTATGATGGACGTAAAAAAGGCTCTCGAAGAGGCAAACGGCGATTTTGAGGTTGCGAAGGACTTGCTCCGCAAACGTGGACAGGCTATCGCAGCTAAACGTAGCGACCGTGAAGCATCGGAGGGTTGCGTTCTCGCTAAAGTAAAAGGTAACTTTGGCGCTATCGTTGGCGTGAAGTGCGAGACCGACTTCGTGGCTAAGAACGAGGACTTCGTTGGCATGGTTAAACTGATTCTCGATGCTGCTTTGGATAACAAAGTACAGAGCAAAGAGGATCTGGCTGCTCTTAAGATCGGCAATTTCACCGTTGCAGAGATCATCACCGAGCGTTCCGGCGTTACTGGTGAGAAGATGGAGTTGGCAGACTATGCTTGCTTGGAGGCTCCGGTAGTAGATGCATACAACCACCTTGGTAACAAGCTCAGCTCGCTCGTTGCAGCAGAGGCTGGCGCTGACCAAGAGACCGTTCACGGCATCTCTATGCAGGTAGCAGCTATGAGCCCGATCGCTCTTGACGCTGATCACGTAGCTGAGGAGGTTAAGAAGCATGAGCTCGAAGTAGCTATTGAGAAGACCAAACAGGACGAGATCAATAAAGCTATCGAGAACGCTATCCGCAAAGCAGGTATCAACCCGGCTCACGTAGACAGCGATGATCACATCGAGTCTAACCAAGCTAAAGGCTGGATCACCGCTGAGCAGGCACAGCAGGCTCGCGAGATTAAAGCAACTGTTGCTAAAGAGGCAGAGGCTAACCTCGCTAACCAAGCTAAGAAGATTGAGATGATCGCTCAAGGTCGTCTTGGTAAGTTCCTCAAAGAGAATACTCTCGTTGAGCAGGCTTACATCATGAGCGAGTCGAAAGAGCTCGTAAAAGATGTCCTCAAAGCAAAAGGTGTGGTTATCAGCGACTTCCGTCGTATTACATTGGCTGCTGAATAATTCGCTCCAATTCACGACAAACATCGCAGTGCCCGCAAGGCACTGCGTTTTTTTCTCCAAAATAGGATAGCAGCACTTGCTCGCGGCAGAACTGCGTCTGGTCAGCATATTCGAGCATGGCGCGCAGTTTGGAGATGAATCGTTCTTGACGCTCCTCAAAGATAGCAGGCGACAGGTAAACATCCGTCTGACGCTCCATCGTCATAGTAAGGCTACATCCCACAGAACGAGGGATATACGTTATTATTCCTCTTTGTGCCAAAGAGACTAATAACTCATGGTTTGAAGGTTTGAGGGTTTGATGGTTTGAAGGTTCATCCGCCTCGCGGACGTATTGCAGATCGGTGTAGATGCCGGTATAGGAACGCATCAGCAGATCCAATAACTCGGCTTGTTCGCGTGAGAGGTTATATTCGCCTAACTGATGACGAGGCACTTTGATCTGCACACGCGGCTGCGTCTCGTGCTCCTCTTCAAAATCAATATATCCGGCGTGTGTGAGAATATGCAGGGCGGAATAAGTCTGTATGACCGGCAGATGCATTACTTGGCAAAGCTGGTCTATATGCAGCATGAAACGATGCCCTAAACCGCTTCCGGCTCCTATTTGGAGAAAATCCATGGTCTTGTGATAGACCGATTCCACAAACTCTTTCGGTGGGTACGTATCTACAGCGCGTTTTTTCAGTTTCGCTTGATCTTCCGCTTCGTTATACAGAAGCACGGCATACGCTGTTTGTCCATCTCGTCCGGCACGACCTGCCTCCTGATAATAACTCTCTAAATGCGATGGCAGATCATAATGAATGACCAAGCGGACATCGGGTTTGTCAATACCCATACCAAAAGCATTCGTTGCCACGATGATGCGTGTCTTGCCTTCCGTCCAAGCCTGTTGACGCTCATTCCTGTCCTTGGTTGTCAATCCCGCATGATAATAATCTACAGAGGTGATATTCTCCCTTCCTTTCAGGGAAGGGTCGGAGTTATGCCTCTTTAACCACTGGGTGAGTTCTTGGGCACGTTTACGGTTGCGGACATAAACAATAGCGGAGCCCGGGACGCGGGAGAGAATATGTGCTACTTGTTCCTCTTTCTTCTCCGTTCGGCGAACGACATAGATGAGGTTCTCGCGGTGGAATGACTTGCGGAGCACGTTCTTGGACGCAAAGCCCAGCTTGGCTTGTATATCATCGATGGTCTCCGGCGTAGCCGTAGCGGTTAGTGCTAAAACGGGAACTCCCGGTAGTTGCTCACGGATCGCGGCTATATGGAGATAGGAAGGCCGGAAATCGTAACCCCATTGAGAGATACAATGCGCCTCATCAACAGCAATCAAACCGATGGGCAAGTCAGCAAGACGTTTTTTAAACTCCTCACTCTCAAGCCTTTCCGGAGAGCAATAGAGAAAATGGTAAGGTCCGTAGAGACAGTTATCCAACGCCACACGCTGCTTGTCCCAACTCATGCCGGTATAGACAGCCGCGGCATGAATACCACGCGCTTGAAGGTTCGCCACTTGGTCACGCATAAGTGCGATAAGCGGCGTAATAACAAGACAGAGGCGTTTGTCCGGATTCTCATGCCCTTTGACGAGGGTGGGCACCTGAAAACAGATACTCTTACCGCCACCGGTGGGCATCAGAGCGAGGGTGTCTTTGCCGGACAGCACAGACTCAATGATCTCCGCCTGCAACGGACGGAAATCATCGTAACCGAAATATGTCTTCAGTGCTTCGCGTGCTGTCATCGTCTTCAAAAAAAATTTTGCGCTGCAAAATTACTGCTTTTTTATGACATATGCAAAAAAATGCATAAAAAAATTACTGAAATTCTTGCATATGTCGAAAAATAGTAGTACCTTTGCACTCAGAAAAGAAAAATGACTAACATTCTAAAATATATAAAACTATGATTTCTAAACGTTTAGAGGACGCTATTAACGCCCAAATCAATGCCGAAATGTGGTCGGCTTATCTGTATCTGAGTATGTCTGCTTATTGCCAAGACAAAGGCTATGCCGGCATGGCGAACTGGTTTGCTATCCAGTTCAAAGAGGAGCAAGATCATGCGCAGATTTTCTATAACTACCTCATCAGCCGTGGTGGACGTGTGCTGCTCAAGGCAATCGATGCTGTGGAGACCGAGTGGGCTTCGCCTTTAGCTGCTTTTGAGCAGACTTACGAGCATGAGCAACACGTTACTTCGCTCATTAATAATCTGATGCACATTGCAGTAGAGGAGAAAGACTACGCTGCACAGAGCCGCCTCCAGTGGTTCATCGACGAGCAGGTAGAGGAGGAAGAGAACGCTGTGGAGATTATCAACAAACTGAAGATGTTGGACGGCAACGGCTATGGTCTCTATATGCTTGATCAGGAGCTTGCCGCACGCGTTTATGCTACGCCTTCGCCTCTTGCAGCTAAAGCATAAGACGGATGAAGCGATATAAAGCTATATTTCTCGATTGGGATGATACGATAGGTGATTGGACGAACGCCGAGCATTTGGCTTTGCGTGATATTTACACCACGTATCATCTTGATCATTTATACGCCTCTTTTGACGATTATTTGGCAGCGTACAAGCCGTATAACTTGGAGTTATGGGGCAAGTATGGGCGTGGAGAAATCACCAAGAGCTACTTGCATTTCGAGCGTTTCTACCGTCCGCTGCTGATCCAAGACGAACCGGAGCTGTGCGGGCAACGGAAAGATGAGTTGGCGCATCGGATAGGGGATGAGTTTCTCCGCCTGACGAATACCTATTTCCGTCTGATGCCCGATGCCGACAGGGTCGTTCGGTATCTTGCTTCCAAATATCCGCTGACGATTGTCAGCAACGGATTCAAAGAAGTGCAGTATTATAAGTTCGAACATTCCGGTTTGTCGGACTGTCTCACTCACACGCTCGTCAGCGATGAGATAGGCATCAATAAACCGCAACCGGAAATCTTCCGCATTGCCTTGGAGCGCAACGGTGTGAAGGCTGACGAAGCGATCATGATCGGTGATAGTTACAGTTCCGACATAGCCGGTGCAAAAGCCGCAGGCATTGACCAGATATGGTTGCATGACGGCGAGACATCCGAGACTGCCACCTTCATCGTTCCGCGATTAACAGATATAATGAATATCCTCTGAATATGAAAAACAAGCTATTTCTTTTCCTCGCTTGCTGCCTGTTGTGCAGCTGTTATCACCGCACGGACGCTCCGCGCGGCTCTTGGGCAAAAGGAGCTGACATCAGTTGGCTCAGTGAGATGGAGCACGACTCCGTTTTCCATGACGATTGTATCGCTTCCATGCGTGCGATGGGTATGAACGCCGTGCGTCTGCGCGTGTGGGTCAATCATACAACGGGTTGGAGCAATAAACCCGATATGTTATCGCTTGCCAAACGTGCTGCTGAGCAGGGGCAGCGTATCATGATCGATATTCATTACTCGGATTTCTTTGCCGATCCAAGTCATCAGACTATCCCTGCCGCTTGGCAAAAATACGACTATCCGACGATGTTAGAGGCGGTGCGTGAACACACGCTGGATGTGCTCTATACGCTCAAGGAAGCCGGTATCAAACCCGAATGGGTACAAATAGGCAATGAGACGCCCAATGGCATGTTGTGGCCGATGGGAAAGGTGAATAAAGAAGAAGGCGAGTGGGAACATTATGCCGGATTTACGGCGATGGGCTATGAGGCTGCCAAGGAAGCTTTTCCGGATATTACGGTCATCGTACATGTCGATAATGCGTACGAGCAACGCGATTGGTTCTGGACGCAGATGGCAGCTCATGGCGGCAAATGGGATATGATCGGTCTGAGCCACTATCCGATGATGAGTGCTTGGAATGGTGGTAAGACTTGGCAGGAAATGAATGAGTTAGCGGAGACGAACATTCGCCGGCTCATCAGTCAGTGGCATTGTCCGGTGATGATTGCCGAGATCGGTATGTTCGCTAACGACACTACTTCTGCAACCGTCATGGCGGATTTTGTGCAACGCGCACAAGCTATCGACTCCTGTGCAGGTATCTTCTATTGGGAACCCGAAGTGTTTGGAGGTTGGAGACCGGCGGAGTATATTCCGTTGGGATGGGGTAGTTATGACATGGGCGCATTCACACCGGAAGGTCAACCCTCCGAGGTAATGAAAATCCTCTTAGAAAGTCATCAATAAACCGCTTGATTACTTACCGGAAATCTTCGTGATACCCACATATGCCAAGAGGATGAGATTCATCATCAGCGCATAGATAATAGCGGGTATTGCTATCACTTCATTATTGAAAATCAATGGACTACAAGCTATCGTAATGGCTTGAGCTGCGTTCTGCATACCTATCTCTATTACTAATGTGCGACGCTCTTTGGTACTCAAATGGGCAATCCAAGACAGAAGTGCTCCGCAACTTGTGCAGGCTAAGATCAGTACGGTCATCGTCAAACCCAACGATGCAAACTCATTGACGATGGTTTGCTTGTGCTGGAAGAAAAAGACGGTTACTAATAGTACCAAAGCAGGCATCGCAATCCGCTTGAGCACATTGTGTATTTTCTCTGCCGCTTTCTCGCGGAACATATTTACGATAAAACCCACCGCAATCGGAATAACCATCAGCACGATGTTCTGCATCAGCAACTTGCCTATTGGTAACTGAATACTGAAATCTGGATTCTGAACGCTGAAATCTGAATTCTGAATACTTCCAACTACCCAAGCCATGATCAGCGGCAAGGTGAAAAGCGTGATCAGACTACTGAACGCTGTCAGCGTGACCGATAGAGCTACATCGCCTTTCGCCAACATGGAGAACACATTGCTTGAACTGCCTCCGGGGCTACAAGCCACAAGCATTATTCCGATGATGAATAAGGCGGAAAGCGGAAGCTCGAAAGCAGAAAGACATTGGATAATCCCCCATGCAATCAGCGGTAATAGCACTATCTGTCCGAAAAGACCGATAAGAACGGGTTTGGGACGTTGCGCGATGAGTTTAAAATCCGCAGGTTTGAGCGTCAGTCCCAAATCGAACATCAGCAGCGTCAGTATGGGCAGTACAATAAAAATAGCATTCATATTCATTTTATTAAAAACGGCTGCAAAATTACCACTTTTTTGTCAAATATCCAAATAAAATTTGCATATCTCAGTTTTTTGTAGTACTTTTGCACACAAAAAGGACGAAAGATGGATATAGTACTCTTGATTTTAGCTTTCTTTATGATGCTGATCGGTCTGATTGGCTGTATAGTACCCGGTTTGCCGGGAACACCGATTGCGCCTCCTCATTTGGGGCGTTGTGGTGGTGATCATCTCTGTGCTCGATTATGTAGTACCGGCTTGGGGAACCAAACACTATGGTGGTACGAAATGGGGAGTCTGGGGAAGTACAATAGGTGTTTTCGTCGGTTTGTTCTTCGGCGCAATGGGTGTTATCTTTGGTCCGTTGGTCGGAGCCGTTATCGGCGAACTGATCAGCGGTAAACAGCTCAATGACGCCCTAAAAGCAGGCTGGGGTAGTTTCGTCGGCATCCTCTTTGGCACGATCCTCAAACTCATCGCCTGCGGTCTCATGACTGTCGCCCTGATACAGGCTGTTTGGTAATTCTCTTTGTCCCCGCCACATTTAACGAAAAAATAACATTTTTTTAATATTTATTTGCATATATCAGAAAAATGTAGTACCTTTGCAGCCGAAATTGTGTTCAATATTAAAAACACAAATGAAAGTATTGTGTTCATTGCAAAAAACACAAATACGATATTTTTGTTCATTGAATCAAACAAATTACAATATGAAGAATCTAATTGACAAGCACGTTCGTTATTATAAACAAACGCCCATGA
>CADCCH010000045.1 GCA_902799875.1 uncultured Bacteroidales bacterium | reverse complement strand
AATACAGCGTCTCGGAGCGGTTGAACTTGCCCATCACGCGGGCAAACATACCATGTAATGTGATTTTTGCCATCTTGTTAAGGTTTTAGTTTAATGGTTACTTAAATACGCGAGTTTCATTCCTTTTTCGGTCGCAAGACTGAGAATGAGTGCTGAACGCCCTGCTTCCCGATTATAACAGCTTCCTCGCGGGATCCGATAACCGCCAGGCCTATGCGATTTCTCAAATCCGGTGCAAAAGTACTACATTTTGATCAACCGTGCAAATATTTTGACCTTCTCTTGCACGATAGCCGCCTAACTACTGCACGATAGCCTTTACAACCCTTTTTCCAACTCATAGCCCAGCCATTCGCTCACGGCTCTCACCTGCTCCGCATCCAAACATTTGCATAACTTGTCATAATGCGGAATGCCTTTTGTCTCGTCCATGATCTGTAGCCATCGTCCGAACTCGTTCGTGCTGATACTTACACCCAACTGACGGGAAATGGACAGAGCCAACTCTTTCTTCGTAAATAAAATATCACGTGCCATATCTCCAATCGATTCAATTAGTTTTATTTCTCGTTGCAAAACTTTCATATTTGTTTATGCTTGGTTGTTATCTTTGCGGCGCGCTGTGCCGTAACGCTTTCCGAATGCCTCGCGGTTAGCTGCTTCTGCTGCCGTCGCTTTATGGCCTGACCGGTCAGGACGGGCCTGTACAATATGCAGAATCGTTCCGTCTTTGCGCTTATATCGACGGATATAGAACGGATCACTGCCCATCAATACACCCGTTACCGATTCTATTCCCATGTCAAAACTTACTTTTCCCATACTATTACGTGGTTTTGTCGGATCAATAACGCGACCATCACGGGACCACGTCCCGAGAAAGTCCTGAGAATGACCCGAGAAAGTCCTTTTCTTTAACTCTTACACCCCTTCATGCGTTCATCCTTTCACATAAATCACTTTCCGTCCCGTCGGATTCTCCATTTTCCATCCGTCCCGCTCTTCGGTAGTCCCGTACCGTTTGTAGTAATCCGCATAACTGAGAATCTGTAGCGGTTGTTTCCGTTTTAGCTGAAGCACTACGTCCTCTATCGCAAAATACGGATTCGGATTGATCCGGTCGCCACGCTGATGTGCCGCATGGATCGTGTCATACACTTGCTGACGGGTCGCTTCGTCATAGCTCTCCCACAGCCTTTCGCATCCTCGCCGCCTGCGCTTGTATTCGCCTTGCGGCTTGAGCAATGCCCACATGCTGATAAATGATGTTTCCATAAAAATAAATAGTTTAAAATTATTGCCAAGCCATGCCTCGCCACGCCTTTTGCCCTCCACCCATCACCATTACGTTATGTATATAGGCTTGGCATGGCTTGGCTTTCTTTTTAATTTTTTTCTTTTGTCAAACTTTTCTTTTATACCCTTTCTTTCGAAAAACGCTGCAAAAGTACTGCTTTTTGGTGAGATATCCGTTCCAGAAATCGGGAACGTCACATAACTTCCTGATTCATAAATGATAAGGCACGGCAGATTGTTGCCGTGCCACATTTTTTGTCGATGGAAAGTTGGATGTAATTCAGTTTGGGATGCGCGAGATGGTACTCGTAAATCGCCATCCATTGCTGATACTTGAGCGGAAGCTCGAAATCATTGAAGAGAATGCTCAGTTCTCCTTCCTCTTTTTTTTGAGCATAAATTGATACTTGGTCATAATGTTGATTGTTTTATTGGGTAAAAAAAAGACAGACCTACATTTTTTATTTGTAAGTCTGTCTTTCAACAATTTAACGGTTTAACAGCTTAACGTTTTGCGTACTGCAAAACCATTTTAACTATTTAACGTGCCGCAGGCACATTTTAACGTGCGCATCAGCGCACCTCTGCGCCTTGCACGGTATATACCTTGCCATCCGGACGGATGATAAACAATACACCGTCAATGAGCACTTTGCGAGTATCTTTAACGTCGTTAGCGATAACTTCTTCAATGTATTCGTGCAGGGGATTTGCCGGGTCTTGGAAGAGAGCCTTCAGATAGATGTCGCCGCTGACGGTAACCGTACGCATAGCATTCTTATCACCATCCGACCAACGGACAAATTCATAACCCTCTTTGGCGATAGCTGCAATCTGAGTGGACGGGTCGGTGCAATCCGGGATACGCGTCATCATCGTTGTTCCCATGTTGTAGTCATTGGGCTCTATCTTGAACATGTAGCCAAGCACACCGTCAATCTGGCAGCCGTGGTCTTTTTCTTTGAAGAGCGCACAGATATTCACATTTTGGTTTACCTCGCTCCAGTTACGCGGATTCGCAGTTGAGCCATCACTCCAGATAACGAACTCGTAACCGGTGTTCGGACGGGCATAAGCCCGAGCGGACTTGTCGTCACAGGTCGGTATTCTGACTTCTACAGAACCGAACAACTCGTTATCAGGCACTGCGCTGAACATATACGGGAAAATGCCGTTTTTGTCACAATCGGATTCTACAAAATGCGCTACAAGGTGCATATCTCTGTTTACATCCGCTATGTTAGTGACAGGTTCGTATGAATAAACAACATTGCCATTATCCACATCTACCCATGCTTCAAATGTGTATCCGGCAAAACCATAAGCGCCTATACGTGCTGACGGATCATCGCAACTTGGAATCTTATAGATTGCCACTGCGCCTTGTTGCGCATTTGCACTCTCTACATCTAATCTATATGGGAAAGTCCCATTAGTGGAGCAGTCGGCTTCCACGAAATAGGCTTGCAGATTCATGTCGCGATTGACATTCGCAATAGTAGTTTGCGGCTGATACGAATACACCACATTATTATCCACATCGTACCACGCCTCGAAAGCATAGCCTGCATAGGGATAGGCGGCAATCTGGGCGGACGCATCATCACAATCCGGAGCCTTGCGTATTTGGGTTGTGCCTGCCTGCGGCATATTGGCACTCAGGTTCAACTGATAGGGGAAGACACCATTGGTGGAGCAGTCCGATTTAACCCACTGCGCAGAAAGGTGCATGTCGCGATTGACATTCGCAATAGTAGTTTGCGGCTGATACGAATACACCACATTATTATCCACATCATACCACGCCTCAAAAGCATAGCCTGCATAGGGATAGGCGGCAATCCGGGCGGATGCATCATCACAATCCGGCTCTTTAGTTACCGTGATAGAACCCTTTGCGGCATCGCTATTCAGCACTTCAAAGGCGTAAGGGAAATTGCCGGCAACGCTGACGCTGCTCCAATAACCGGAATTGTAATTGCTCACATAATTACAGGGCACATACACATGCGCAGAGGAAGGAATACCGCTGAATGTGTTGGATTGAATCGAAGGAGCGGCACCATTCTTATTAATATATATACCCCGTACATTTCCGCATTGGTAGAAGACGTTTGCCTCCATCGAATTGAGCAAAGAAGATGTAGTACCTACCGCCCCGAAAAATACATACTCGAGCGAGCTGCAATTTCCGAAGAAGTAGTTGGTCACTTTCTCACATTTACTGGGCAACACTATAGACTTCAAATTGCTGCATCCGTAGAAAATAGCTGTCGCATTATCGGCAACATAGAAGTTTGATACGGAATTATATTGCGTAAATGTGACATTCTTCAGTGCACCGCATGCAGAGAAAATATATTCACCGTTAAACGAAATATCCGAACTATTGATAGTGATGTCTTGTAATTTTGAACAACCATAGAACGCGTATTTCCCAATGGCAATCAACGAACTGTTAACCGTGATGGAAGTGAGGTTCGTGCATTGATAAAACGCATTATCTGAGATGGTACTTACCGTAAATGAATGGCCGCCATAATTCACTTGACCGGGGATTGTAATACTTCCTGAAACATAATTGGAATTGCTACTCTGCTCCGCTTTAGGCAACACTATGGCATCGTATGTATCCGCGATGCCCATCTCCGGCCAGGCGGAGTGTGTGAGGCGGTAATAAAGTCCGTTGATTAGTGTTTTTTCTGCAATGGTCTCATTAACATAAGCTGCGGTCGCATTACCTACCATCAAAAGGCAAGCCGCTAATGTAATCCATAATTTTTTCATACGTTGTTTTGGGGCTGTTATATCCCATCGCCCCATCGGTTTCAATGATTATTTAGTCAATAAGCGATTTTTACGTGTGCACCTTGTGCATTGAATACAGAGCCATCACCTCGGATAATGTAGACTTGTCCGTCAATAAGAACTTTGTTTACCTTTTCATTGGAGAAGATGTTATCTATGCCTGTTGGTTTAGGAACAAAGTTTGCAGTAATAGTTACATTCTCCGTTACGGTCAAACCGGTTGTTTCATCGTAGTTTTCCCAACTTTCGAATACATAACCCTCATCTGCAGTGGCTGTCAGGAAGATTACTTTGCCATACTCTATTTCCTGACTCAAATCCACAGGATTATTGTCCGCATCTTTAGCCGTTACGGAGCCGTTTTCGGCCACTACTGTCACCATATAGGTATTAATGGTATAAGTAGCCTTAACGGTAATTGCTGCGGTGATGCTGCTGAAATCCTTGTCCCAACCGGCAAAGGTATATCCCTCTCGTGTCGGGTCAGCGGGAGCAGTAGCAGCCTCTTCAAAGAGGACATCTTCCTCCTTGAGAACACGGTCATCAAAATCTACGAAGGTTACGTGATAAGCTTTTTTATTGAAAGAAGCAGAAATGGTAGCATTAGCGGTAACGGTGAGTGAGCCATTCGCTTCGCAACCGCTCCATGCGCCGAACTCGTAGCCCTCATTCGGGGTAGCAATGAAGTGCAGGATAGTTCCTTCTTCCACTGATGTGAGGTCTATACCGGTCTCTTGCAAAGCGATAGTACCGTTTGCCGGTTGGTCAACCGTAATAGTGTAACTGGGCTTTTGTACAAAAACAACTTGTACATTCGTATTCTTGGTTACTTGTAGGGTCATGGGATTAGTGTACTCATTGACAGCACTTTCCCCTTCACGTGTTACCAGATATTGGACGAACTTGTAGTGATTATTTGGTGTAGCAGTAAACACCAAGTTGGTGCCATATAATACAGGTTGGCTGAGATCAACGGTATTTCCGCCGGAAGTAACAGTTACAGAACCATTTGTCGGAGTGGCTAAGGTTACATTCATTTCTTTTAGTTTGAAAGTGCAACTCACGGTCACATCCCCATTGACAGTAATGGTGCCATCTTGAGCACATCCGCTCCATGTATCTAATTCATAATTGGCATCGGGAGTCGCCGTGAAATGCAATAATGTACCTTCCGGTACTTCGCTTAAATTAACGGATTCGGTAACATTAATAGAACCATGCTCCGGCTGCACCAACGTAACGGTATAGGTATTTACCGGCTCTTCCGTAGAAATGACGATATTACCACTGGCACCTTTCTTGTCAATGCCATATCCACCGGAAGACATACCCGAGCGCACTACTGCTCCGGACGGAGAAATGATATAGCAGTTGGTTACTTCAACATAATCTTGGCGTAGCAACTGAGATACCGTTACATTGGAGTTATTGATATATGTTTTTCCACCTACACTATTGTTCCCTATACCATAATCACTTTCCGCTACAATAGTTGTATTATTAATACGCAGCGTACCATAAGCTGTACGAATAGCAAAATAGGTATCGGACTTTGCATTCAACGAGCCACTTCCGGTTATGGTCAGATCACTATAGTTGCTAAGTTGAATAGCGCAATAATAACCTGTTCCGTTATAGTGCAAAGAGTTTTCACCTATAAGTTGAACAGTTACTGCCGGAGTGCTATAGGTGCTTTTGGATTCCAATACACTTGCGCTTCCGGTAAATGATACCTGGGCATTGTTAAGGGTTAATGTCCGGGTGGAAACATCGTAAGTAATGGTACCGGATGCCGTAACGCCGGAGATTTCGTTCAGCGCTTCTACAATTCCGGTAGGAGAAGTCGCGATGGCATCACTAATCGTTAATCCGCACATCATGAATTCTTCTGAGGCATAAGAGACCTGAAAGATGCAGCATAATACTGCCGCAATGAGTAATGTAAATATTTTTTTCATTGTTTGATTAATTTAGAGGTTAAACGAATAAATAATTTTTTTCTCATAAGCTCTGTTGGCGGTTTTATCCCATCGCCCCATCGGTTTTAAAGATTGTTTGTTAATATGGTTGGTTAGTTGTTGTTTGTTTTTTTCCTTTTAATCCTATAGGGTTACTATACCCTTGCTATACCCTTGCAGCCACTCTCGAACATATACAAAAAGACGGCACGTGACACGAAATCACGCACCGCCTTTAGCGTTGCTACTATATCTTTTACACCCTTTATGCTGCCATTCGCAACATGGGGGGGGTAAAATTAAACATCTGATTATTTGTCATTCAGCTACAATCTTCCTATTCCGCTGCAAAATTACACATTTTTTTTCACATACGCAAATAAAAGCGTGATTTTTTCATAAAAATAATGGAAAATCGCGCGCGGGCTTGCGTATGTCAAAAAAAAGCAGTAATTTTGCACGCGAATTGGTATAGCGTGAAGGTATGAACAATCATTTAACTCAAAATACTAACAAAATGAAAAAGATCTTTTCTTTGATGGCAGCGGCTCTGATGAGCGTTGCTATGATGGCGCAGAAAGCGCAAGTATGGGATCTCGGCGCAGAGCAATTAGACGCGACGAGCTATGACAATATGCTTTCTGTCGCAGAAATCAACTCCTGGTATCCGAGTTCGGTCACTCCGGGGTCAAGTGGAAACGAGATTGGAGATATTAATGCTTCCGAGGGTGTGAACTTTAAGTTCGTTGCCGGCGGTAAGACGAACCACCGTATTCGTACGATCAATACGGCTATTACACGTAAAGATGAGAAGTCTCTCAAGGATGCTGCGGGTGTAGTTTATTCCGGATATATCTACTCGAACTTCACTTCGACCAATCAGGTGTATATAGAGCAGGCATATGAGGCAGGTGATAAGGTGGAGTTCATTGTGGGTTCTAACGGCGGTGCCGCTACGTATGAGATTTTAGCTCCGGACGGCAGCACGCAACAATTTGCATATACAGCAGCAGCCAAGGCAGAGAAGATTACGTATTATGTAGGTATTACCGGTAATCACCGTATCTACTGCACGAACGAGAAACTGGTGGTTGCCCGTATCGTTCGTACGCCGGCTACGTACGCTACCGTCAGCGGTTCGATTACCGCTCCGGCAAATATTCCGTCTGATTATGCGATTGTGTTTACCAACGTGCAGGCCGGTGGTGTGGTTGAGACCGTTCCGGCAGAAGGTGCTTATTCAGCTCAACTGGCAGCAGGATTTGATTATGCCGTTAGCCTGAAGAATGCCAACGGATTTGTCGTTACTTCCGAGAGCCCTATCCATGTAGCCGCAGATATGAATTATAATGTAGTTATTGAGGCGGTGGATCTTGTAACTGTCAGCGGTGCTGTTGTGGGTCTTCCGGCAGAGCAAATGCAGAAAGTGGATGTGAAGTTCACGATCCCGGAAGGTAAGGTATATGTGCCTGAGCTGTCGATTGATAGAGAGAACGCTACATATGAGGCAGTACTGGAGAAGAATGTGAAGTACGGTATCACAGCACTCAATGTGAATGATTACGTGATGGGTTGGGATTCTGTTTATGCTCCGTTTAATTTGGCGAATCAAAATATCCCGTTCACCGCTAAACCTCGTTATGCTATTACAATCGTGCCGACCGGTGCTTCGTTGGCGGATCTGAGTGAAGCGAAATTTATCTTCACTCGTCTGGATGACGGCTATGTATATGAGTTCACCGGTACAGAGGGCATCACGTTGCGCGACGGTGTCTATACCGTGAAGGTGGAGAACACCGGTGCATTTGTGCAGTTGCAGACCTCTAACCTGCGCGTTGAGGGCCAGGCTGTCACCAAGCAAATCGACTTCACTGCCGATATCCACGAATGGAACTTCAATGATGCCGATTTTATCGCCGGTGGTTATACTAGTACTTCGGCTACTTATACCTACAAGACACTGGAGTTTAGTGGTTGCAAGAGTCATAACAACGTTTATCTATATGCCGGCAATGGTGGTCATATTACAGTACCGGTGAAGGGTAACTGCATCATCACAGTCAATGCTTGCTATGAGTATCACCTAAAGGTGGGTGAGACCATTATAGGAGATTCTACGTCCGGTTTTACCTCGCAGATAGATGCGCTGACTTATACCTATCAAGGAGCCGCAGGCTCTGTGACGATAGATGCGTTCGGTACGAGTTATATCAACAGCATCAGCGTAGAGGCAATAGCGGACTACCAACCGGTAGTAACTGTAGGTGCAGGTAAAGACTATGCGACTATCAACGAGGCACTGGCGGCTATTGGTCGTATGACTCGTACTGCCGATCAAAACGTAACGGTACTTATTGAGCCGGGTAACTACGAAGAGATGCTTCGTATCCGCTTGGATAATATCACGTTTAAGAACGCTTCCGAGACGCCTTCGATTGCGCTTAAGGACGGTGGTCTCAACATCGACGAAAATGCCGTACGTATCACCTCGTACTACGGTCACGGGTATAACTATTACTCGATGAACTCGGACTACTTATGGGACGCACGTACGCTGGCGGTGAATAAGGAGAACGGTTACCCCTCAACTGATAACAAGGGTGGCTCGAGTACTACGCATTGGAATGCAACCGTAGTCGTTTACGGAAAGAACTTCAGCGCAGAGGGTATCATTTTCGAGAACTCTTACAACCAATATGTATCGCAGAAAGAGAGTCAGGATATCCTCGAAGTACGTATCGTTCCGGACGAGAAAACAATGCCGGTTCGTCCGACGGATGCGCTCAATACCGACGTACAAGCGCGTAATTATCGTGAGCGTGCATGTGCTTTGGCATTTGCCAGTGGTAGTGACCGCGGATTCCTCAAAGACTGCCGCGTAATAAGCCGTCAGGATGCCCTCTATGGTGATAACGGCGTACGCGTAGCTATCGAAGGCGGTATCCTTAACGGTGCATGTGACTATATCTACGGTGGTATGACGCTGGCCGTGAAGCATGCCGAACTGGCGATGTTGGTTACCTCAGATGGTGATGATGTAGCATACATCACGGCTTCCAAGACCAATGGCGGCAAACGCGGTTTCCTGTTCTGGGGTTGTACTGTGACATCGGCCCTGCCGGGTATCGATATGGTGGAGACCGAGAGTGCCAAGCCGGGTTACTTCGGCCGTCCGTGGAGCACAACGGCAGAGACGGTCTTCTGCCTGACCAACGTAGGTAAGAACGGAAACGCATCCCTGATTGCTCCGCTTGGTTGGAACAACGGTCTGCAGTCTTCCGGTTCTGACCGTTCGTACGAGTACCGCACTATCGAAGAGTCCGGTGTGGATAATTCTTCGAAACGTGTAAGTTGGGCTACTGTACTGAAGACACGCCAACTGCCGGATAACACAGAGATAACGCTCTTTAACTTTACGAAGGGTACCGATAACTGGCAGCCGCTTGAGGAGGAGGAAGATCCGACGGAGGGATGCGAGCAGGTGAAGAGTGATGAGTTAAGAGTGAAGAGTGGAAAGATACTCCGTGACGGTCGTGTGCTTATTGTACGCGACGGACGGATGTACGATATATTAGGAAATGAATTGGTTAAATAATCTGTTTTTTGGTACAGGCATAGCGCATTCGATTTTTGTGCTGGCCTTCGCGATTGCCTTGGGTATCTTCTTGGGCGCTAAACTGAAGTTCAAGGGGATTACCCTCGGTATCACGTGGATCTTGTTCTGCGCGATTGCGTGCAGTCATTTCGGGATGACCCTCGATCCGTTGGTAGAGTCTTTTGCCAAGGACCTGGGCCTCATCCTTTTTGTGTATTCGATCGGTCTGCAGGTCGGTCCGGGTTTCTTCTCGTCTTTCGGTAAGGGCGGATTGAGTCTGAACCTGCTGGCGGCAGGAGTAGTGTTCTTAGGTTGCGCCACGGCGTATGTGATACACTTGGTTAGCGGTGTAGATATCGCGACAATGACCGGTGTACTCTTCGGTGCGGTGACCAACACGCCGGGTCTCGGTGCTGCCCAGCAGACCTATCAGGACCTGACCGGTGTAGCGAATCCCGATATCGCGGCAGGCTACGCGATGGCTTATCCCTTAGGTGTGGTAGGTATCATCTTTACGCTCCTGGCGCTGCGCTGGATCTTCCGTATCAAGTTGGATAAGGAAGAAGAGCAGGTGAAGGCCGAGAAAGGCGAAGAACGCAAGGTCGCGCACTATGATATCGAGTTGACGAACCCGCAAGTGGACGGAATCCGGGTGCGGGATCTGAAGCTACTGACGCATATCATGATTGTGGTCAGCCGTATCATCGACAAGGACGGCAATGAGTTCATGCCCGATGCAGACACGGTGCTGCACGTAGGCGATCAGGTACGTTTTGTGACGGACCAGGCTAACGAACGCACGGTGCTACTCTTGGGACCGAGCAAGGAGATTGCGTGGGAGGAGAAAGAGAAAGATATCCATCTGGTCAGCCGGCATATCATCGTCACCAAACCCAAGTACAACGGCCGCCGTATCATGGATCTCAAGATCCGCGATGCGTTTAAGATCACGATCACGCGTGTACGCCGTGCCGGAATCGAGCTGCTGGCAACGCCGGAGTTGCGTCTGCAGTTAGGTGACCGTCTGACGGTAGTGGGTGAGGAAGAAGCGGTCAATAGGATTGCCCAGAAATTCGGTAACTCGACCAAGAAACTCGACGCCCCGAATCTGGCATCGCTCTTCTTCGGTATCATCCTCGGTGTAGCGCTCGGTTCGCTGCCTATTATGTTACCGGGTCTGAGTCAACCCTTCAAACTCGGCATCGCCGGTGGTTCGCTCATCGTAGCGATCTTGATGGGTTCGTTCGGTGCCCGCTGGCATCTGGTGACCTATACGACCACTTCAGCAAATCTGATGATCCGCGAGATAGGTATTGCACTCTTCCTGGCGGCCGTCGGTTTCGGTGCCGGTAAGACGTTTATCCCGACGCTCGTAGGAGGCGGATATATGTGGATTGGTTACGGCGTGATCATCACACTCTTACCGTTGCTCATCATCGGATTCATCGGACGCAAAGGAATGAAATTGGATTATTTTACCCTCATGGGACTGATCGCCGGTTCGACCACCGATCCCCCGGCACTCGCTTATGCGACCTCTCAGAGCTCTGCTAACGACCGTGCGGCGGTAGCGTACTCAACCGTTTATCCCTTAACGATGTTCCTGAGGGTGCTCACAGGACAGCTGATGATTCTGTGCTTCCTGTAAACAAAGACATATTACGCCTGGCGATACCGAGTATATTGGCGAATATAACGATACCGCTGGTAGGCATAGTCGATACCGCGATAGTTGGGCATCTCAGTGATGCAACTGCTATCGGCGGTATCGCCATCGGTACGATGCTCTTTGATTTGCTGTATTGGAACTTCGGTTTCCTGCGCATCGGTACGTCCGGTCTTACGGCGCAAGCGTTCGGAAGCAGTCAGTCGTCAGAATTCAGTGGTCAGACTCCTCCGGAATGCCGGAAGATCCTCACGCAGAGCCTCACGATCGCGCTGCTGGCGGCTTTCGCTATCTGGGCAATCCAATGGCTCTTTGTAACAGCGGTACTGGCTGTCGTGCCCTGTTCGGCAGAAGTGGCGGCGGTAGCCCGCGATTATTTTTTCGTGCGCATATGGGCGGCGCCTGCGACCCTGATGCTCTTTACTTTTAAGGGCTGGTTCATCGGCATGCAGGATACGAAAAGTCCGATGGCGGTCGATATCCTCGTCAACGTCGTGAATATGGC
>CADCCH010000044.1 GCA_902799875.1 uncultured Bacteroidales bacterium | reverse complement strand
AGAAAAAATACAGACATAGACCGTGAACGAAGTGAACACCTTATAAAAACAATACGTCAAAGATCACTTGTGAATATTCCTCACGGGCGTATTTTATTTACGCCCGTGAGGATTTCACTTGTTGCTTTAGTCACGAGGATGCTGTGCATCGTACTCCTGACCGCAGATGTGCCAATAATATGCACG
Organism: uncultured Bacteroidales bacterium; assembly: GCA_902799875.1. The sequence goes on along the minus strand of CADCCH010000044.1, from coordinate 12,166 downwards.
CATTGTCTTGATACCGCGTGGGTTGTTGCGCTGTGCAATAAAGTTCATCTGGTCTTGGGAAATCTTCGACAAGTCCATACTGCGCTGACGAACCATCCCTGCAACCGTTTTGAACCGTTGACGCGCCCAAACAGAATCCGTGCTGTTCGATATTTGGATGTTGGTCTCGTCACGCAGATAAATACGGTTGCACGAATCACTTGTGGTTGCAGCGCGACGGTGCGTAGCCAGCAACATTCGACCGTGTTTGTGCGGCTCTTTCTTTCCACACTTACACAATGCACCGGATACATATTCGATACCGGATTGCCATACTACCTTAGCCATTGGATACAGACCATGCTTTACCTCCGGTCTGCGTAGAGGGGATAAAGGTTAAATGAATTGGTGATTAGTGTAAATAATAACGCTTTGCTATGTATAGTGCCAGTTTGACAAGCCAGTACAGCGCAAACAGAATGGCGAAGGCTGCACAATACTTGTAAAACGAGGGCACATAGGGTTTCTCGACCGTTTCTGTCTTGGTTTCCGTCAAGGTAATAGTGTCTGTCTTGACGGTCTCGCGGTCACGCCAACGAGTGTGCCATTTCTCCAGATAGACCGTGTCAGCATGTATATGGACGAAGATACTGTCATGCAGATAGATGCTGTCACGTTGGATGTTGTTGGAGAGGCGGGTGTGGTTACTCTCCGTCGAACTGCGCACCGCGGAGCAGGCAGGCAAGAGCATCCACAGAACTGCAATGCTCAGTAAAAAAGCGTTCCGGCGTGGTGATCTCGATATAGTTCTCATGTTCGGGATGTTTTTGAAGTTTGGCAATCAAGTCCTGTTCGGTCTGTCGGGAATGGAGTAGCGTGTTACCGCTGAGCCGTCCGACGAGGATGCAGCCTGCGGTGTGGTCTTTGTTATTGCCTGCATGAATACGGATCCCCTCGAAACCGGGTACATAGTTGACCAGCGGTAGCACGCGACCGAACTTGGAAGATCGGGTGAGCGTCAGTTTGTACCATCCGAGAGGGATTGCTCCTTTGGGATGGGTGGCGTTGGGGACGGTGGGCGGTTCAAGAGTACCGCAGAAAGGTTTGCCTCCGATGAGGAGGATGCCTGTGGTCTCGTTCGGAGACTCGTTGATTCGGATTAAAGAAAGTAACATAGTATTGAATAATTAGAAAAAAACACATAAAACTTTATTTCTTTGGACGATAGCGGTAGTGGTAATCCACTCCGATGAGGGCACCGGCGAAGGTGAGGGTTTCGCCATAGGCTACGAGGAGCGAGGAATCAATGATGCCGGCAGGGGGAAGTGCCAGCCCTGCTACAAGCAAGGCGCACCCGAAGATGCACATTGCTGTAGCGAGGATCAGTTGCAAAAGAGACTTTTTCATTGCACTGGACTTTTAATCAGCCATATATTGCTGATGCTTAATCTCCGAGTTTGGCATACTCCTTTGCAAAGACGTAACCGCTGAAGTCGCTGTACTTCTTCTGGCTCTTGAAGGCAGTGAGGTACGCTGCTTTCTGGTCGGGGTCAGCGAGGGCGGTCTTGGCGTTGGCTCTGGCGGTGGCGAACTTGGTGCGCTGCGCCAGTTGGGATGCCGTGGGTTCTTTGGCGGAGGGGTTACAGATCTTGCCGGAGAACACTTTGCCGTTCTTGCGGAAGAAATACATGTCGGAGTGACCACAGATTTTGCCACTCATGGACTCAATAAGTCCCATAGGTTTTACTTGACTCATAATAATGTTGGTGTTTGATGTTAATAAATGGGTTATTTTGAAATCGAGTGCAAAGATACGATACGGGGAAATTGCAGTGTCCCACTGCGTCCCACTAAGTCCCAATTATACACAATAAGTCCCACTTCGTCCCGATTGTACAAACAGGGCGGAGAACAAAAAAGTCATATGGAACACCTAATTATGGTGGCGCGCGTATATATATTGAAATAGGTATCATTCTATATCAATCTCAAATGCTTTACAGATGTATTTGACGGCAGCCGGTGGCAGCGCCTTGGCCTTAGGTGTAACGCCCAAGGCATGCAGTTTGCGTTGATGTCCGGGCTCTTGAAGCCAACGATAAAGCGTCCGGCGGTTTACACCTGCATGTTCTGCCAACTCCGAATAGGACATAGCTTTGTATTTTGTCATATATGCTTGTTTTTTTGTGTCGGCAACTAGCCGACGTAATTCTAAGAAGAATATTTCCGTCAACTAGACGGCGTAATACAAAGAAGAGATGCAACGGAGGGGGACGGGGATGGGATGGAGAGAAAAGGCACATAATGGAAAACCCGCTACACTCACGTGTAACGGGGTCAAACTAATACCATGAAAAAACGGTAAGGCTTAGGTTATGGGGTTATTTCGTGTGTCCTATAACAAAAGAGAGGATAGCCTGATCAATGCGGTCACTGTCGGGGAACTGGCGGGAGAAGCCCATAACACCGACAGCCGCATCGGGCGTATGCCAGACGGCGGCACTATCACGCAGGATACGCATAGCTTGCAATGCATCGTGAAGGGGGAGAGGAGCAGAAAGGTCAGTATCAGTTTATTCCAGCGCATCGATTCCGGCTGTTAGAGCAAAGAGTGTTACATTCCAGTTAATAGTGACCTCATTGGAGGCATAAGAGGGCTGAAAATCGAGGTAGGACTCATCGGCAGGCACGTTCTTGGGGTATTTTACGCCATCTGTAATCCGATCCTGCTGGGCAGGGTTGGGTCCTCCGGCAAGGAAGCCAGGGAGAGTGCCTTTGGGATGCGAATAGGAGAGACGATGATGCGGATCTTTGGTAGGATGCGTACCGAAGCCGGTCACGTAGCAGAAGCCTGTTGCGTTCTGTCCGAGGACGTAGTTAAGGCATCGCTCGGCATTGATGAGGTATCGTTCATCGCCGGTCATGCGATAGGCAAAGAGACACTCCACACCGCGCCAGCAGCAGCCTTCGGAGTTACAGCCCCAGAAGAAATCCGATTCGCGGTTGCCGTAGGGCGAACGGAACACGGAGATGGTCTCGGCGTCCTTCAGATCTTGTTTCAAGTACGCCAGCAACTGCGCTTCTCGCACGATAGAGAAATGTCCACCTTCGTCCGGATGCATCATCCACTCTAAATCCGCCAGTTCCGCCACATCACCCCACGCAGCGGGCTTATAGACGAAGGTCGAGTGAGGATTTTCGTTATATTCCGGTTCTTTGGTGAGCAGATATAATTCTGTTTTTGCCCAGTAGAACTCATCGGCGACACAAGTGTCGGGGTAGGCACCGGTAGTGATCTTGGGTTTGAACTGCGCGTTCATAGCGTCCTGGTCGTAATAGACATCGGGATGTTCCAACGCCCATGCGTATGCACGTTTGGCAGCCTCTGTAGCTTGTTGCGTGAAGGCGGAGTCAAAGGGAGCATAGACCCTTGCCGCCATCGCCATAGACGCCGCGAAATCAAGGGTAGCAGCGGTCGTTTTCATTACTACATAACGGGGTTTGCGGCATTGGTCAGGTGCAATGAAGCTCTCAAAATCCGGTTCGGTCAGTTTATGATACACACCTCCGTCCGTATCCTGCATGGTGAGCATCCATCGGAGGTTATACATAGCTTCCGCGAGCATATCAGGGAGATAGGCGATGGACGATTCGGGTATATTCAAACGGAGGGTGTCGAAATAGGCTTTGTTGAGTTCGTATGCCATGAGCCAGACACCCATCGTATAACCGGAATTGACGATGTATTTGTTATAATCACCTGCATCGTACCAACCGCCGGGGGAAGAGATGACGGTTCCTGCGGGACGTTCGTCCGTCGCCGCCGAAGCATGAACAATCACATGATCATCCGGGTGTCCGGCAGGGCGCGCATATCCCTCTGCATAGGGCTCTTCGGTTGCCATGGAAGCCCGCTGATGGTAGTAGGCACGAAGCGCCTGCCGTGTTAACTCACGGTAAGGCGAATTGGAGATTTGAAATTGAAGATTTGACATTTGATCATTCTCCACATAAAGCGTATATTCGCCGCAAGCAGTCAAATCGGAGAAATCAACGATCTGGCACGGTTTGCCGGAAACGGGGTTAAGCATCGTCTCGGATGCTTCTCCGCGCCATACGGTATCACCTGCTATATTTGTAATATAGCAATTTGAAATGGGAACTTTGATATTGGAGATAACTACCGTTGCTGTTTTCTCCTGGTCCGGCGCAAAACCTACCTGATTGAGGCGGATAGGACCGTTGTCGGGGTTGAAATGGTTGCAGGCAACCAACACAAAAGCGCATGCCAAAAAGGCAGCGCTTTGTGTAAATCTGAAATGTGACATATGCAATGGGTTATTGGTCATTTTTTCAATGGGAATTTATAGGCAAGGAAAGCCATGATACATGCAATCGCCGCTGGGAAGAGGCTGAAGAGCGCCCAGACCATGGTGCGTACGGACTGTTCATCGGTGATGGTTACCACCGTCTCGCCGGTCAGTATATCCGTTTCTGACACCAATCCCGCTACGCCCAAAAGGAAGGCGATGAGACTGGCGGAGATAGCTCCGCCAAACTTCTGCGCCATCGTTCCCGAGGAGAAAATCAGTCCTGTCGAAGAACTGCCGTATGTGTCCGTAGCATAGTCTGCCACATCGGCGTACATAGACCACAAGAGCGGTGAGTACAGTCCGGCACCAACGGATGTCAGCATCGAGACCGCAACCATCACCCATATATAGCTCGCGTCCATGGGAATGAAGAAGAATGCCACAGAGCAAACGACACAGATGATCGAAGCCCATACGAAAGCGATACGTTTAGAACCTACTTTACGTGTGAACCACGGGCTGACAGCACCGAAGATCATACAGGTCACTTCGCCAAACGCCATGAAAGCGGTATAGTTGATGATGAATCGTCCGACCGTCACATCGCCGTCAAGGCAATATGTGAACATATATCCCACCACGGCATATCTGAAGCCGTTGAAGAAATTCGTACATACCGCCACAAGAGTCATATATACCCATGGTTTATTGCGGAAGAGGTCTCCGTATTGCTTGAAGGAGAATTTCTCTGCGCGTACGGGTTCGTGCCGCTCTTTGGTGAGCAGTCCGCATGCGAGAGTCATCACCATAGCCAGCAGTCCGAATACTGCTCCGACGACGGCGTATTGGTGTTGCGCCGATCCACCTGCCCATTTCTGCACCATAGCAAAAGTCAGCAGGGTCACAAAACCCATGGCATACGCTCCTACCATACGGAAAGCGGAGAACTGGTTTCGCTCGTCGCTATCTTCGGTCATGACATTGAGCAATGAGCCGTAGGGCACATTGACCATCGTGTAGCAGACCATCATCAGCAGGTAGAACCCATACGCCCATACGCGTTTACCGGTCATGCCTAATTCGGGTGTATAGAGGAGCAGGGCAAAGATGATTCCAAAAGGAATAGCTCCAAAAATCAGCCAAGGACGATAGGTACCCCAACGCGACTGTGTACGGTCGGCTATAGAGCCCATGAGCGGGTCTGTGACGACATCGAACATACGCGCTAATAACATCAGTGCAGCGGCATCGGCGAACGTAAGACCGAACACATTCGTAAAGAAGAGCGGAAATGCTACGGACATAATTTTCCAGGTGATGCCGCCAGAAGCGGCATCACCCAGAGCATATCCTATTTTTTCTCGTAGAGGTATCATAGGGATTTACGATTTGACAATTTACGATGTACGATTTATTTGAAGGTAACTTTAGTGATTTCCAAACCAAATCCGGTAATGAGTGCTTTGCCGGTCTGCTCGACAGCCGCTTGTCCTGCTGCGTCATAGACGAAGGTGTAGGGATTCGGTTGTCCTTCCATACCATCGACTTGCGGCAGGAGGTCATGAGCCCACCAATCATCGGTGATACGAAGCGCATGGTACTCGGCTTCGGGTATATTGAAATAGATATAGATCGTTGCACCTACCGGTACATTGCTCATCATATCCTTAGTCAGTTCAACTTTGGAGTCACCCCAGTTGATGACGCATGAGCCTTCCCAGATGGTAGTCTCCGCGCTGACGTTAGTCGTCACTTCATCCTTCAAGCCTTCAGCAGTAATGAAATATACATTAGAGCCGTCGGCATTTTTGATAGAGAGCTTATGGTCACCTACCTCAGCCGTCGGAGCGGTGAAGGTGATGGAGGTAGCGGTCTTGGTCAATTCGGTGATCACGATCGAGTCCACTTGGACAGAAGCTACGTTCTCCAGTTTCACACCGGTGATAGTCCACTCGGTACCCGGTACGAAGGAAGCATAACCATCCAAAGCTACAGAGACATTGTGTACATTGATATCTCCGGCACCATAGATCTTGCCTTCAGCATCTTGGAAGCGAACATAATATCGTCCGTCCGGAGTCTCCGGCATGGTAATTGCTAACTGGGAATCGGTAGCGCCTGCCTCAGGAGAGAGAGTGTGTACTACCTCTTTGGCAAAGATATCCTTGGCGATAATCACCTTGTCCACCTTGCTGAGGTTGGAACCATCCAGAGTCGTCGGGTTGCCCGGTACTGCATGTATTCCGGCAGCCGGAGCAGCCGAAGTAGGATCTGTGTCATAAGGGCTGACGGTAACCGTACCTTTTCGTTCGGTACGTTTGCCTGCCGTTGTCACCGCCTTGATAAGGAGCTCATAATCACCCGCAGGGAAGGTCATGTTAATCTTCAATCCGGTGAAGACCAATGCACCGTCGAGATACCATTTTACCGTCGTATAGTTGGACGGGGTAACAGTGACCGAGTCAAAGAGCGGCGTATCAGGGTTCGCCAATTTATAGGTGAACGAACCGGTGCCGGACTCGTTGTACGGTTTGAGGATGAGTGGGGCATCATCCGCTGACTGTGTGTCAAACGGCTCTTTCTTTTCGCACGAAGCGAAGAAAAGCGCTACGACAGCTATAAGCCACAAATATTTCTTTTTCATATTCTTGTTTCGCATTAACTGGTTACACATTAAAACTGATATTTATCCCACCATAGAGGAGCATGCCAGTCATATCCGCCCACTACACGACCTTTTGCTTCCTGGTAAGCCTCTTGGCTATAGGTTTCCTCTTTGAGAGGGTAGCATAGACGCAATGGTATCTTTTCTCCGTCAATCAGCGGGTTTTTGCCTGCCGGGTTCGGAGGAGTCAGTCTCGGATAATCCGAACGGCGTATATTTGCCCAAGCCTCTGCGGGGTTGTGGAAATGTAGAATCCACGCCTGCGTGTTGATCTGCATCTTCTGGTGGTCTATTCCGGCACCGAAAGCGATAGCCGGCTGTGCGATATACGCAGCATACTCAGCATCGGTAATAGCCTCGCAACCGTAGTTTTCCGAAAGGAAGTTCATCGCTTCGCGGATACCCGTCTCATACATGTTTTGTGCATTATCTCCTGTCCAGCCCATTGCTGCTGCTTCGGAACGGAGGAAACAAACCTCTGCATAAGTCATGATGACGCCGGGGTTATCAGAGCGAAGGAAGTTATTCGCCAACTTCGGTTTCATCCAACGGGGGTTGGCAGCGGGACTATAGTCCGGATGTGCACTCTGTACCTCTGCTATTTTCAGAGCCAGCGGGCTACCCGGGATATCGGTATAGCTAGGCCAGTTGTCCCAAGAGAACTCGCCCGGAGCGATGAGTGAAATGATCTCTGTGCCCGGGTTGGCTTCCTGTGTAGCTATTATCGCATCGGTCATGTCGATACGACCATCAGCACTGGTGGAAGACATGAAGTTATCGATATAGAAACGGCAGAGACGCGTAGTACGCGGGTCTTTGTTGTCGTAGAGTTGTTTCCAGAAGGTCTCGCAGATATAAGACGGGTTATTGGCAGGGTCATTGCCATAGAAATACTTCGCCATGGCATTGCCGCGGAAATCTCGGAAAGACTCCTGTCCGAAGCTATAGCTAACATTCATGTGCTTAACGCATGCATTGTCCGCAGCACTCTGCATGGCACCATCTGCGAGCGCCTTAGTAAACTCATCCTTGGCCAAATCCGGCAATACATCCGAGATACGCATCGCGTAGCGCAGACGAAGCGAATTAGCGAAATTACGCCATTTGTCCACATTTCCGCCGAAGATAGGATCGCTGGAGATCGCGCTCGCATGGATGTCAAACAAACCGGCTGCTGCTTTCAGTTCGGATAGGAAGAACTTATATAAGTTCTCTTGGGTGTCATACTGCGCTTTGGCGTTGCCGTCAATATAACCCTTACCTGCCTCCGTGAAAGGTACATCGCCATAGAAATCCACGAGCAATGATCCTACATAAACGCGGAAGATACGCAATGCGGCATTGAGATTTACCATCGCCGGATCATCCTTCGTTTTCTCGATACCATCGGTTAAGTTACGTATCGCGCCTACATAAAGATTATTCCACGGACGGGAAATCTCGTTGTCATCCATACGGTGCTGACCGCCGTAGTTGGTGGTATTCCAGCAACCCATCAGATGCTGCGTAAACGCGTAGGTGTAGAGACGATGTACATCGACGTAGTTCATATCGCCGAACATCTGCAACTCTGCATAGCTCAATTGCGAAGCAGGATTAATATGATCCGCCTTCGTCGGGTCGGTATTGATCTCCTCGTAAATTTTATCAGAGCAAGATGCGAAGAAGATTGCACAAAGTGCTACATAAAATATCTTTTTCATAATTATTCTCCTTTCATTAATCATTTTACACTATATTTTACGAGTTTAGAACTTGATATTGAAATTCAGACCGTAGCTACGACGGCTTGGGAGCGAACCATACTCCAGTCCGAGACCGGAGGTGTTGTACTGCGCATCAGGATCGATATCTTTGATATTCTTCCATACGATGAACGGGTTACGAGCCACGAAGCTGATACCTACGTGTTTAATAATACCTTTCTTATCGAGCCACTCTTTTGGGAAATCAAGGCTGAGAGTCAACTCACGGCACTTGATATAGGAGTTGTCATAGATAAACATCTCAGGCGAGTTACGCGATACCTCGTACCAATAGGTCTCTGGGTTAACGTAGATGTTATTCTCGCGATACGTACCGTCACCATTGTCGATGACACCATCCACGAGATAACCTCCTGTAGCTGTCCATCCCGATGTCACGCCGGCAGCTCTGCGAGCTTCCTCAGATGCGTACCACTCAGCACGACCGCGGAGAGTCTCTTTGGCTTTACCGGTCTCATATGCCGAACGCTCGGACATAGAGAAGATGTCAGCTCCTACCTTAACGTCGAACAAAGCAGTGAGGCTCAGCATACGCCAACGAAGAGTGGTGCTTAAACCGCCGGTCCAATCCCATTGGGCATTACCGAGCACTTTGTTCTCTTTGGTATAAGTAGGCAGACCGGTCTTAGCGTCCACGATGACGCGTCCCTCAGCATTGCGAGCCAATGCAGGACCGCAGATAGAACCGTAGTTCTCCCCCTCACGGGCAGCTACATAGACATTACACCAAGTTGCTTTTGCTAACTCTAACTCCGTCGTTCCTTCCGTGAGTTTGAGCACTTTGTTTTTGTTCTTAGACCAGTTAACATTGAGGTCCCAAGAGAAGTCCTTGGTTTGTACCAGACGAGCGCCGAAGGTGATTTCAAAACCTTGGTTGAGGATAGCACCGGCGTTAATCATACGATAGTCATATCCGCTGGTAGGCGATACAGCCATGGCGATGATCTGGTCACGAGACACTTGATGATAGAAGGTGAAGTCGAGGCTGATGCGGTTGTTTGCCCATTTGGTCTCAAAACCGGTTTCCCAAGAACGTGTACGGGTCGGTTTGAGGTCGGAGTTAGGCACGGTGTTACCAAAGATAGAACCGATGGTATAACCCGGATAACCGAACTGCGATTTGGTATAACGCAGGCTAAGCTGATACGGGTCGGTATCGCTACCTACTTCTGCCCAACTCAAACGGATCTTACCATACGGCAGCACTTTGCGGTTAGTCTTGATCAACTCAGAGAAGACCCACGAAGCGCTGACGGAAGGATAGACGTAGATATTCTTTCCGCTTGCCAAGGTCGAGGATTTGTCACCACGTACCGTAGCATCTAAATACAACATATGTTTCCAACCTAAGTTAGCCGAACCGAAGACAGAGACAATACGTTTGTTGTATGTATTCTCCTCTACGGACTGCTCTTCGAAACTCGACATCGCAACTACCTCACGGATACCCATATCTGTTCCGGTGTTGATGGTCGTAATATTATGTACGTCATAGACGTTAGCACCGGCAGTAGCGGTGAAGTCGAAATCGCCCCATGTATCCGTATAGATACCCAAGAACTCAGCATTGATCATACGATTGTTGAAATAGCTGTTCTGGAGACGTCCGGACTCATAACCCGGTGTGGTTGGGTACTTGAAGTCCGAGAACTCAAATCGGTTGATCTCCGTACCGATCGTTGCCTGAATCTTCAACTGCGGAATGATGTTATACACAATCTTTCCGTTCATACGAAGCAGGTTCTTGTAGGACCGGTTCTTGTTCTTGTTGATATCCCAATACGGGTTGACGTTATAAGGATCCATACCGTTCCAGTTCTGGTACTCACCATTAACGTCCTGATAGTTCTTAAGCCACGCCTGATCATAAGTGGTAGCCAGCGTCATCAGGTTCTTACCTACGTTGGATTTGTCATCACCAAGGGCAGGACGGTTTTTAACGTCCTCGTGTGTGAAATTGACATTGAAATCTAAATCCACCGGACCCAAGGAGGTGTTGGCACGCAGGTTGAGGGTGTTACGACTCATGTTGGAGTTCGGCAGAATATCTCTGTTTCGCATATCCGTGTAAGTGAAACGGAGACCGGTCTTACCGGTGTTCATAGAGATGACAGCTGTATTGGTAGCAGTCAAACCAAGTCGGAAGAAGTTAGCGGTGTTGTTCGGGATGATCTTGAAAGGATGCTCCTGACCGTCGAAATAGCGCAACATCAGTCCTTCGTCCGCTTTTGGTCCCCAAGACTTGTTGGTATTGCTGACCGCATCAACGTTATACATACCATTCGATCCCATACCATACTCCTGTTGTACATTGTCCCATTTGCTAAGCTGGGAGTCGAAGGTCAATGTACCGTTGTACTCTACCGACCATTTAGAATCGCCGGTATTGGCTTTCTTGGTGGTGATCAGAATAACACCGTGGCTTGCACGGCTACCATAGAGAGCTGCTGCAGCAGGGCCTTTGAGGACAGACATCGACTCGATATCATCAGGGTTGATAGCCGAGATACCATCACCGAGGTCATAACCGCCTTCCGTACCTGCAGATCCGAAATTAGTGTTGTCCATTGGCACACCGTCAATGACGTAGAGCGGCTGGTTATTACCGGTCATCTCTGTAGCACCACGTAACACAACGCGGGTAGAACCCGAAGCACCGCCGGCTGTTCCCTGAACAACCAGACCGGCTACACGACCGGCGAGCGAGTTAGCTACATTGACCTCTTTCGCCTTAACCAGTTCTTCACCTTTGACTTCACCTACTTCATAACCCAAAGCTTTGCGGTCACGCTTGATACCCATAGCGGTGACAACAACCTCAGATAAGACTTCGGTGTTTTCAGACATAGTGATGCGAATAGGTTCACCTGTTACTTGGATGCTCTGTGAGTTATAGCCCATGTACGAGAACTCCAGTTCATCACCTACTTTCGCCTCAATAGAGAACTGACCATCCATATCGGTAATAGTGCCGACGGTGGTTCCTTTGACAAGTACCGATGCTCCGATCAGCGGACCGTCTGCATCTTCTACAGTACCCGTAACAATGTTTTGCGAGAATGCCAAGCCTGTAGCTCCCACGAGGAGAACTACAAGGCTAAGCATATACCTGAAATATGCTTTCATGGTACTAAGGATTTTAAGTTTAACGTACAATCATTTTATGTCCATTGAGAATGACGATCCCTTTGTAGTCCTCTCCGACGGGTTGTCCGAGGAGGTTGTAACGGATACCGTTGCTGCGAATGGAGATATTCTCAATAGCCGTTGGCGTAACCATAGCAGCTAAGCGGGCTTGTACGATATTGATTCCGTGTCCGTGCAGGGCAAAACCGCCGATAGCAACTGCGTTCTTAATCGCATCCGTGATAACTAGTCTCACTTCAGTATTCGCAGTGATATCGACTTGTGCTTGTCCGGGCAGTGCGTTCCATCCGTAGTCA
>CADCCH010000043.1 GCA_902799875.1 uncultured Bacteroidales bacterium | reverse complement strand
GAGGATGTACAAGGAAACAATGTACAAAGTACAAAGGTCATCGAGAATGGCGTTCTCTATATCATCCGTGATGGTAAGACCTACAATGCAATGGGACAAATGGTTAAATAAGTTGAAAATTGTAAATTGAAAGGAAAAATTAGTATGAAAAAGAAAATATATTTTCAACCTGAGGTGCAGGTAGCACATATCGCATTAGAGTCGATGGTCTTAGCCGGTAGTCCGGGAAACACCTTTAATTTCAACAATATCGAAGGCGATCAGTGGTAATTAGCTGTCCGCTATCCTAACGAAGGGGGGTGTGTCAAATCAATGACGCACCCCCTTTTTTGTTTATTTTTTATAATTTTTAATTGATTTATTTGCGTAATTAAAAAAAAAGCAGTACCTTTGTCGTCGGAATTGGAGATCAATGACTGCGTTACTAGGTAACTTGTATAATTGTCGCAAAAAATAAGTAAATGAGAAAATGAGTAAATGGATTAGAGACATATGGGATAATTACAAATCCGAAGCGGTCTTCGGGTTGGTGCTGATGGCGGTGCTCATCCTCAGCACCTTCCTCTCGCGGCTTATTCCGGAGGATTTCTTCGACAATTTCCTCAACCCTGCGCTTAGTCTTGCTTTTGCAGTGCTTTGTTTCTTCGGCGCAGCGCAGTGCTTGAGGCATTTGGAGAACAACCGCATCCGCAAAGTGTGGGCCATCATCCTCATCCTTTGGGGACTCTGTGAATTGGTAGTGGTAGTTATGTTCAAGGCGGCGTATAATCCTTTTCGGGTCGGCAATGAACTCATGGAGAGCACCCCGATGCTGGCGGCTTGTGTGTTCGCATGGTTGCTGTTTATCTACCCCTGTATCTCCATGCGTCCGGGGAGGTTTAACTGGGCACGTGGTGCGCTGTTCTTATTGCCGGTGGTAGTGCTCGGAGTCATCGATTATGTGCTACCCGCTGACTTACGTATCCTTATTGCGCTGTATCCGATATGGCTCATGTATGTCGGCTTTAGGAGAGTACACAGGTACCGTCAATGGTGTGAGGAGAACTTCTCCACCTTGGACGATATCGACGCGCAGTGGATTGTACGATATATCATGATGATCATGTTGGCAGCCTTGGTGTTCTATTACCTGTGCGTAAGCGATGACCCGGCTCGTGCGTTTACCCAACAATGGTACCTCATGTTCGTCCTTTGTTACACTACCGACCAGGTGCTTCACCGTCCCGACCCCTGGGAGCGGTTGCATAGTACGGTGGTGGAGGAAGAGAAGGAAGAACCGGATTCGGCTAATGCCGCTTATCGGGCTACATTGGAGAAATGGATCGAAAGCGAAAAACCCTATCTCCATTCGGATTTCCAGCTGATGGACTTGCGTGAGGTGCTGCCGCTCAACCGCTCCTATCTAAGCCAACTCATCAACTCTGAATACGGTTGCTCGTTCTACCAGTGGGTTAACCGGTTGCGTATCGAAGAAGCCAAGCGCCTGATGCGTGAGCAGCCCGATCTCAAGATCCAAGATGTCGCCGACCGTTGCGGTTTCTCTTCCCGTCGCGTCTTCTCCCAAATCTTCACACGCGAAACAGGTACCACACCTACCGAATGGAAGTAATATATGATTCATTTATTAGACAACTATACTTTCTCTCCGGCTCTCCGCTATGACGCGCATAGGCTGATATATACCTATTCGGAGAAGGAAGAACCGATACAGATCGAGGGCTTTCTGGGGGCCGCGCTGTTATGCGTGCGCTTGATCAATTCCGATGAGGGCGAGCGGCGCGAGATACCGCTCGATATTGAGCGTAAGCAGGACTTTCTCTTCTCCCGCTATGAGCAGGAAGTGATTGCGGACGGGTGGGGATATCTCGAGGCGGAGCTCCGCCAACTAAACGATGCCTATATCCAACTCACGGTCGGTCAAGTTTCCTTCATGGACTTATGCGCTAATGTCCGTCAATTCAGTATAGCGATGTCCTTGCTCTCCGCTTACATGCAGCGTCTGGTGACCGAGGAGTTCGGAGAGCATATATGGGAGAAAGAGACGTGGCACATGCCCTTCGCGCACTGGCTCTTCGATGCCGGATATACCGAGACCGTTCGGCAGCGGTTTTTGCACATCGACTGGACCGATCCCATGGCCGTCAATGCACTCGTTGAGATGCCGGAACAACGATCCGAAGAACCCTCTTTTATCTTTGAGGGCGAGGAGGCGGAAGAGATCATCCGCCGGTACTGGGAGTGGCTGTCGAATACCGCACAGAAAGATGCCGCTCTCTTTCCCGATAAAAACGTGATGATGGCGGAATTTAAGGAGAAGATCCTTGCGCACGAGACCAATTACGAGGACCTCAAACCGGAGATGAAGGATTTCACGCCGGACCAACTCAACCTCTTCCGTAAATGGATGAACCAATGGATCGATTTCGTGAAAACAAAAATCGAACCGCCTGTTTCCCCAAAAAAGAAAGACATCCGGCAGGAGTTTTTTCTCGATAATATACTCCCCGTCCCGCCCGAGCATAATTATGTGGAAGTGAAGAAATACATCCTCGAGCGATGCAGATATGACAAAGAATTCAAAAAATATTTCGAAGCACATAAAAGGACAGATTTCTGCCACCAATTAACACTCCTATTTGGTTGGTTTATAGATCCTAACGCCCTCGGCAAACGAATGAAAAGTAAAGCGAAAAAGTGACGTCACGTGACGTCCTTTTTTTTATGTGTCCTTTCAAAAGGACGTTTTTTGTCATATCTTTGCAGCGGATTTTTAAAAAAAGTCCGCTGTTTTTGTACTAGCTCCTAGTCCCCTAGTTTCCTAGTCCCCTAGTCCCCTAGTCCCCTAGTACTACCTAGTTAAACCCTTTAATTATATTATTTTATGATCAATTCTATTCAACCCCAAGAGGAGCAGGCGAACCTCCACATCGTGGAAAACATGGATGTAAACAACCTGCCTGAACTAATGAAATCCGTCTTATCTTTGGCTCACACGCCTGCCGAGAAGGACATGTTATTAATGTCCGCACTTACCGCGTGCTCGGGCGTGCTCCCGAACCTTTATTTCAAGTACGGTATCGGTGCCAAACGCTATTACCCGAACCTGCAACTCTTCATCGTCGGTTCGGCTGCCTGCGGAAAGGGTATCGCCAACCTTGCCCTCGAACTCGTCAAACCCATTCACGAGGCGAATCCCCTCATCATCCCGGGCGATGCGACGTACCCGGCTTTCTACCGGACGCTCGCCAAACAGAAGGGCCGCGGCTATATCCACGAGTCCGAAGGTTCGGTCATCACCGACATCTGGCGATCGTCCACCGTGAACTACAACACCGCGCTCCGTAAAGCGGCTGAGCACGAGACTATCTCCCGTGCCCGTTGCAAAGAAGCGTCCGTCATCGAGAACCCGCAACTCTCCATGGTCCTCACCGGTACCTTCAGCCAGTACCATGCCCTCGTGCCGTCTATCGAAAACGGTTACTTCTCGCGCTTGCTCACCCTCATCGTCGATGAACACCAAGCCTTTAACAGCCAGTATGTACAACCCTCGGAAAGTTCCGATGAAACCGTGAAAACTTGTGCTGAACAGCTCTATCATCTCTATGAGAAACTGCTCTTCTCCAAACCCCGCGAGTTCTGCCTCACGCCCGACCAGCGTACCCGTCTCGGCCATCACCTTGAGACCGCCTATCCGACCCTCATCCGCATGCTCGGCGAAGACTTCCACTCCGTGGTACTAAGAATGGCGGTCCATATCGAGAGGATAGCGATGATACTCTCCGCTCTTCGCTCGTGCGAAGAGCAATTAAAAATTAAAAATTACGAATTACGAATGGAATGCTCGGATGTGGATTATCAGACAGCAGAGATGATAGGGAATAAGCTGATATTGCATATGGCGCAGGCATATCAGTTGGTAAAAGGGACAGAGAAGATAGAGGCACCGAAAGTGAAGCCGCTGGATCAGAAACAGATATTGCTGAGTTTGTTGCCGGAGGAGTTTGAGAGTAAGATGCTTGTAGATGAAGCACAATTACAAGGAATAAGTCGTCGAACAGCTTTCAATTGGATCGAAGAATGGCAAGACAATGGAACCATTATCAAAATCAGACATGGTGTGTTTACGAAACGCTTAGCAGTTGCATAGGGTGTGGGTAGGTAAAGGGTAGGACAATAACTAACGTATATCCAACTTATGATCAACTTATCTCTAACGATTTTAACGTTCAAAGAACGTTATATATGTTAAAAATGATTCAAAAAACATTAAAAAATCGCTTTGCACTATTTGCACTATTTGCACTTTGATGGTCGAAAGTGCAGAAAGTGCAGAAAGTGCAATGCAAAAATTTATATAGAATTATGGCAAGATTTGAAACAAGTGTCGGCATCGATGATTTAGTCGGCAAGTTTGATAAACATTCACGAATAACCATGCGTCGTAAGGCATGGAAGTATCCGGACGGAACGATTTTCGGTTATGGTCCGAAAGAGATGTACGGACAGGAGAAACGGGATTATAAACGCGATCCGCGAACTCCTGCCGAACAGGCCCAGTACGAGCGCTGGAAAGCCGTTTGCCAAGAGGCATCGCGTATCGCGAAAGATCCGAATCATCCGCGGTACCAGGAGATGGTGGAACGTCATGCTGCCCAACTCCGCGGCAAACCCGATCCCGTCCTTGGCAAGAAACGTATCTGTCAGTTCGGCAACTTCGTGCGGGCAGTACTGATACACGAGTAGAAAAAACGCATCTTCGGGTGCGTTTTTTTTACATTTATGTGGAAAAATTGACACCCTTAAGGGTAGTTTGCGTAAAAAAATGACCTAAAAAGGTAGTTTGCGTAAATTTTTGCACGTGCGTATTGCGTATGCGCACTTTTTTTTATAATTTTGTGCGATTTTTTTAACATGACAAAATCAAATCAACAAGATAACCCTAAATAATATAATGAAAAAACTTTTTATCTATCTGCTGCCGGTTCTGGCTTTGGTCGCTTGCCGGAACAACGGGAACAAGGAACCGGTCGTTAACACGCCGAAGAGCATTGTCATCCTCTATGAGAACGATGTGCATTGCGCGATCGACGGTTATACCAAGATGCGCGGTTTGGCGGATGCGATTGTAGCAGCCGACACAGCGTATGTGGGCTTGGTCAGCAGTGGTGATTTCCTGCAAGGATCACTTGCCGGAGCCATCTCGAGAGGTGGTTACATCGTAGATATCATGAGCGAGATGCATTATGATGCGGTGGCATTAGGTAACCATGAGTTCGATTATGGTGTGCCGCGTCAGCTGGAACTGTTGCCGATTATCGGTTCGCCCGTGTCGTGTGCCAACCTGTATGAATACGTCAGCGCGGCATCGGTGTACGCCCCGTATATCATCAAACAATACGGAAACAAGCGGATTGCTTTCGTCGGTGTTTTGACCACTGAGACGATGAAAGCGGAATCGTATTCGTTCTATGATAAGGACGGTAATCAACTCTATGACCTGCGTGCGGAGGATTTGTACAGCCTTGTGCAACAGTCGGTGGATAAAGCCCGCCGCGAAGGAGCGGACTATGTGGTCGCTCTGTCGCATTTAGGGGAATGGGCGTATGAAGGCTGCGGCTCCCATGAGATGATTGCCGCTACGCGCGGAATCAACGTCGTGCTTGACGGACATACCCATTCGGTCATCCCTTGCGATTCGGTCAAGAACCTCGACGGCGTGTATGTGCCGATTACCCAGACCGGTACGCAATTCGCGAATGTAGGTCATCTGCTTATCGATACGGCAGGTCATTTCCATACCTCCCTTATTCCGACCAAGGATATCATCTACACCAACGCACGTGTGTCTGCCGTGACCGATAGTATCCATACCTTGCTTAACGGCATCACGGAGCACAAGATAGCCCGTCTCGATTTCGACATGCCTATTACGGACGAGACAGGTCAATGGCTCATCCGCAAACAAGAGACAGCGCTCGGAAATCTGGTAGCCGAGTCGTTCCGTCACGATGTACAAGCTCAGATCGGTCTGACGAATGCCGGTGGCGTGCGTAACGGCCTCAAAGCCGGCGATGTGACCTATGCCGATGCCATCTCCGTCGTGCCCTATGATAATGCCGTTTGTCTGATTGAGGCAACAGGTCTGCAGATACAGAATATGCTCGAGGCCTGCACGGCTTCTTATCCGCAGCTGGATGGTGATTTCCCTCAGCTATCGGGATTGAAGTTCACGCTCCACGTTTCGGACCACTCCGTCTCCGATGTCATGGTTTATGACGAGCAGAGCAGCACATTCGTGCCCGTAACAGCTGACGGCATCTATACGATTGGCACTTTGGATTACTTCGCAACCGGCGGCTTCTATGGCACGCTCAAGGATTGCCCTTTGCTCAATGAGCCGTCGAAAATATGCTATGATGTCTTGGCGGATTATATGGAGCATACACTCCATGGCGTCATCCCCGATGCATACCGCCAACCCGCCGGGCTGATCACCATCGTTGAATAATTATAATAATATACTGTATGAAACGCAATTTTTATTGGATCATTGCACTGTTCTGTGTCACATTCTGCGCGTCCTGTAAGAAGCAGCAGAACGTACCGGAGCAGCCGCAGGGGTTTTTCTCTACGGAGATAAACCGGCTCATTGATGCCAACTATCCCGAAGTGGAGAAAGTCGGCTATGCCGAGTTACGTGTTCCGGCTAATCTGTTCGACCAAAAAGCCTTTGCGATGCCGGCTGATGCGGCCGGTGACATGGACTACGTGGTCAATGCCGGTTACGTGGCCTATGTGAATGGTGGCTCTGTACGCGATGCAATCATGGGGAAAGTGCCCAACGACGTGGATTTTACGACCGATGCTACACCCGATCAGCTGGTGGAGATAGTGCCGAACACCACGATCTTTACCGCGCCGAGCGGCTTTATTGTGGCGCAGGCATGGCATGGCGACGAGTGTACCGATATGGGCACGATGCGCTCTATCTATGAGTACCTGCGTGGCAAACCCCGTATTCCCGAATCCCAGTATGAAGGCATCTTCAGCAAGTCCCTGCTGGAGGACTCTTATTCGCGGGATCTGACTATCAACGCCATCTATTACGATTATGTCACGGGCGATCTTCTGGACTACCATGGTGGTTTGCACGATTTACGCGAAGGCATCATCCGCTCCTTCATTGACCCGGATCTGGTGTACCCGCAGAACCCGTCCAACCTGCTTAGAACGGTGCGTTTTGCAGCTCGGTTTAACTTCACTATCGAACCTGTCACCGAGGCCGGTATTTACAAACATCTGCCCGAATGCGATGCCCTCGGAGCAAGCGGTATAGCGTACAGTGTCAGCAGCGGATTCCATGATGGTAATATGACGCTTACCTATAGCTTGTACAAGAAATATGGCATCCTCGGCCGTTATTTCCTCACCTTATCCGATACGCTTGAAACGAAGGAATATAACGCCTATGCAGGCAAAGTATATGCTTATCTGGACGCACAAAAATGCAATACCGTGGTGGTCAACGAGGCGGCTCTCTTTGCGCCCGTTGTGCAGACCGCGCTTGCCGGTAAGACGGTCACGGCGGATGAGGTAACCGCTACATGGACCCGTCTGGAACAAGAGTCCGGACAAGACCAATGGTATGAGATAGACGAAGAGGACAAAGCCGACATGTGCCAATTATGGTATCTGCTGAGCCAAATGAGTTCGGATGATGTCATCAACGATAGCGCCAAGGCGGCACAAGTACGCGCCGATGAGCAGTTCGGCAACGCGGTTATCTTACTCAACGCCATGGCTCAAGCAGACAGCCGGTTGAGCAAATATACAGCCGTTTGGAACTGATGATGAAATAAAGCATGAATAGTAACCACAATCCAAAATCCAAAATAAATATAGTATGAAAAAAGCAATTTTTTATTTTATAGTTGTGCTGATGCTGGCAAGCATCCCGGCTATGGACCTCATGGCCAGTAGAGCCAGCCACGGAGACTGGTATTTCCGTGAAGAATGGGGTGGTACCCAGTATTCGGCTTACGTAGCCGGTAACGGGAAAGTGCATTACAAAGTTCTCACTTACGTGAGCGCCTTCAAGGACGTGATGCATGAGATTACCAAGTATCATAAATAACGAAATAACTATTGATATGAAACACAAAATTCTTCGGCTGCTATGTATAGCAGCGATGATGCTTAGCATCAGTTGGGCTTATGCTACGCCCGATAACGGTTCTACGTATTTTGAAAATGCAGACAACTTCGATGCGTATTCCATGGGCAACGGCAAGATTCACTTTAAAGTGCTTATTTTCGCAGAAGGTGACGATCACAACTACAATGCCGGTAACGGTATGTTATGCAAAGATCCGAATTTCGCGGATGAGACCGGCTCACGTATCCGTTTCACCGTACAAAAGCCCGGCGGCGGTGAGAGCAATACGATCTTCATTCGCTACCGTGCAGATAATTATTGGAATGCCCCCGGGTATACAGGCGGTCAACAGCCGAGAGATGCCGGTCGTGTATGGTTCTATCTGGAGAGAGGCGTAATTGATGTGACCAATACCTACAACGGAGTAGTTGAAACGTACACTGCTTCGGAGATAGAGCGTGAAGTCGATCTAAAGCGTTCGGATAGTGGCGACCATCTGACGTTTTTTGAGTTTGATTGGTATCCTCCTATGGAGCTGGACAGTATAGAATTCCAGGTATCCGTAACCTCCGATCACCATAAATCCGGAGGATGCGACTTCAGCACAAAGCGTCATATGCTTGGAACTTATACCGGTGCTTCCTCGGACAAGGCTCCGCAGTTGAACAAACCGTTTTTCTATGCGGTGAACGAAACAGGTGCTGCGGGGTATGGTAAAGCAGCTGTGGTCTATGTCTCTGTTAATGATGTAGAGAAATATACGACCTCTCTGGATCCGAATGAGCACCATACGGATCAGAATACCGATATTATCTATGTGGATACTAAGGATACCGTACAGCATGGTTTCCGTGCTAATTTCTATATGCACCGTGGTACGGACAAACAGCCGTATTGGATATGGTCGAATAGAGTGGATATTCCCGCTTATCACAAGATACATGATTTTATGATAAGTAATTATCAGTATCGAACAAGTTCAAACTTGACGTTTATTGACGATCGGGTTAAACAGATTTCGTGGAAAATATACTATCCGAAAGAGGAAGATCTGGTAGAGAATGATATGTTCGAGATTCAGCGGGCATACATGTACGATTTCTCGGACGCGGAGAGTATTGGTCTTATCCAGATGGCATACGACTCGCTGACTACTGATAGTCTGACGGATATACAGACCTATACCTTTGTCGATTCGACTGAAGCGGCATGGTGGAATCCGATAGAGAATAATTACACCATCTATTACCGCGTGCGCCGTGTTTCCTCCTCGCAGTGGGGATGGATAGGGCATGATTATGCGATAAAAGGCAACTCTGTTCCGGATAAAAATTACTACCCGATGCCGTTTAGCGACAAATACAGCGGTGGTTTTTATACTTTGGCGGAAGATTTTGAGAAATCCCGCAAACTGGATATCACTATCCGTTTGTTCGCCAAAGAGAGCATAGATGGTGACGGCAGTGTCAAAAAACCTGCGTACGACCGGTTCTATTGGGATGATAATCAGACTTTGAAAATCCGTAAAGTCTATAAAGAGTTGCAAGATACTGTATATATAGAGATTCCGAGTGACAGTATAAAGGCGGCCCGTGACCGCTTGATACAAAGTGGGTACACGGATTTTAACAAGGTAAATTATATCGATGTTCATTATAGCGATGTAGCCAATACGCCTTGCGTACACTATGAGTATTCGACTGTTATTGATACTACGGGTGTCATCGTGAAACAGTTATACGGTTCGCACAATTACACGGAGTATATGCCTATTACGGGCGATAGCATCTACTTTACTGAGGCTGCGAACCTCGAAACTCTCTATGCCTCCAAAGGGGATTATTCCGACGGTGTGTTGTTGCGCTGGCAAACAACGGACGGCAATGTGGGCTCGTACAAAATCGAGACCCGTCCTGCAGGCAAAGATACAGCTTGGACGGTATTGGTGGATAACTACGATGGTAATTGGTTTAAAGACCGCGAAGCGAACCCCTTTATCTCCCTGCAATGGGATTATCGCCTGACGATGACCTACGAGTGTAATGGTATTGTCAAATCCCAAGAAGTTGTTGCGGTAGGTTCCCGTAACCCGTACGGCAAAGTGAGCGGTTATGTGCGCTATGAGGACGGCTCTGCTTGCCCGAATATAACGGTGACCGCTTCTCGTACCAGTACGGGCAAGACGGTACAGACCGTCACTACCAACGAGGACGGATACTACCTGCTCGACAGCCTGATCTACGGCGAAGGTTACGCTTATTCTATACAGCCTACCAGCATGTCGGCGGAGTTCCAATACAACAACACCTCCTCTCCAACGGCTGCTATTACGCTCGGTTTGAACGACTGCGTACGCGAGGGTGTCAATTTTGCCAATATATCCTCTGTGCCGTTCTCGGGTCGCGTGCTCTTTGAGAACTCTACCATACCGGTACGCGATGTACAATTCCTGCTCAACGGCATACCCGTCAAGAGCGGTACTACGTATTATAAGACCGATGCGTCCGGTAACTTCGAGTTCCGTGTTCCGTTGAAGTCACCGTTCACCCTGCAGGCATACAAAGAGGGGCATATTTTCGACCGTGACGGCTTTGTCTATACGATCAACGAATTGACTCAGAAGGAGGATAGTCTTCTCTCTCTGGATAAACGTCTGCCCGGAGTACGTATCTATGACCAGACCAAAGTACGTATTATCGGACGTTTATGCGGAGGTAATGATCAAGCTGAAAAACCGCTTGGTTTCGGTGTAAGTCAAAACAACCTCGGTGACGACCTGAAATTGGTATTAGAGTTGGAAGGCGATAATATCTCCCAGATTGTGCGTTTTAATGACGACCTGCTGCGCGACAGTGTCACCGTCCAACTGCGTCACGATGTATTGACTCAGGAAGGATCGGATTCGGTGGGTATTACTCGCACGGAGTACTACAAGAAACGCATCATCATCTATCCGGATGTGAAAACAGGAGAGTATTATGTAGATCTCTTCCCTGTCAAATATAAGATCACACAGGCCACCGCAAAAGGTTATGCGACGCTCTATGCTGATGGCAAGACCGGCGAAACGATTGATTTGATCGAAGCCCCCTTGCAACACCATGTTAATACCTACGGGGACATGGAGGTCTATTACAACGGGACGTATAATATCACCTATCACAGCCCGATAGCTATCTCCTGT
This sequence comes from uncultured Bacteroidales bacterium, assembly GCA_902799875.1. Next base: position 13,748 of record CADCCH010000043.1, on the reverse strand, counting down.
AGGCAGCTGCAATACGGTATGCCGGTACCCTATTTCGGCGAGAAAACCATAACCCGCCAGAATATTCTGAATGAGAAGATTGAGGTGCCGGTAGTAGAGATGCAACCCGACGGCTCCTGCAATTACCTTTTCGGTGCGCCGGTCTTCAATTCGGATACTTATCAGTTCCGCGTTACCGCACATGAGGACTATTATTACAACAATGATCTTACTTCTTCGAAACACGAGGAGGTACGGCTTCGTGGTGGTACGCTCAAGGTCTATAACGGTCTCCATGACGCCAAGGATACAGAGATTCAGACTCATCAGCTGGATACCTTGGGACAGGCGACGATCACCATCCCCATAGACTATGTATCGTTTGTTAAGACCGGCGAGAATGCGCTGCGCGTACTGGATCTGTCGGTTGAGTACGAGGGTGCTTTCATCGAGAGTCAGGCATTCAAAGCCTTCGTCACCGGCGATAAACTGAAAGGACAGGAATATGCAGCTTCTACGCACGGAGATGTTATTTTGCTCGATATTTTGCGTGATCCTCCCGGATCAGGTAGTTCCGCTTATCTGGATGCAGGTTCTTCCTACAGTTACAACTGTAATACGGACCTCAAACTCACCTTCGGTATGGGCATTACTCTCAAATATGGTTCGGGAGCCAATATCTATATGGGTGCCTTCGCTGGTATGGGAGGCGGTGTATGGTCCGGTATGCCTACAGAGGTGGCATCCAGCTATTCAATGACGCTGCCTATCACCAATACGTTCGTCTATAAGCATAACGGTACCTATACTTTCCAAACAACGGAGCGTATCACTACCGCTGGCGATCCGTTCTCGGTAGGAGCCGATGCGGATGTGTATATCGGTGCTACCCAGAATGTGCTGTATGGTGCGATGGATGCAGTACAGCCGCTTGACTCTCTGACCTATGTCACGCTTGCAGCACGCGCTGCGGACGGTACTATGCGCACTATCGCTGAGGGTAGGGATGCTAACGGACAGAAATACTATCTCGTTATCGGTACCGAGTTCGGAGCTACTTCGTATATCAGTTCCACGTTTGTTCATACGCAGAGTTATATCGAACAGACCCTCCTGCCGCAATTGGTACAGATGCGTAACAGCCTGCTCATGACGGGTGATAGTGCTACCGTTGCAGGTATTGCCATCGCGACCAACAAACCGGCTTATTGGAGTAAGGTAGGTCCTGAGGACGAGAACTTCGGTATGGATGGCTATTACGAAATGATTGTGCCGGATGGAGAGAAAGTGTATGACGATGAAGTAGCAGCCTACAACCGTCAGTTTGTCAACTGGTTCTCATTACTGATCAAGAACGAACGCGAGAAAATCAATGCGCTCCGCGGATCAAACAGCCAACTGGTAGGTACATGGTCAACAGGCGGTGCTACCACCGTGACACACACCGAGACCTACAATTCCTCCAGCTCCGAATATATGAAACTATTCTATCCGGGATTGTCGCTCAAAGGATCGTTGCCTAAAGGTGACCTGAACATCATACAAGGCGACAGAGCCGGTATGGACAAACTCATGGAAACCGCATTCAAGCAAAAGGATACCGGCGAGAACAAGCCGTTGGAGGTATTGGGTAAAACCTCTGCCGCTACCTGGAAATTCGAGTTCACGCCTATCATCAATGCGGACTTTAACATGAGTCCTGCTACCAGCACGCACGGTCATTCCAAAACCGCCAGTTTCACCCTCAAAAACGATGATTTCAATTACAGTCATCTCAATGTCTCTGTTTATCGCGTGGTGGACAAGAATAACAAATTCAATGATCAAACCGATGATAACCGTGATTTCACGGGTGCTGACAGTGACTACCGTTATGGATCGTATGTCTATTTCGTTAACGGAGGTGCTACCCGTTGCCCGTGGCAGGGACCGGACTCGACCCGATTCTATACACCGAAAGTGCCTCTCTCGGCAGGTACGCTCAAATTGGAAAATCCGAAATTAGATATCGACGTACATGAGCGCAGCAATGTGCCGGTAGATCAACCCGCGGTATTCAATATCCAAATGAGCAACGAAGGCGAAGTGCCTTATGGTTCGGGTACCGGCATGCTTAAGTTTGAGCTCAAAGTGCAAGAGGAAGCCCGCGAATTTGCTCTAACCCGCGGTTCGATAATGAACAAACGTGTAGAGGTCTATGCCGGTGAAGGCTATGACTTCGAGAACATCACGTTAGCATTGACCTCGACATGTAGTATGTCGGAGTTGGCACGATGCACGTTCTCCGTTCACTATATGCCGGTAGCATGCCCGGTAAATATCTCCGCACCGCATGATAAATGGATCATGAATACGCTCTCGCCGCAAGACTCGACAGGATGGTATCTGCCTGTTGTGATCGACGGATTTGATGTGAACTACAAGAACTTCGACCATATCGAGTTCCAATACAAACTCTCGACCCGCAGTGATGATGCTTGGATCAACTTGTGTTCTTACTACGCGAATGACAGCCTCTTTGCTCTGGCTTCGGGCAACAAGGCCATGATTAGCGGCGGCCGTATCGAGAACATCCGTTTCTACGGTGAGCGCGACCCGATGGAGCAGGAATACGACCTGCGCGCCGTGGCTTTCTGCCGTCATGGTAACGGATTCATTACTCGCGCGTCGGAAGTAATGCGCGGTATTAAGGATACGCGCGTACCGCGTGTGTTCGGTGAAGCCGAGCCGGCTAACTCCATTCTCGGCGTAGGAGACAAACTGTTGCTACGATTCAATGAACCGATCGCCGGAAACTACCTTGATGAGGATAATAACTTCCAATTGGTCGGCTATACCAACGAGACCGGTATATCCACCGGTATATCCCTCCATTTCATCGACACGGAAAAATCCTATGCAGAATCCAAAGTGCTGCGTTCTATCTCCGACAAATCGTTCACAGTCGATATGATGGTACGGCCGCAGGATCCGGAAGCCGAATATACCTTCTTCAACTATGACACCAAAGGCCGCAGACGTTTCAGTTTCGGTAAGACCGCAGATAACCGTCTGTTTGCCAAATTAGGCAGTGGAACGATCTATTCCGACACCTTGCCGGAGAAGATGATCGGCTTTACCCGTGTGGCTGTAGTCTATGACCGTACGAACCATTTGGTACGTTTCTACGCAGGAACGAAAGAGGTAACAGATACCTTGATTGCTCCGTTTGAGGAAGATATAGAGTTCAACGGCAGTGCGCCGATCTCTATCGGTAAGGGCTTTGCCGGCAACATGATGGAGGTTCGTCTCTGGACCAAAGCTTTGGCTCCCGACGAGATCACACAGACCTATATGACCCGCCTCACCGGATACGAACGCGAACTCGTGGCATATTATCCGATGGACGAAGGTAAAGGATCTACCTTGACGGACAAAGCCAATGGCGCTACCCTCTATACCTACCAGGCTAACTGGGAGTACCAGAAAGGTATATCGCTCCGTGTGAAGGACGGACAGATAGTCAAGATGAACGATGCTTTCTTGTCGCGCTCCAACAAGCAGGATGAGACCCTGATGTTCTGGTTTAAGACCCCGAGCAAAAACGGTACTATCTTCTCTGCCGGACGACTCTCCGATAAACAAGGCACCGAACTCGTGCTCAGCAACGGGAATGTCTTCTTTAGAAGTTATGAGAACGAATGGAAGATCGACGGTGATTATTCGGATAACGCATGGCATCATTTCGCGGTGACCATCAACCGTGCGTTCAATAATGCATCGGTTTATCTGGACGACAAACAGAAAGTCTCTACAGCTGCTACCAAGATAGGTGAGGTCAGCGGAGAAATGTATCTCGGAGGCGCTGGATTCGACGGTAATATAGACGAGTTCATCATCTTCGAGCAAGCTCTGCCACAATCGCTCATGAAGACCTATGGAACGATCTCTCCGAGAGGTGACGAAATGGGTCTGATGGCTTATCTGCCGTTCGTGGAGATGAAAGAGAATGACAATGGTATTCTGGAGCAAGTCTTCTCGTGGTTGAGAAAGTACAACCGCTCATTGTCAGCGTATCCGACTCCTCCGACGTGATGGATCTGGGCGATAGAACCCTCTCGGCGCCTGTTAAGGATATTGGACAGCTTACCAAGATGAACTTTGACTGGTCATTCAATAACGACGAACTCCTTATCAATCTCAACATGCGTGACCGCGAGATTAACAAACAGACCATCTATATCACCGTCCGTGACGTGGAGGACCTCAACGGTAACCCGATGGCTTCGCCTGTGACATGGACTACCTTCGTCGATCGCAATGCTGTCAAATGGGCGAAAAAAGAGATTAGCGCCAAGGCTATCTATGGTAAAGACGAATCCGTCACACGTACCATTCGCGTTGTCAACTACTCAGGAAAGCGTCATCAGTACACCGTCGAGTCCATGCCGGACTGGCTGTCAGTAGATGCACCCAGCGGCTCTATTGAACCGACTGACGAGATAACGCTGACGCTTACGTTCGATGCCAATATAGCCGTAGGTCTTTATTCGGATGTGATCTATCTGACCGATGAAGACGGACTGAGCGAACCGCTCCGTATCGAATTCAATATAGAGGCGATACCGCCGTACGACGGTGTGGATAAAGGCAAGTATCCGCTCAATATGTCTGTCTGCGCACAAGTCATGCTCGATCAATCGGTCTATGACACCGACCCGAATGATATCGTCTATGCGCTCTACCGCAATGAGTGTGTCGGTAAAGAAAATGTCACCTTTGACGATATCACCAGTACATCCAAGGCCTTCATCACTGTTTATGGTAACGATGATATGAACCGTCAACCTGTTCGCTTCCAACTCTGGCAGGCTTCGACCGGTAAAGTCTTTGATCTCACAGCAAGTCGCAATATCCTCTTCGAGCATGGCTATGTCTATGGCTGCGACGACGGAAAACCGATTATCCTCATGACCAGCGGAAGTGAAATGCAGCATATCGCTATCGAGAAGGGCTGGAACTGGATATCCCTGAATCTCGATCTGACCAAGACCGGCGGTTCCATGGCGGCTTGTATGACGGCGAATGACCCGTGGGTGGCTAATGACAAGATCAAGAACTCCAACTCCTGTCTGTTCAGCGACTATGATGCGGCAACAGGCTACTTTGCGGGTACGCTTGAAACCTTGCATTTCTCGCAAACCTATATGGTGCTTAGCGCAGCAGGTAATACCATCCGTATCGCGGGTGAGAAACTGCCTGAAGATTCGATGAAGATATCCGTCAGCGGTAACGGCAAATGGAATCCGATGCCGTGTCTGTTCGACCAAGCAACACCGCTTACCGAAGCATTGGCAGGCTATTACGACAACGCTACTCAGGGTGACCTCATCAAAGCACATGACCGCTTCGCTACTTTCTCGGCTAACAATCGCTGGGAAGGTAACCTCACTGCGCTGCGTCCGGGAGAAGGATACCTCTTCCGTCGCATGGCACCGGGCACTGTCACCATCCCGTTCTATCGTCAGTCTCCTTCCAAAGCTCCGCGTCGCGCTCAGGATAACAGCAGTCATCCGTCTGTATTCAGTAACCCGAAGGCTGCAACCAACATGACCGTGATTGCGAAGGTACAAAGTGACGATGTACAATGTACAAAGGATATCCGCGTCTATGTAGGTGATGAACTCGCTGCGGTTGCTACACCGCTCACGATTGATGAGGAAACATATTACTTCCTCACCATCCAGAGCGATAAGATCGGCACGCTCCGCTTCGAGATGGACGGACAGACACTCCAACCCGAAAATGGCGCCATCATGTACTCGACCGATAGCCATGCAGGTAGTCTGAAAGCACCAATCATGCTTCGTCCTGCCGATGAGACCGGTGTTTATAAGATCATCGAGAACAACCATGTAGTAATTATCCGAAACAATGAGAAATATGATGTTACGGGAAAGAAATTATAAAATCCTTGCTCTTTGTGCCCTGCTGCTTTCGGCAGCAGGCACAGTAGGAGCAACCGCCCCGAAAGGAGTATTCTCCGTAGGACCGGGCGTCTATGTAACGCTGGCGGACGAGAACGAGCAGAGGGATGCTACATCCAATTTGTTCAAGTGGCGTGAGATCCCATCTTTGGAGCATGACGGATGGAGGGCGTTGACCAGTAGCGAATGGTCGTATCTGTTGGTAACCCGTGATGTTAACGGGAATTCGCTGGGTACCGTAAATGGCAAGCCTGGTCTTATCATTCTTCCGGATAACTTTGTGTTACCCGAAGGCTTGTCTTTTATCGGCAACCATGCTCATTTCGAAGAGAACATATACAGTTCTGCTGAATGGGCACAGATGTCGGCTGCCGGTGCAGTGTTCTTGCCGGCGGATGGCTATGGTTATAATGACGGATCATACAAAACGGATAATGTAAATTTGCAAGGTAATTACTGGTCTTCTACCCCAAATCCGAGTGCATCGGAGAAGGCTTATGTTATCCAATTTGAGGAATTAACAATCCATAACAAACAGTCCTATGACACGACGATGTACTACAGCGTTCGCTTGGCGCAGACGGTAACCGTGTTGGACGAGAACGATGATGCAACCACTTTCTCCTCTAAGTTCGCTGCGGCCAGCACGAAAGACTATGCGCTCATGAAACGTACGCTCTATAAGGACGGTTATTTCAATACGATATGTCTGCCCTTTAATGTGAACAGCATCGCCGCTTCGCCTTTGGCAGGCGCGGAGATCTTCACCTTCGATGGCGGCAGAGTGGTGGAGACCGGTTCGGGCAATGAGTTGCAACTCCAACTCTCACCTCTGACCGGCGATCAGTTAACCAAAGGCGTACCGTACATGATCCGTTGGACCTCCGGTGATGACCTGTCGTTCCTGAAATTCGATAATATCGTTTGGGGAACTGGTAGCGCTGCCGGTCAGACGGGCGATGCGAAGGTGACTTTCCGTGGTTTCTATCCGATGACCCATATTGAGGAACTGAACCATTATAACCTCTTCCTCGGAGCGGACGATGTGCTCTACTGGCCTATCGCGGATGGCAAGAGCATGAAAGGCTTCCGGGCGTATTGGCTGGTTGATCCCGGTCAACCGAGTCCGGCTCCTGTCTATCGCGGTATGCCCGCTTCGCTGCATATCCGCCGGATAACGAGTGTCACGACAGGGTTAGAGAACGAAGAAATGAAAACGAAGAGTGCAAAACTATTGCGTGAAGGACGTGTGGTCTTGCTCATCAATGGTGAACCATATAGCATAGGAGGGCAGAAATTATGAGAAAGCAATATTCACAACCTTCCATGTCCGTGCAGACATTCGTTATCGTTGGTCAAACCCTTTGCGCGAGTAGCATGCCGGTAGGCGGTGGAAAATCGCAAGGTGGCGCACGTGCGCCGGAACGAATAATCGAAGACTAAATGTAGAATAATTCAAAACAATGAACAATATGTTACAGGTAAAAAAATCTAACAGACCAAAGGTCGGTCTAACAGCGTTAGCGGTCGCACTTCTAACAGTGCTAACGGTCTTCTTTGCGGGCTGTAAGAAGGACAAAGAAAGCGAACCGGTTGATCCTTTTGTTACTCCGGGAGACACACCGAATCCCAATTGGGTCATCACCGGCGATAATGACATGTCCGCATCCATGACGTCAATCGTCAAAGTCTCCTTTACTAAGTCGAAAGGAACCCTCGCTGCTTTCATCGGCAACGAATGTCGAGGTATCGCTACCTACAAGGCGGACTACGACCTCTATTGGCTCTTTATCTCACCCGCTGCGGGGGGAGGCGGTAACGTCCAACTGCGTTTCTATTCTCCGGACCTGAAACGCATCTTCGTGGCTACCTCCACTTTCCCCTTCCGCAACGATTCTCCGCTTGGTTATATTACCGCTCCCTACACACCGGAGTGGAAAAAAATGCAATAACATGGCTACGTTTCTTATTATTCTGCAACTGCTCGTCGTGCTGACGATGATCTTCATCGGCGCGAAAGTAGGGTCTATCGGCCTCGGTATCTACGGCATGGTAGGCGTGTTCATCCTCGTCTTCTGCTTCGGGCTCGAACCCGGAGTGATACCCGTCGATGTGATGCTGATCATCGTCAGCGTCATCACCGCCTCTGCGGCACTGCAAGCCGCAGGTGGATTGGATTATATGGTGCAGATCGCAGCGAAAATCCTCCGCCGTCACCCGAGTCGGATCACCTTCTATGCTCCCTTCGTGACCTGGCTGTTCTGTTTCTTAGCAGGCACTGCCCATACCTGTTATGCGCTGTTGCCGATTATCTCGGAGATAGCCTACAAGGAGAAAGTGCGCCCGGAACGACCGCTCGCCGTCTCCACGATTGCGGCGTCCTTGGGTATCACCGGCTCACCGGTGTCGGCGGCTACGGCGGCTATCTTATCCTCCACCATGCTCGGTGGGGCGGGAATCGGTATTAAGGAGATCATGATCATCACCGTGCCGGCTTCGCTCATCGCGATCTTTGTGGCGGCACTCGTGCAGAACTTCGTCGGCAAACCGCTGGAAGAAGACCCTGAGTACCAACGCCGTGTGCGTGAGGGACTGATTGACCCCGAGACAGAAGCCGTTCAGGAAGAAAAGGCGGAACATAACCCGCGCGCTATGTGGGCGGTATTAGCGTTCCTGCTGGGCGTGATTCTGGTAGTCCTCTTCGGCTCTATCCCCGCCATGCGACCGAGTTTCCGAGGCGAACCGATGAACATGAACTATATCATCGAGATCATCATGATGAGTATCGCCGCCTTGATCCTCTTTGTCGGCAAAGCAGACGTGCGCGTGGCGGTCAAAGGCAACGTCTTTGCGTCCGGTATGAACGCCATGGTGTCAATCTTCGGTGTGGCGTGGATGGGTAGCACCTTCTTCCTTGGTAACCAAGAGGTCATCATGGGATCCGTAGCCGGTATCTTCACCTCATGGCCGATCCTGTTCGCGATACCGCTGTTCCTGTTCAGCATCATGCTCTTCTCGCAGGCTGCTACGGCGAAGACCCTCTATCCGGTCGGTTTGGCGCTCGGCGTGCCGCCGCATATCCTGCTGGCGCTCTTCCCGGCTGTCAACGGCTATTTCTTCCTGCCGAACTACCCGACGGAGGTAGCCGCTATTGGCTTCGACCGAACCGGCACCACCCGCATCGGTAAGTTTGTCATCAACCATTCCTTCCAACTCGCCGGCTTCATCACCACCTTTGTCTCCATCGGCATCGGTTACCTGATCGCCTGGCTGCTGTTTGGATAAATAGCATCCCTGCTAACTCTACCCAAGAGACGGAGCACGTCCATCGATACTTTATACCGAAAAATCATCGATTTCGCGAGCAATGTGGGTACTTAGGTCGCGAAAACGAGCAAAATTTTTCTTTTGGAACCAATTAAGTGAATTTTTAATTTTTAATTTTTAATTTTTAATTGATTTATTTGCGTATTTTTTACAAAAAAATGCAATTATTTTTGGCTATATCAATTTTTTTTTGTACCTTTGCGGCCAAAAATAAAATAGTCTTAAATTATGCAACTAATTGGTAGAGAACGAGAAATAAAAGAATTGACCAGATTGAAAGAGTCATTTCAAGCGGAGTTTGTTGTGCTATATGGCAGACGTCGTGTGGGTAAGACGTTTCTGGTACGTAGTTTTTTTGAGGATAAGTTTACTTTCTATTGTACAGGTATTGCGAAAGGAGAAAGAGCACAGCAGTTAGCTAATTTCTCTAATCAATTATCAAAATACTACCAATCAGTTGATTTCAATCAGCCTAATAACTGGTTTGAAGCTTTCGAGAGCATGAAAATAATTATTTCTCGTTCCCGTCAACGTAGAAAAGTGGTATTTTTAGACGAAGTCCCGTGGATGGATACGCAGAAGTCTGAATTTAAGCAGGCTTTGGATCTCTTCTGGAATAGCTGGGGAATGATGCAGCCTAATCTTTTGTTTATCATCTGCGGAAGTGCTGCGTCATGGATGGTGAAGAATGTAATAAATGATAAAGGGGGACTACATAATCGTTTGACTTGTAAATTGCATCTAATGCCATTTACGCTGAAGAATACGAAGGCTTATTTGCGTCATCAAGGATTCCGATGGACGGATGAACTGGTGGCTAACTGCTATATGATTTTAGGTGGAATACCTTATTATCTCCATCTAATGGATAAATCGCTTAGCCTTGCGCAAAATATCGATAGGTTGTTCTTTGATGAGGCTGCTTTATTGGCGGATGAGTTCACGAATCTATATTCTTCTCTTTTTAAGAAAGCTGATGATTATATAAAGATCATTAACCAACTCGGAAAGAAAAAAAGCGGTTACACGCGAGATGAGCTATCTCGTCTAACTAAGCTGACACCCGGTGGTGGGCTGACACGTAAGATGGAAGAATTAGAGCAGTGCGGGTTTATTCGCAAATATAAACCTATCTCAGGCAAAACATATGTGTATCAACTTATTGACTTTTTTACGCTCTTTTATCTGCATTTTGGGTTAGAAAAAGACAACTGTGATCGCAATGTATGGATGCATTTACAAACATCTCCCAAATATACGAATTGGTTAGGATTGAGTTTTGAGCGGCTTTGTTTTGCGCATGTATATCAAATTCAACAAGTATTGGGAATCTCAGGTATCGCAACAAAGACGTACGCTTATCATGGCTCCGATACTCAAATGGATATGGTCATTGAGCGAGCTGACGGAATCGTTAACTTGTGTGAAATGAAATATACAGGAAGCGCATATAATCTAACGAAATCAGAAGCGGATAAAATTCAAAATCGCATAGACCAATTGGTTAATCTAATTAGACCAAAAGGTATAAATGTTGTGCTTATTACGAGCAAGTCTGCTCAGCACAACGATTATTATAATCAGCTCATTAACAATAACATAACGATTAGTGACCTCTTTGTTTTGTGAATTATTTTTGGCTATACAGGCATAAAAATAGCATCGTGTAGCCAAAAATAATCGGTTTAATCATCCAAGCACCTCTTTTTAGAAGGTGCTTTTTTTGTGTGTTTTTGGAGCGGCGCATGATGGTGCGTCGCTCATGTCGCCCAAATTTCTCGTGGGATGCATTTTGTGGTCGATGGAATTTAGAATGCCCAGAAAAAGTTGTACCTTTGCACCAAAATTAGAAGATTAGAAATGTATGAGCCGGTATTGGATTTTGACGGGTAGCAGTGAGGCCTTCTTAGTAGAGTAGTCTATATCCTATGTAATAGGTATAGACCTACTAAGAGGCTCTGCAACCCTGTCAAGCGAGGGAAAAGGGTAGACCGGGCGGACGGGCGGACACCCTTTCCGTAAAATACATACACATACGCGTGTGTGAGTTTATAAAAAAGGGTGTCCGCCCGTCCGCCGTCCGCCAAACTTAGGATGGCATCCGGCGGAACTACCAAGAAGAAAGGTGAAAGGAACCGGAAAGGCACGGGACGTAGATGTCCGTAATGGTCGCGAGATGGTCGCGGGAATGAAGACTTTATAAAGGCTAAAGGGAAAGAGCGGGCGATAGTATCGCCCTGAAAAAAAAGAAAATCGGCATCAGATGCCGGGACAATTAACAAAGTAAAAAAGAGAAAAAGATGAAAGTAGAACTGATTATTCCGATTGAGGGATTGTACGGGAAACTACGGAACGATGGATACTATTTCCGGAAATACCGCGGACAACAGATCGTACAGAAATGCCCGAACCGAGCAGGGCACGTCAAGACAGAAGACGAGGCTGCAAACCAACGGCGGTTTGCGGAGAGGTACGCAGGGAAGAGGAAGGATGAGGGGGTTAGTGGGTGAGTGGGTGAGAGGGGGCGATAGTATCGCCCGGAGAATATGAACGCTCAACGAAGGGAGGGAAAGAGAGCGCCGCCCGATCCGCCAATCTTGGCGGATGCAAATGGCGGGCGGCGAACGAAGATAGAAGGCAAACAAAGAGAACCCGCATGGGATGCGGGGCATTAAAAGAAAGGAAAAAGAAAATGGCAAAAATCACAATGATGTCAGGTATTGCGTCCATATCGGGACGCGTAGGGAACTGTTGCTTTCGAACGATGAAGGCGACAGGTAAGGTGTATATGCACCAAATGGATGTACGAAGTAAGAAAGTACGACGTACCAATGAGCCGAGTGAAGCGATGATGAGGCAGCGGAAGCGGTTTGCGGCTATTACGAAGATCGTGAAGCAGATGTTAGCGGAGGGTTCCAAGAAAAGCAGAAAGCAACTGTGGAAAATAGCTACGGAGGCGTATGATGCAGCGAATCAGTAAGGAGGAGTTGGCGGCGCGGTTAGAGAGGTACGTAGCTTGCGCAGCAGGCAGTATGAAGGGGCTGAACACCCTGCTGTACGGATGGAAGAAAAAACGCAAGTACGGCAAGACCTACTGCCAAGTGCTGACCAACCGAGATTGGATGTATATCACGGAAGTGATGGATTTCTCGGAGTATGTGGGCTATGACTTGAGCAAAAACACGCAGGAATGTATTTGCGAGGGGAAATAGTTGCGTAGGTCGCAAAAAAGCAGTACCTTTGTCGTCGGAATTGGAGATCAATGACTGCATTGCTGCGCAACTGGTATAATTGTCTCAATTCCTCCTCTCCCCACTGAACGCACTAGCGCTAGCGTTCATCGGGGGCCCCTTCTTTTCGGTAAGATAGGATAATGAACTCCAGGAGCGTCTATCGCCTTATCCTCAGTTCCTGCGGTTCAAAAAGGGATAACCGAAAAGCAGCCGGCTTTAACAACCTAACAGTTTAACAATTTAACAGTTTAACGTTTTAACGTTTTCGCAGAAAACCTAACTTTACTATGGCAGAAATCAAACCCATGGCTCTCATAGAGAGCATGCGCAAGAAAGTGTGTATGCACAGCGATGTGTATTTCCGCACGAACAAACAGACCGGTAAGACGACGACCGGCAAACTCTGTAACCCCTCAGATGTGGAACCTTCTGCAGCTCAGATCGCTGCTAAAGCGCGCTTTGCGAAAGTAGTAGCGGCAGTACGCACGGTACTGAGCGACCCGACGGAGAAGGCGAAACTGAAGGCGGAGTTCAAGTCCCAAACCAAAATCGGTTCGCTCTTCGGCTATGCGATGCATAAGCTGAACTCCGATTACGACGCCAATGGCGACAAGATCGGAAATTAAAAATTAAAAATTCAAAATTATGACTAAGAAAGAAATTGCAAAAGTAATCATCTCCGTGCTGATTGCAGCGTTGACCGCCTTGGCGGCAGGTCTTGGACTGACGAGCTGCAACGTGACACGCACGATCACCACCCGTTCGGAGGCATGGCAGAAAGGCGACACCTCTGTCATCATCCAGTCCAAAACTGTCGAGAGCTACGACGGTAGTCGGAAGTAAGGGTGAGTGGATGAGTGGGTGAGTGGGTGAGAGGGTGAGAGAAAGCGCCGCAAATCTCTACGGCTCTAAAAAAAGAGATATTCATTATTAATTATTCATTATTCATTAAACTTAAACAACTATGGCAAAAGTAGAATGGAGTGCCGGAATCGACCATGTGTCGGGCGCACTCAGCAAACCGGGCAAGAACGGTCAACACTCTTGCAACAAGATGCTTCTCGGAACTCACCGTGTAGCAGCTACCACGAATCCTGATTGTAACCGCTTGTACCTGCGCAAGAAAGTACAGCGTTCGACCCCGGTAACCACTGAGGAGACTCGTATCCGTAACCGTTTCTCGGCTGTCGCAGCAGCAGTATCAGCTCGTGCGAAAGACCTGATGAAGATCAGTGCCGACCAA
>CADCCH010000042.1 GCA_902799875.1 uncultured Bacteroidales bacterium | reverse complement strand
CGCTCTTCGAGCTCTACCATCTTCTCGCGAACGAGCTGATAGTTCCGATGGAATCGGGCTTTTTTCTCCTCGTTGCGACTTGTGATGTCCGCATCGCAGAGCATCATCAGATCGTCTATATCGTCTCCTGCCTCAAAGAGAAGTCGTCTTACGGCGGAGTCGGTTACGGTGTCTTCGATGAGGTTGATGGGTCGCATATGGAGATCGACCATCTTCTTGACGTACTCCATCTTCTCGTTGAGCGGCAGTTTCATCTTGGCAAAGATCTTCGGAACCATCTTTGCTCCGATATAATTATGGTTGCGGAATGTCCATCCGGCTTGCGGATCCCACGCTTTGGAGCGCGGTTTGCCTATGTCGTGCAGGAGAGCAGCCCAGCGAAGCCAGAGAAGACCGTCCTTCGGACTGACAGACCGCTTCGCTGACAGACCGCCTTCGGCTGACAGACCGTCCTTCGGACTGACAGACTGATTCGGCTGACAAGCGGTTTCGCTGTTAGACTGTAATTCGGCGACGTTGTCAAGGACTTTGAGGGTGTGGAGGAAGACATCTTTGTGTCCGCGACCTTCTTTTACCTCGATGCCTTTGAGAGCTGCCAACTCGGGGAAGATGGGCGGAAGGAGACCGGTCTTATCGAGTAATAACCATCCTTCCGAGGGTTTGCGGCTCATCATAATCTTATTCAGTTCCTCCGCTATGCGTTCTTTGGTGATGATGTGTATTCGTTCTTTATTGCGGATGATGGCGTCGAAGGTCTCGTCGTCGAGGAAGAAGCCTAATTGCGTAGCAAACCGAATCGCGCGCATCATACGTAAGGGGTCGTCGGAGAAAGTGATGTCCGGATCTAAGGGCGTTCGGATGATACAACGCTCCAAATCGCCTATTCCATCGAACGGATCGAGCAATTCTCCATAGCGGTTTTGGTTGAGGCAGATAGCTAAGGCGTTGATGGTGAAATCCCTTCTGTTCTGGTCTTCCTCCAATGTGCCGTCTTCTACGATGGGGTTTCGGCTGTCACGGGTGTAGCTCTCCCGCCGTGCGCCGACGAACTCTAACTCCATCTCTCCGCGTTTCACTTGTGCGGTACCGTAGGTCTTGAAGATAGAGAGATGGGCTTTCTTACCTAAGCGTTTTGCTACTGATTCCGCTAATTGTATACCGGGACGAGCAGACGAAGATGCCTGATTAGAGGCGTCCGGAAAGAGACATACGACATCTATATCCGTGCTTTCGCGATGCAGGAACAGATCCCGAACCCAGCCTCCTATGACGTAGCAGTCCATGCCCAAACGATCGGCCTCTTCGCCGATCAAATGCAGGACAGGATTGTCTATTTTAGAATTCGTTACAACCATCTTTTATGAAATCGGGCACAAAGGTACGATTTTTTTTGCAAATATGCAAATAAAATAATTAAAAATTAATAATTAATAATGAATATCTCAAATTTAATTAATAATGAATAATGAATAATGAATATCTCGTATAGGTGTGTTGATTTTGTTTAAAAGGGGGAAAGGCATCAAAAAGTATATATACTACGTATATATAGTATAAGGCACTATTTTTGCAAAATAAGGGTTGTATCCTTGGGGTATCCTATGGGTATGTTTGGGGTATCATTTGGCGCGATATCGTGTTTGGATCGAGAAAGGGTGTATGAAAACTCGTGCTGCTACGGATATATGATTAGGAGATGGAGGGAGAAGTTACAATAAATGTCTTGGATTGTTGCACAGTATTACAAAGAAATGACCCTGATTGTTGCACAGTATTACAAAGAAAGGGCTCTGATTCGTGTGTGGTGGGACAAAATTGTCCCTGATTGATGCGGGAATTTATTCGATGAAATCGGGGATTTACGGGGTTTTGAGGTGAGTGGAAAATGGATGTTTAAGGGTGGTGGAGGTGGAAAAATTGACAGCCTTTTCATTTTCGAACAGGTGTAACAATACGTAAAAATTTGGTAACAATACGTAAAAAAGTTGCAAAAAGGGTTGCGTATGTCCGATTTTTTTTGTACCTTTGCAGTCGGTTTTGAAAAATAAGGGTATAAAAGGAATATAATAGGAAAGAAAATATAAGCGGATAGAAAATAAAACGGATAGAAAATATAAACGGAAAGAAAATATAAAAGGAAAGAAAATTAGGGTAAACAAGCATGATAAACAGCAAGATTTTTGGGGTGTATGGATCAGAATTCGTTTTTGGCGGGATTCTGCTCTTGTGTATTTTCTTGAGTTATTTTGGCGCAAGGAATATGACCGTAGAGCAATATGGTCCGATTTCTGATTTGTTAAACACAAGTATTACTATTGTATGTTTAGCTTTTGCGTGGTTGATGATTCGTCATTCGGAAGGCTTGCGAACTCGTAAGCTGTGGGCTTTTACGCTTTTTGTTTTCGGTTTTTATGCTGCGCTTTTGATCTTTCGTGTGGCTTGGTTTGTGGGTGTGCCTAAACAAGGAGTGGTTCGTTTACAGAACTGGGAGGTAGTAAGTGGTAATTTTCTTTCTTGGTTGCTGTTGACGTATCCGGCTGAGATTCTGCGACCCGGATGGCTGAATATCAGGAGGTCGCTTTTGCAAGGTCTTCCGGTATTGATCGCTTACGCTTTAGATGTACTTTTGGATGTGGATTTGCGTATCCTATTGGCTTTGTATCCGATTCTGCTGCTTGGTTTTTTGGTGTCACATATAGCCAAATACCGAAAGACGTGTGAGGAAAACTTTTCGTCTATGGAGAATATTGATGCGCAATGGATCGTGCGCTATATAATAATGTATGTGCTATTTAATGCGTTTTTCTTCTTCTTGTGTTTTTCTCCAACTATACAGATTTCGTTCACGCAACAATGGTTGCTGCTGATGATGTTGGTGTATAGTTCGGAGCAGATCCTCTTCCGTCCCGATCCATGGAAGAAGATGCAACGCCATGAGATGGAAGAAAATGCCGATGAAATCGAGGAAATGCCTATGGAAGATCCTAATGAACAAACTACTGTAGATTATCGTGAGTTATTGGATACATGGATGGCTACTGAGAAGCCGTATCGTAATCCGGATTTCCATTTGTTGGATATGCGTAAGGTTGTGCCTATGAATAGAACGTACCTGAGCCAGCTTATCCATAGTCTGTACGGGTGTAATTTTTATCAGTTCGTGACCAACTATCGTATTAATGAGGCGAAGCGTTTGATGAAGGAGTGTCCGGATATGCAACTACAGGAAATAGCGGAGGAATGTGGCTTCTCATCGCCGACTGTGTTCTCCCGTATTTTTGCACGTGAAACCGGAATGACTCCGAGGGAATGGAGTGTAAAAATAGACAATTAGTAAAAAAATAGCTATTTTACTCAACTTTAAAACAATTTTTGCTCTTACCTATTGCGGGATTTAAAAAAAAGCAGTACTTTTGCACCTGTTATCGCAATCAGCGGTAACGAAGCCTGTAGAGGTTTTTTCATGTAATTGTAAGTATTGGGATCCCGCGGTACGTGAGTATAGCGGGATTTTTGTATACCTTTTGCAAGACGCATTTGACAAAATAAAGAAAAAAAGCATTTTAAAGTAAAAATATTTTGATATATTAAGGAAAAGCAGTAATTTTGCGGTTCTATTTGTTATTTAAGGAGGAAAAAGATGAAGAAGTTAATAATAGGTGGTATATTCCTATCCTTTTTTGTATTACGTGTGTCGGCAGTCGGATGGACTCCGACGGATGCCGGTTTGGTGGTTAACATGGAACAAGGTGAACGGTTCCTGTTGTCGGTAATGGTGTCGGGTGATTTTGACAACAACCCTGCCACACCGAATACAGAACGCGAGTTCTTCGTTAGTAACTATACCCGCTATACGGGCTATGATTATTTCGGTTATGGATCGGGAACGTTTATGAAACTGCTCCCTATCCCGATAATAAACGAGATGAACACATGGTCGGTGGGTGCGCCTTTGAATCGTGGTGACAAAGCGCTGGGCGGTATCGTTTATACGATTTGGAACGACGGTAAGACACTGAAAACGAGTGATGCGTTTAAGTTTCTGGGCGACCTGACGAGTGGTGAGAATGGTTACAACGACGCAAAAGCCTGTGATGTCGTGTTCGTTATTCCCACCGAGCGCGGTGTGCCTACCGTATCAGGTCGTCCCGGTCTCTCTTCTTTTGACCCGAATAATACGTTGAAAAGGGCTTCCAATGCACCTTTCAACGGTGCGATGGGAACGGGTTTCTTAGGTATGACCTACCGCGAAGTCTATATGTTACAAATCCCGAAAGCCAACAGCCCGCAATCCTATACCAATGCAGGCTTGGTGACTTTTAATACAACGCTGTCAACATGGAATTTAAGTTCTGGCGCGGGTAATATAGCAAAAGGTAAAGCGGCTTATGCCTATGCGGATAGTAAGCACGATAAGACCCCTCGTACGATCTTCCGTCTCTATCTCTTGGATGATCCTATTAACAGTTGCAGCAGTTATTTCTTTGCAACGGACGAGCAGGATTATGTGCGCTACCGCATGAACGAAGACAACCCTCAGGAATCGGCAGATAGTACTGCGGCTAAGAAGATCTATACGATGGATCGTCTGACGTGTATGACCCGCAAGGGCAGCACGAAGTATTACCAGACGGATCTGATGCGTGTGCCGGAGCCGGACAGCACGTATTACTATGTAGGTTATAACAACAAATATAAAGACGATGCCGGAGAGTCGATGGGTACGAGCGGTGCTAAATCCCGTTTCATCAAGATACGCGAACTGCCGATATTCGGTCTGGCGGACACTCTCAAGGCACCGAAAGGAGCTATCGGACGGATGGTAGCGGATACGACTTCGGCGGTAGCTAACCTGGACGTACGGTTCAAGCCCGCAGGCTATTTCTTGCAAGTAACCACTCCCAGGGGCTTTACGAACGTTCAGATGCGTCCGGATGCGGACAGCACGGTATGGACCTGCGAGGAGATGTGGCATATTGATTCTACGTATGTACCGTTGCAGATCCGGGCGAAGATCTATTCCGGTTCGGAGTATAGCCCGGACGACGAGGGAATAGACATCCCGGGTTGGAGTGTGAATATACGCGGAACGGAGGTGCCCTTAGCCACTGACCATAGCCAATTCGTGGAAGGTGGTGAGGACGGTTGGGCACAAATCCACGCCAACAGCTCAGAGCCGAACGGCTATATAGAGTTCGTCAAAGCCAACCCGCGTTATCATATCCACTACGACAACAACAGATTGTTGGGAATACAAGTGCCTAACCAATATCCGGCGGAGGGTCAGACGACCGTGACGGTAGAGAAATCGCGACTGGTAAAAGGTTTCAACTTTACGGGTTGGAACACGCAAAAAGATGGTAAAGGAACATCCTATGCAGTAGGTGCGGAGATTGATTTAGCAACCCTTCTTCCGGGAGACAAAGACTCCACGCTGACGCTTTATGCCCAAGGCTCCTATACCGGTACGTATTATGTCGCTTTCTCGTTTGAGCATTCGAACGGCAAGCGCTATTTCCTGACCCAACCGATAGGCGCAACCAACCGTTATGCCCGCGCTCGTCCGGTAGGCGACTGGACCGACACCTATCAGGGTATGTCGGACCCCTATAATACCGAGCCGAACTACATCAGCACGTATAAGTTGATAGGTCACCCCACCTGTGTGTTGTGTGAGCATAATGAAACATCTTATGAATACGTCCTGGACCCGCATCGTGAATGGCGATATGGTGCCAAAGACTCGTTACTCTTCTATAGCAATTTTGCACCGGCGAATGATGTGTATTTAGGTTTGTATTACGACGATCGCAGTACTCCGTTTAAGGATCCTGTCACCATCGTAGCCAACAACACCTGGGCGGGTGCTTTCACCTCCACCAGCGATACTACTGCAACCGGTTGGCCTGACTACAACGTGGCGGATGTGCGGAATACGAAACTGAAATCTACGCACTATTTTGATGGATTTACAAAAGGTGGAGAAATTGAACGTAAGGAGCGCCCCAGTAAAGACTCTTCGTTCGTGAAGTACAACGAGGAGCTCGACCAATTCGACGGTGTGCGGACAGAAGGCGAAGCAACGACCTTCCAGATCTCGCGTGTCCGCGTAGCGGATGAACATTATGTGGTATTGCCGGATACGACGAAGACTTGGCGCGATACGATTGAGTTCGGCTATCATAGCGGCGAGCAGTCGCGCGAACAGGTATGGACATCCATGATCGGTAAGCAACTGCTGGCGGTAACGAAAGCGGGAAACGACACGGTCTATTTCCATCCGGATCCCGATCATATTATCAAAGACCCGAACAACCTGTATCTGGATAAGAACTACCGCGTATCGCAGGTTTTTGAGTATATTCGTGATAGTCGTGTGAGCACTTCTGTAGAGGAAGAAGACCGTGCGACGCATGAAACGACCTCCAACCACTGGCACAACGACATCGTCAGCGGTCTCAATAGTCCGATCGATGTGAAGGATGCCGGCGGTAACTACATCGACATCGTCGATACCTTCCGTATCACGATGAGCCACGGCGGTATCAGCAAGGTAAAACAATACTACGGCCGTTGGAAGAACGGTGCCGCGGGTCTGAAGGTCAATGGAGACGGTTCGGTTCGTACCCGCGATGTGATCGTGCGTACGAAGACATACCACTACGGCGAAACGATCACCCATCTGGTATTGAAGCCCGAGTTCAAGTCCTATATCTTCAACCCGCTGGCGGGCAACAGTCAGGTGATTAACTTCACGCTGGCGTACGTGACCGCGCATCGATTGGTTGACGTGAACGGTAATCCGATAGGTGAAGAAGAGGTTATTTCCTCCAATGACATCACATCGAGTCTGGCTCTCGTTAAGGGCGCATGTCGTTTCAGTTCAAAAGGCGACACCAGCACCTATTTCAACATCCCCAATGCGGTGAACAGTCACGTCACGCTCGCCACGAAAGCGGTGAACAAAGAGGTCGATAACCATGATACCTTGATTATCTCCATGAATGTGAGCTACGGTGGCAAAGAATATCTCGTGACCGCACGTGTTCCGTTGGTACAGACCTCGCTGGAAGGCGACGAACTGATTTGGTCGGTAGAGAGCGGCAAAAAGCGCTACTATATCATGGCGGGTACCGACGGTTTGAAGTTCCGCCAATATGCGCTAAAGGATGGGACGCTATACAAAGAGGGAACATCCAATACGGCACTCATCAAAGGTTCGGCCAATGACACCAACAGCGACAAGCAATATATCACCCCGTGGCATTTCAGTTTCCCCCCCTCGGGCTCTACAAATCAGTTGGCGCTGAAGACGAAATACGGTGTCGAGCGCTATTTCAAGATGCTTGGAGAGGAGGTTGGTTCCAAGGGCGGCGTTCATGCAAGCGACTCGTCTCTGCTGACCTTCCATTACGTGGATGTTTTAACCAACGACAATGCCAACGAAGAGGAGCTGGTGAAGCTCCAATATGGCGCTGACAAATGGTTGCAATTCACGCTGACAGGCGGTGAGGGAGCCAAACTGGTACTGGTGAATAGCGAAGAAGAAGCTTCCGTTTTCTCATGGAGTTATCTGAATCAAGAGTACAGCCTGCTCAACAACGGTGCTTACCCCGACCGCGATACCGTCATCTTCGGTTACAACACCGACATGTCGGTAGCTATCCAGGCGCCCTACAAGGCGTATAAGGAATTCTCGATGTTGGTGGGTAACAGCGTGGTTTATTGCTGCCGCGTAGAGGAGACCGACATGTCCAACCTGCAGAGCAGCAGCCTTGAATGGAGAACCAATCAGACCTTCAGCCTCATCCCCGACGCACGTGATTTTGACGGTGATCCGAATCCCGAGAGCGGCATCAGTCAAACGGGAAGCACCAGCACCGTTTCTACCTCGGGTGACAGCCCGACGGATGTGAAGATAGGCGGTAAGTACGTCAATATCGTCGATACGCTGCAGGTTACCCTCTCGTTACGGGAAGGTGCTCCGGCATATCGTTTCAAGGGCGACTGGAGCAAGTTCCGGTCTGTCAGCGATGCGGAGCTGAAGATACCGCTGATCCGTAAGACCTACCACGAAGCGAACTACGACTCGCTCATATGTGTCGTTGGAAACGATGCCTACAACCATACCTTCCCCAATACGATCACCAATCCGGTATCCTTTACCTTCAATCTCGGTACAGCGAATCGCACAGGTCGTCACGTGCTGGACGTAGCGAACACGACGATAGAGGTGCTGGGTAGGGATGAAACGGACGTAACGGTATCCGGCGGTATGAATTTGAGCAGTACGGCTATGGCCGAGATACTACTCGTGGACGAATTCGGTAATACGCCGAGTTGGTGTCGTATCTCAGATACGACTGCCACTTCCATCACGGTGCAATGTACGCAGAGCGGTATTCGTACGCCGCGTATGGCGTATATACGCATCTTCTATATCGTTATGATAAATAGTAAGATGTATGTCGTTACCGAACAGTTGACCGTATCCCAACCCAGTTATTTCCAGTATGCCAATAACCAGCACCTGGTTCACTCTCCCGGTGCTTCGGGCGATCCGCTACGAGCCGACGGTATGCAGCAGGTTCATGAGAACAAACGCATTCTCTACTACTATCCCGAGCAGGATGTGGAGTTGCCGATTCGCGACTACCACTTCTTCGGATGGTGGCGCTGGTTCCGTGAGGGCGCAGGCGAGATAGGCGACTCGGATATACCGGAAGCAAGCTGGCGTATACAGCCGCGAAACACCGGTTCCGGAAGAAGCGGCTCCTATAACTTCCCGTTCCGTATCATCGGTGACTCGGTGGATGATGGAGCGGGCGGCAAGAAACTGGTGACGATGGGTCGCTACACCGTCTTCCATTACAAGGCGGCAGAATATAATGACAATAAGAATAATCCTCCCGTCAAGGTTGCTCGTGTAGCACCGCCGATCACAACATACGGCGTGGCAGATGCCAGCAAACCGACGGTAACCTATGCGGCTGAGATCAGTAACTACTACGACAACCTGCCGATGTCCTTAAGGTACAAGAACCAGGTGGATACCGCGATGATGGACACCATGCAGCGCATCCCCGAACCGACGCTTTCGTTGCGCGAGATCTTCGAACTGCATCCGTGGACGGAGATGGCCGATACGCTGGATCACTACAAAACGCGAATTCCTGACGGAGAAGGAGCACATATCAATAAGGTCTTCCCCTTGGCGAATGAGAAATACATGGAGGATCACGTCATGATGGCGCCTACCGGCAACGAGTTGTTACTCTCCACCGAGCAACGTTACATCCTCGAGCACCTGCAAACAACGAAACAGTCGGAGTCGCTATTAGGCTACTATATGCGCGATGATCACTGGTCCGACGGCGGTTGGAGTGATGCACGTAAAGATACGATGATCTGGTGCGGCGGTTGGGATGCTACCTGCCAATGGTACACCTACAACCCCAAGACCCAGAAATACTCTGTCTGCAACCACCCGACAACTGTGAGCGACGACTTCCTAAAAGTGCCGGCGAAGCAAAACATCACCAACGGACAGGAGTTCGATACTGTATATTATTGTTTGCGCGCGCAGAGTAAGAGTAGTCCCAATGCCGGTACAGTAGGAGATTCCGATCCTGAAGAGCCGGCGGATGGTAAGTATATGTTCAATATCTGCCGCTATAAGCTGATATACCACAAGCCCGGCAAGTACGGTCCGTTGGCCGAGACGAAAGACAAGGCCGGTAATACCAAAGCCCTGATCACCAATGATGATATTGAGCAGCACTACGAAGTGCTGGAACGCCTGAATTTCGACTACAACAAGCCGGGACCCGAATATACGATCTATCCTCACCCGCTGCCGTGGGCGGATGCTTCGTACGGCTACACGTATCCGGAGACGTCCGACCTGCCCCACAACCGACTGCACGTCCATTCCGACTTCCCGAACCATGGTGAGTACGGACTGATCAACCGCATTCCGACAGCAAGTCATTGGGGGGACGGTGTGACGTCCTATTGGCGTCCGATGGAGCAACACGGAGGAGCTTCCAACGGATACATGATCTACTGCGACGGTATGTCATCGTCCGGTCAGGTAGCCGCCCTCTCGCTGGAGACGCATCTATGTTCCGGACAGAAGATGTTCTTCTCCGGTTATGTGTGCAACCCCAGTAGCCAGAGTGGCAAGGCGGACCCGAACTTCACCTTTGCCGTACAGGGATCGGTCAACGGAACCGATTGGGTGGATATCACCTCGTATACCACGGGAGGTATCAAGCCCTCGAGCCAGTGGAGTCAGATCTACTTCCCGATCGTCTTCGACGAGAATATCGACTACCGACACTTCCGCGTACGCATCTATAACGTATCGTCCGCATGGGACGGAAACGACTTTATCATCGATGATATGTGTATCTTCGCTACCAAGCCGCCGTTGATCGCTTATCAGGCCAATACGGCTTGTAAGGAAAAAGCAGACGAGGACCTCCCGTCGCATGTCATCTTGCGTGTGGACTACCAAGGTATCATCGGTGATGGTTACAACGACACCACCGTATGCTATACCCTCAAGAGCGTCAACAAGGATCGAGTTGTCACGTTCGTACCGATGATAGATGAATACCTGGAGCAAGACATAAAGGATAATCCCGATCCATCTAAATCCGATACGATTTACGGAAAACTCTATATCCCGGGCAAGACTTACGAACCGACAAATCCGGATTCGATCTTCGTCAATATGAACCAACTGATTGACACCTTTGAGGTCTCATCCAAAAAGCATGAGGAGAATGAGGATTACAAGATCTTCAAAGAGGGCTATATCTATGAGATTCTCGAGGGTGACATCCGTCCTGTCAAATACGTGGTACATAGCGCCCACGTGAATGCTATCGATACCTTTACCGTACATATGTCGGGCTCCTATAAGGACATGCTCAGCAGTCTGTGCGGTATGACCAGCCACCTGAAAGTAAGCAACCAGATGGTGCTGGAGCTCAACGGTGAGGAGCAACCCACAACCGAGTCGCTCGACCTGTGCGCCAACTCGACCTATGATATCGGTTTGCGTGTCAAGGGTTCGCTCTATCTGGATAGTGTCGCGCCGATCAACCTCAACGGAACTTGCGCCAACGACTGGTTGCTGTACGGCGACACAGCCGATATGACCGGTTCGCCTAAGAGACGCTACGGCTACAAGTATAGCGACATCGTGAAAGTGGTGAAGGACATCTTGCGTTGCGAACCCAAGGGCACCGAGAATGCCAACCAGTTCGCACCTAACCTCGCCGCCGTCAGCCGTAACGAGATGCAGCGTATCAAAGATGCCGAGAAGGTGGATCTGGATACGACGGCTCATCCGTATGACATCCTTGCCGACTTGGTGGACAAAGGATTCCTGACACTCTATCAATCCCAACTGACAGCATCGGTACTATCCGGAGACTCGGTGCAGTATGTCATCTTCCCGATATTGGGTACAGGTACCGACACGAAGCAACACTCGAGCGTGGAAGTTTGTCCGCTGCCGCTGCTGATCAAGCTCAAACCGCAGTCCAGCTCCGCGGTACCGCTCATCGTAGGCGGACTGAAACGCGACTCGAGTGAGATGAACCTGCCGGTAGTCGTACTGGCCGATATGAACATGGCTAATCAGGAAATCACGCTCAAGGTCGATTCCATTATGCCGAACATAGGAATCGCTTCCGTCAAGCTGCGTACGACCGATGATCCCGATTTCCAAGAGGGATTCCATAAACTGGCCTTGGTACCCGATTTGGATTATCCAAGAGCATCGTACTACATAAAAGGCAACTATATCACCTTGCAGCCGGCAAGCAGCAACAACTATACGATGAAGCAGGGTTATACCTATACATTTAATATGGAACTGCAGACCCATCTCGGTAAGGACACCTTAGACGGAGGTTGTAAGGTAGGAACTGTGCCGTTTACCCTTGCTATCGTTCCGAGTTACCTGCGTTGGGATCCGCAAGACTCGATCAGCGCGCAATGGAACAAGCATGACAACTGGATGGGTATCGACCAGAATAATAACCCGATACACGCCACGGCCCGCTTCGTACCGCTATCCACTACAGCGGTCATCATCCCGGCCATGACCGACGGCAGACCGTATCCGGAACTGCCTAACCTGGCCGCTCCTGCTACCTACGACTCCGTTAAGCAGGTCGGCTTCGAATATAATAAGTGCGATTACATCCGTTTCCTGCCGAACGCTGCGATCGGTCAACAGCAACGCCTCGATTACGGCGAGGCCATCGTTGATATGGAGTTGCCCAATAGAAAATGGGCATTCCGTACGGCCCCGGTAATGGGTATGGTCAGCGGTGACCTGTTCATAGCGGATGCGGATGATCAGGGCACAACACCGCTGTGGGAAGTAGGTGAGTTCGATGCTTCCGGACGTAGTTACAAGACCGGTAACGCTTCGTTCTGGCTGTCCGTTTATAACTCGGAGAATACGCATGTCAATAAAACCGGAGCAGACTCTACTCGTACCGTTACAGCAGACTGGTCGCGCGTGACCAATGCGATGAACTTGCCGCTACCCCTTGGACAAGGTTATGCCGTCTATGTACGTACGAAAACAGGCGTTGAGCCTATCGTGCGCCTGCCTAAGAACGATGATATATATTATTACTACGGTACGTACGGCGAACGAATCGATGATAAATACGTAGGAAACTTGCGCAGTAAGCGCGAAGAATTAGCAGGCGCCGGCTTAGCCGGTAAACTGGCTTTCAATCCTGCAGGGGACTACCAGACTATCACATTGAAAAATGAAGTATCTTCTACAGACTTTGTCTTCGGTAACCCCACCATGGGCTATATCGATATCTGGGGCTTCATTGCCGACAATAATACGAATCTCGTAGAAAAAATCGGTTATATGGACGAACGCGGTAGTGCCAGTCTATACAAAGAGGTGACCAAGATAGCAGCCGAAGCAAAGGGAGATAATAAGATCACCAATCCGAACCGTTATTTACCGCCGATGCACGTGATGGTATTGGAGAAAACGAGCCCGGCTACGGAGTTGACCTTGCGTCTCTACACCGATCGTGTTGTGACCGACACGAGCCAAGTCGTTTCTCCGCCTCGTTCTCCGGCACCTCGCCGTGCAACGTCTTCGGCCCGCCGAAAAGGTATCATGACCGTTACGGCAACGAATGATCTTTCGGCACGATGCACGTCGTACCTCTTGCTCGGACAAGGCTACCATAACGAGATCGTGGATGGTGAGGATGCCATATTGACGACCATCAATATTGATAACTACACCGCCAACCTGACACCGACCACGCCGTTCAACCTCTATGCGGTAGAGAACGGTAACGGTATGAGTATCGACTTGCTCGACTCCATCGTCAATATTCCGATTTCGTTCTATATGAGCGATTTGGACTACGAACCGATTACATACCTGTGGTTCACCGGCGTGAATAATATTGACGACCCATTAGTGCTCTACGACGAGTGGACCGATACCGAGCGTCCGATCATCGACGGTATATGTCATACCGTAGAGACCCCGATGCAAAGTCATCAGAAACGGTATTACATCCGTCGTCCGGGTTATCGTCCGCAAGATCCGGATGCGCCTATCGCAACCCGTTTGGAGCAATTCAATACGGAGGATGATCAGGCGGTGAAATTTATTCAAGATGGTGTTGTACTGATTTTGCGTAATGGCCATATATATACCATGTTAGGACAGAAAGTGAGGTAAGAATGAAAGCAAGAAACAGGATATATAAATGGCTTATAGCCTTGTGGTTATTAATGAGTTGTCAGCCCATACTGTGCGCTTATCAACCCGCTACACAGCCATCTGCATGGCGCACTACACCTACGCTTAGTGAAGATATACGACCGGCCTATCAATTCCGATCTACCTCTACGTTCGCAACAACGACGCATGTCACGGTATATACCCCGGGTAGCGGAACTCCTTACGGAGCTCCTTACCGGCAGCGCAAAGGAGGTATAGACGATGAGGAAGGAGATGAGGTTGGTTTGATCAATACACCCGTTGGTGAACCATGGGTGCTATTATTGATGGCTTTGGTGTTCTTGATAGCAAAAAATGGCAAGTTTAGATGTAAAAATGCACAAAAAGAGTAAATAAAGTCAAAAAAATTTGTGTAATTAAAAAAAATGTCGTACCTTTGCACGCTTTTTCGTGTAAAAAGCACGTCATTAATTATTAACCACGGGCAGGGATTCGCGAAATCCAACGCCCACAAAACAACAACAAAGACAAATGGCAACAAAAATTCGTTTGGCTCGTCATGGTCACAAGGACTATGCATTCTACCACATCGTAGTAGCAGACAGCCGTTCCCCGCGTGACGGTAAGTACATCGAGCGTATCGGTTCTTTCAACCCGAACACTAATCCTGCAGCAGTTATCCTGAACTTCGAGCGTGCTCTGTATTGGGTAAACTGCGGTGCACAACCGACTGACACTGTACGTACTATCCTTTCTAATGAGGGCGTACTCCTTTGCAAACACTTGCAGGGCGGTGTAGCTAAGGGCGCATTCAGCCAGGAAGAGGCTCAGAAGCGTTTCGATGCATGGAAGGCTCAGAAAGATGCTAAGGCAGGTAAGATCAGCCAAGCAGAGGCAGACAAGAAAGCTGCTGCTGCAAAAGCATTGCTTGCACAGGAGGTAGAGACCAACAAAGCTATCGCTGCTAAAGTAGCTGAGAAGCGTGCCGCTGCTGCTGCAGAGCTCGCTGCTGCTGCACAGGAGGCAGCTCAAGAGGCTGCTGCCGCTGAGGCAGAGGCTAAGGGCGAAGAGGCTCCTGCAGAGGCTGAGGCTTAATGTCGCTGTGCGACGTTAAAACGTTAAAATGCGCTATGCGTTTTGGGCTTTTTTTGTGCCCTTTCGTTCATTAATTTGATAAACTTTCAACTTTTATTTGCATATATGCAAAAAATGTTGTATCTTTGCGCACTTTTTGAGTAACTATGTTTGAGTACGACTATTTGATAGTAGGTTCCGGACTATTTGGAGCAACGTTTGCTTATCGTGCAAAGCAAGCCGGTAAGCGTTGCTTGGTCATTGACAAACGCGCCCATCTTGGTGGAAACGTGTATTGCGAGACGGTTGAGGGCATCCATGTGCATACTTACGGGGCACATATCTTCCATACTTCCAATAAGGAGGTATGGGATTTTGTGAACCGTTTAGTGCCGTTCAACCGGTACACGAACTGCCCTGTAGCGAACTACAAGGGTTCGTTGTACAATTTGCCATTCAATATGAACACGTTCTATCAGA
>CADCCH010000041.1 GCA_902799875.1 uncultured Bacteroidales bacterium | reverse complement strand
GGTGCAGCAACGGTTCGTCGGCCATCTAAACCGTGAGGACCGCGGTGTGCGTCAGGCCGCCTTCTGGGTGCTGCTCAAGACCGCCTGTCCGTCGATCTTGTTTGAGATGGGCTTCATCTCCAATCCCGAAGAGGAACGATTTATGAACCAACCGGCCTCTATCGCCCAGATGGCGAACGCGCTGGTGAATGCCTTTGGGGCTTATACGCATCGGCAGGCGGTGCGCGCCGAGAGCCGCGAGATTGTGGTCGATAGCGTTCCTAGTTCCCCTAGTGTTCCTGGTATACCTAGTACTCCTAGAATTCCTAGCACTTTCTACGCCATCCAGGTGCGGGCATCGAAGACAGCATTGGCGGCTAATGACCCGGATCTGAAGGGCCTGCGCTGCGACACGGTGCATGCCGGCGAGTGGATCAAGTACTACACTGCCGCGGACGAGGACCGCAGTAAGGTAACCGCACAGTTAGCGGAGATAAAAAAACTATTCCCCGATTGTTGGATCATAAAAGTA
This sequence comes from uncultured Bacteroidales bacterium, assembly GCA_902799875.1. The sequence goes on along the minus strand of CADCCH010000041.1, from coordinate 15,002 downwards.
ACTAAATAATGAAACATGCAAGAGAGATAAAAGTGGGCATTTTGGCTGCCGTATGTGTATTCCTTTTGTTCTTCGGTTTGAACTTCCTGAAGGGCGTGAATATCTTCTCGCCGACGAACAGTTACCACGGTCATTTTGTGCATCTGCACGGACTGGAGGAGCAGGCAGCGGTGTATATCCGTGGACACAAAGTGGGGCAGGTGGATTGTATTGCGTACGATTACACGCGTGACAGTGCGTTCACGGTAGATATATCGATTAACAAGGATATCGTTCTGCCACAAGGTACACAAATGGCGCTGATCTCCGACGGACTGCTGTCAGGCGTTGCCATCGAATTGCAATTGGCGGAGAGTACAGACATGATTGCGCACGGCAGTTATCTGCCGACGACGTATGTACCGGGACTGATGGAGAGTCTGCAGACGGACTTGTTAGCGCATGTGGATCAGGCGGTGGCAGACGTGGACTCGCTGGTGGAAGAGCTGCGGGCACAGGTGGCAGGCGATCACATCAAGAACTCGCTTACCAACGTAGAGCGGGTGTCGGGTGACCTGACGGTGGTGTCTGCGGACCTGAAAGGACTGATGGGTGAGCAGGTACCGCGTATCCTGAACAATGCCGATACGGCCGTGGCTAACCTGAACGCCATCTCTGCCGATATCAAAGCTGCCAATATCCCGGCTACTATCGCACGCGTGGATACGGCCGTGGATAATGTGAATGCCGTTGTAGCACAGGTCAAGTACCCGATCTTACAGCATGTTGACTCGACCATCGTAGCGGCAGACTCGCTGATCGTGGACCTCAAAGCACACCCCAAACGTTACGTCCATTTCTCGCTCTTCGGTTGCAAAGAAAAGTGATTGTTCCACAAAAAAATAGGGTGTTTCACAGTTTGTAGATTTTATAAATTGCAAAAAAAATTAACAATTTTTAATCAATTGAAAATAAACAAATTATAAAAATTGTTGACAAAAATGAACATTATGTGATTTTTTTCATAAGTGCTCAAATTTTAGTGAATTATGCACGAGTGAATCATCGAAAATCCTTTTATTTAGCATGTTTATGCGCAAGTGTCTCAAAATCAGGCATTTGCGCATTCTTGATTTTTGACAACTCAAGTGACGATTTGCACATGTCAAAAAAAAGCAGTACCTTTGCACTCGCTTTTGTTCGAAGGTACATGTACCTGAGAAAAAAATCGACTTAATTGATTTTGAAAAAAACGATGACAGAACTGCAACAAAAATGGGCTCAGTGTCAGACGATTCTGGCTGACAACTTGACGAGCAGCGCGTACCAGACTTGGTTTGCGCCGATCATCCCGTTGCAGTTCGAGAGCGGCATCTTGGTGCTGCAGGTGAAGTCGCAGTTTGTAGCGGAATATATCGAAGAGAATTATATTCAGTTATTATCCGCGACGATCCTGCGTGTATTCGGTCAGGGCACGCATCTGGAGTATCGTGTGTTAATTGATTCAACTTCAGGTGCGGCCACGATGTTGCCGTCTAACGGCGCGCCCGCGCATGCGAATCCTATTATAAATAATATGCCCAAGCCGGTGGATCATTTCGAGAGCCAACTGAACTCACTCTATACCTTCGATTCGTTCGTAGGTGGAGAGTCAAACAAGTTGGCGCGCACGGCAGGCATAGCGATCGCGAAGCAGCCGGGTTACACGGCTTTCAATCCGCTGTTTGTCTATGGAGGCAGCGGAGTAGGTAAGACGCACCTCGCAAATGCAATCGGTAATCAGATCAAGGTCTATAATCCGCAGGCGCGTGTGTTGTACGTAAGTGCGAACACCTTCAAGTTGCAGTACCAGGATGCAGCCAAGACGAACCGGATCCCGGATTTCCTGAATTTCTACCAGTCGGTTGATGTACTGATCATGGACGATATCCAGTATTTCGCGGGCTTGAAGGGTACGCAGGATACGTTCTTTCATATCTTCAACTACTTGCAGCAGAGCCGCAAGCAATTGATCTTGACGAGCGATCGTCCGCCAATTGAGTTGAAGGATATCGAGGAGCGTTTGTTGACGCGTTTCAAATGGGGCCTGTCGGCGGAGATCAAGCGTCCGGAGTATGCGTTGCGCAAGGATATCTTGCTGAGCAAGATGCGTCGCGACGGAATCATCTTGTCGGATGAAGTGGTGGATTTCATCGCTACGAACGTAAAGCAGTCGGTGCGTGACTTAGAGGGTATCTTAGCTTCGCTGTTGGCACACTCGACGCTTACGGACAAGGAGATAGACGTCAAACTGGCCGAGCAGGTAGTGAGTCATATCGTGGCGATCCAGCCCAAAGTAATCACCATCGGTGAGGTGGTAGGTGCGGTAGCCGAGCACTATAATGTACCGGAGAAAGCGATTTTGTCTCAGAACCGTTCCCGTGAGGTGACGCAGGCCCGCCATCTGGCGCTGTACCTGACCAAAGAACTGACCGACAGTTCGCTGACGGAGATCGGCTTTAAGATGGGACACCGCTCGCATGCTACGGTACTGCACTCCTTGGCGCTGGTAAGAGAAAAACTGGAGTTTGACCCGGTTCTGCGCCAGACGATCGCACAACTTGAATCCCAGTTAAGACGGTAAAAAAACGACACCCTGACGGATGTCGTTTTTATGTATGATGGTTGATGTATGATGTTTACATCATACCTCCCATGCCGCCGGCAGGCATTGCCGGAGCGGGATGCTCTTCGGGTTCGTCCACGATGACGCATTCGGTGGTAAGGAACATACCGGCTACGGATGCGGCGTTCTCGAGCGCTACACGCGTTACCTTAGCGGGATCGACTACACCGGCTTCAAAGAGGTTCTCGTAGACGTCCGTACGGGCGTTGTAACCGAAATCCGCCTTGCCGTTACGTACTTTATCCACTACGACTGCACCTTCTTTACCCGCATTGGAGACGATCTGACGAAGCGGCTCTTCAATCGCACGGCGTACGATCTCGATACCGGTCTGCTCGTCTTCGTTAGCACCCTTGAGTCCGTCCAGCGCAGCTTGTGCACGGATATACATCACGCCTCCGCCCGGAACGATACCTTCTTCGATCGCTGCACGCGTTGCGCTCAGCGCGTCATCGACACGGTCTTTCTTCTCTTTCATCTCTACCTCGGAAGCCGCACCTACGTTCAGTTGAGCCACACCGCCGGCGAGTTTAGCCAGACGCTCTTGCAGTTTCTCCTTATCGTACGTGCTCTTGGTAGCCGCGATCTGCGCTTTGATCTGCTGTGCACGCGCATCGATCGCTTCTTTGGCACCGGCACCGTTGACGATCGTCGTGTTGTCTTTGCTGACGGTGACGGTCTCGGCTGTACCGAGCATATCGATGGTCGCCTGGTCGAGTTTGATACCTTTCTCCTCGCTGATCACCGTACCACCGGTCAGGATAGCGATATCCTCGAGCATCTCTTTGCGACGATCACCAAAGCCCGGAGCTTTGACAGCACAGATCTTGAGTTGTGCACGCAGACGGTTGACTACGAGGGCAGTCAGCGCCTCGCTGTCCACGTCCTCGGCAATGATGAGCAACGGACGACCGCTCTGTACGGCGGGTTCGAGAACGGGCAGGAGTTCTTTGAGGTTGGAGATCTTCTTATCATAGATAAGGATATACGGTTTGTCCATCTCGACGAGCATCTCTTCCGTGTTCGTTACGAAATAGGGACTGATGTAACCGCGGTCGAACTGCATACCTTGAACGACGTCAATTGTGGTGTCCATACCTTTGGCTTCACCGATGGTGATGACACCGTCTTTGCTGACTTTACGCATCGCGTCGGCAATGAGTTTACCGATCTCAGCGTCGTTGTTAGCCGAAACGGTAGCTACCTGCTCGATCTTATCGAAGTCATTGCCTACGACAATGGCATTCTTCTTGATCTCCGCAACTACTGCTGCAACCGCTTTGTCGATACCGCGTTTGAGGTCCAGCGGGTTTGCACCGGCGGTGACGTTCTTCAATCCAACACCCACGATCGCTTGTGCGAGCACCGTGGCAGTCGTCGTACCGTCACCGGCCTGGTCTCCGGTCTTGGAGGCAACCTCTTTAACCAGTTGTGCACCGACGTTCTCGGCGGCATCTTTGAGTTGAATCTCTTTCGCTACCGTGACACCGTCTTTGGTGATATGCGGTGCACCGTACTTGGCGTCAATAACGACGTTACGGCCTTTCGGACCTAATGTTACTTTGACTGCGTCGGCCAGTTGGTCCACGCCACGTTTGAGGGCTTCACGCGCCTCTACGTTATACGAAATATTCTTTGCCATAATTACTTAATAATTGCTAACACATCCGATTGTCTCATGATTAAATACTTCTCGCCGTCGAGCTCGAGTTCGGTACCGGCATATTTACCGTAAAGCACCTGGTCTCCGACTTTGAGGACCATCGCCTCGTCTTTGGTTCCGTTACCAACGGCGAGTACTTCGCCACGCAAGGGTTTCTCTTTGGCACTGTCGGGGATGATGATGCCACCGACGGTTTTTTCTTCTGCAGCTGCTGCTTGAATCAGCACGCGGTCTGCTAAGGGTTGAATGTTCATAATGCTATATTTTTAAAATTTCAAATATCCAATTTCAAATATCCAATTTCAAATATCCAATTTGTTAATGACAATTCCTGTGCCACGGTACGAAAGACTGCCAAAATGGCAGAAAATGCAGAAATATTTGCGTATGTTAAAAAAAAGTTGTACCTTTGCAGCCGCAAAGGTTTAAGTATATGGATATTTCGATTATAGTGCCTCTTTTTAATGAGGCGGAGTCGCTGCCGAAACTCTATGAGTGGATTGCACGCGTGATGAAGGAGAATAAATTCTCTTATGAAGTTATTTTTGTCAATGACGGCAGTACGGACACGTCCTGGGATGTGATCCGTGAGCTCAAAGCGAAGAGCAAAGAGGTCAAAGGTATCTGTTTTCGTCGCAATTACGGTAAGAGTGCAGCCTTGTACTGCGGTTTCAAGGCCGCGCAAGGTGACGTGGTCATCACGATGGACGCGGACCTGCAGGACAGTCCGGACGAGATACCGGAGTTATACCGTATGATCACAGAGGACGGCTTCGACCTCGTGAGCGGATGGAAGCAGAAACGGTACGATAACAAGTTGACCAAAAACCTGCCGTCCAAGCTCTTCAATGCGACGGCACGCAAGGTGACGGGTATTCAGTTGCACGATATGAACTGCGGTCTGAAGGCGTACCGCAACGAGGTGGTGAAGAACATCGAGGTCTTCTCCGAGATGCACCGTTATATCCCATATCTGGCCAAGAACGCCGGTTTCACCAAGATCGGCGAGAAAGTCGTGCAGCACCGCAAACGCGAATTCGGTGTGTCCAAATTCGGTCTGAACCGTTTTGTGAACGGATACCTGGACCTGATGACCCTCTGGTTCCTCAATAAGTTCGGTAAGCAACCGATGCATTTTTTCGGTCTGGTAGGCAGTCTGATGTTCTTTATCGGATTTATTGCCGTGATCGTGGTCGGAGGTATGAAACTATACGCACTGTCGAATCATGTACCGGCTATGTTGGTAGGTGTGAACCCGTATTTCCACATCGCGATATTAATGATGATCCTGGGCTGTATGTTGTTTTTGGCAGGTTTCCTGGCAGAGCTCGTTATTCGAAACAGCCCTTCCCGTAACGATTATTTGATCAAAGAAGAAATCTGATGTCGCAGAGCCTGGAGGAACAGATAGCGGTGGTTGAGCGTTCGCTGGCCGAATGTATGATCGACACGGCGTGGGTGATCGTACGTGCCTGGCTCAATGAGATCGGGGAGAACAACCCGTACGAAGAGGCGTTTGTGTCCATACAGACGCGTTACCGCGATTGGTTTGCGCATTGGCTCAATATAGAGGACCCGCATCACGACGAGCAGCTGAGTAAGTTGACCGGTGAGGCGTTTGCGTTGGTAGATGCGGTGTATGCGGATATCCGTCTGAAGCGCGGTTTATCACCTCAGATGCACGGATTCAACGGGGACTCGGCGCACTCGACGATGCATTATTTTGAGAACTGCGTGCGTTTCCGTCCGGAGGATCTGGAGTGGTTTCATGAGTTGATGAACGATGAGTCTCGTGCAGAGATAGCGATGGTGGCGATCACGGCGCTTTCTTTGAATCTGCGGTCGTACTTCAATGCGGATGCGCTGTTGGCGATGATAGATGGTATCAACGGCGACAACGAGATGGCGAGTGGTATGTGTACTGCCCATTCGATGATGCTGCTGGCGCAGTATGACAGTCGGATTGATTTCTTTCCGCATATTCAGGATGCCTTTGCGAACACGATAGCCGAGAATGACTTGAGTGATTCGGCTTTTGATTTGCTCTGCGGTCTGATCCGTAACGAGCAGGCGATGAAAATCCTCCCGGGTACGAATAATGACGGCTATCTGTCTCAGGTGGTGCCTATTATTCCCCAGACCTGGCTGTATGCCCTGTTGATAGAGGGCTCGACAGAACGCGAGCGCAAGTTTGCATACTATTGTATGCAGGGCGGTTATTGTGACCAACTATGGGATTATCCGGATCTGGCGGAGCAGGTGTTTGTTAACAAATTACGGGAAGGATCGGACAAGCCGATGGATTATATCCGGTATGCGCATAGTTTGCTGCTGCAGGGGGACCGTATGATGGCGTTTGAGAACTACAAACAGGCGCGGCAGTTATGCGGTTCGTCCAAGGAGTTCTTCAATCTGTACAGACCGGATAGAAAACAGCTCGTGGAGCACGGCGTCCCCATCGAGCATGTGTATATGATCGAAGATCATTTGCTTAACAGTTAGCCTTTAAAGGGCGACACCTAAACCGGCATCGATAAACTCGGCACGTACGCCGTGTGTTTTCAGACCCAATTGTACGAAGAGGTGATCGAGTACGTGGTACTTGAGCACGAACTGCATGTAACACCAACCGTCCTGGTAGTTGCTGGCTTTGGTGAAGTCGTAACTATAGAACAATCCCCGGTCAAGGGGCTTACCTGCTTCGTCAGCGGCTTTTGCCTCTTTGTACGGCTCGAGGTTCTTGACCGGATCGAAGACGTAGAAACCGACGTGGAGACCGGCAGTGAGTTTACCGATGATGAACTCCGGTTGGAGGCTCACACCGACCCGGAAACAGTTCTCGGTTTTGGATTCTTTGAGATAGGTTTTTCCGAAATAGGTGAGGGGAGTACCTTCGGGATTGAGGTGAGCAAACTCATCGTTCGCCGCCGCATAGTAGCCGTCGTAGAAAGCATCGACACCGGCACCGATACGGAAGATGGAGACGGGTACCCAGTAGGCCGCGGCTTTGACGGTAGCCGCTCCGAAGAACTGCTGTCCTTTCTGATTGTCGGCATAGTAGTTCTGCTTGGCACCACCGGTAGCACTGATCTCCACCGCCCAGGGTTTATCGACACCGTCGTACAGATGACGCGGCACGTCGGGATCCGGAGTATCCGGAGCATCCGGATTATTCGGATGATAGCGAAGGCCTAACTCACCACCGAACATGTTATATCCTGCATTCGGGTGCATGAACGAACCGTTACTGATATGTTGCCAGCCGCCGTTGAGGGTGATCTCCCAGCCGTCTTTGATCGGAAAATCCATGAACAGTTCCATCGCCAGATAGGCATTAAGCAGCGAACCGATGGACCAGTTAGCAATCAGTTTTCCGCTCGCGTCGCGCGCTTTGGTATAAGGTGTGACGTCATCGGGTAGGGTGTTGCAGTAGGTCTTGGTCGCCACGGCAAGTCCCACGGTCGGTCGTACACCGATCCGGAAATGGGTGCCGTTGTAGAAAGGTTGGTTCATGTACGCATAGGCCGCGACGGCGGAGCCCAGATAGGCATCGTTACCGAGATTGAGGTACTTGGCTCCGACACCAATCGAGGCGTTGTTCCATTGTTGCAAACAATGCCAGCGACCGGTAGGAAGGAACTCGACCGTGAACGCTCCGCCTAAGGCAGGACGTTGGATAAATTGGTCCACTTTGCCGTCCGGCATCATCATCGCCCCCGTGCCGTTGAGACGATAAGCCAACTCATAATGCGGAAGTGCAAAAGCACTTACGCACAGGCATAAATTCAATATGAGAACACCTATTTTTTTCATTTTCGCTGCAAAATTACAAAATTATTTGGATATATGCAAATTTTTTTGTATCTTTGCGCCCGATTTGTGTATTAACATGCAATGATAGCGCAGAGCGACATAAAAAACTTCTTTTTCTTAGGTATAGGCGGCATCGGAATGAGCGCCTTGGCGCGTTATTTCAAGCACCAGGGGTATGCCGTGAGCGGTTATGACCGTACGCCGTCGGATTTGACGAGAGAGCTGGAGAATGAAGGGATAGCTATCATTTATAATGATAGCATTGAAGATTTAAGATTGAAGATTGAAGATTTATCTGCGCTTCATACCCTGGTCGTTCGTACACCTGCGGTGCCGGAAGACAGTGTGGTCTATACCTATTTGCGTGAGAAGGGTTTTGATATCCGCAAGCGTGCGGAGGTGTTAGGCCTGGTGACGCGGCAGATGAAGGCGCTTTGCGTCGCCGGTACGCACGGAAAGACGACGACGAGTACGATGATTGCGCATCTGTTGGCGCCGACGAATGCGTTCTTGGGTGGTATCAGTATGAACTATCGCACCAATCTGCTGTTGGACAAAGCGAGCGAGTACGTGGTGGTGGAGGCGGATGAGTATGATCGTAGTTTTCATCATTTGACGCCGTATATCTCGGTGGTGACAGCGGTGGATCCGGACCATTTGGATATATACGGTACTGAAGAGGCTTATCGCGAGGCGTTTGCCCATTATACGAGTCTGATCACCGATGCACTGGTGGTTAAAGAGGGTATCCCTCTGGTGCCTCGTCTGCAGCCCGGTGTGAAGTGTTATACCTACGGCTGGAGTAACGCGCAGCATATCCGTATCGAGAACGGACAGTTGTATTTTGATTATACTTCGCCTTTGGCGACCATCCGCGATATCCTTCTGGGCGTACCCGTTTGGGTAAACATCGAGAATGCGGTTGCGGCGATTACAGTTGCTTTGCTGGCGGGCGTACCGGAAGAGCAGATCAAAGAGAGGATGACTTCTTTTAAGGGTGTTTGGCGTCGGTTTAATATTCATGTTAACACGCCGAAGGTGGCGTACGTGGACGATTACGCCCACCACCCGCAGGAGATCGCCACCGCGATTGATTCGGTACGGAAGTTATTCCCGGAGCGTAAATTGATTGGTGTCTTCCAACCTCATCTGTACACCCGCACCCGCGATTTTGCGCATGAGTTCAGTGCGGTACTCCATACGATGGACGAGTTGGTTCTGCTGCCTATCTACCCGGCGCGGGAGTTGCCGATAGCGGGTGTGAACAGCGAAATGTTGGGTGGTACGGTAGTGGAGAAGAAAGACCTGATTGATGAACTGAAAAGGCGTGTGGCTGCGAGTGCAGAGCCGGTGGTGATACTAACCGTCGGTGCAGGAGATATAGATCGTTTGGTGCCCGATATAACGAAAGCCTTAGATGAGTAATATAGGACGGATCATAGGAAAGAGTGTGGGAGTGACCCTGGTGGCAGCGCTGTTGGTAACGGCGGTGGTGCTGGGGGTGCGGATGCGTCCGTTGGAGGTGCCGTGCAGCAAATTAACTTATATCATTGAAGACCGGAAAGACCGGTTGTATCTGACGGAGAGCGAGTTGGATCAGATGTTGTTGGCGGAAAAGATTTATCCGGTGGGGAGGACCTTGGATCGCGGTGTGTTGCATCGTATCGAGCAGACGGTTAGTCAGCATCCGATGGTGCGTACTGCCCAGTGTTACATGACGCCGCGGGGAGAAGTACGGGTGCGTTTGACCCAACGCGTGCCGCTGCTGTTGGTATCGATGCCGGGAGACTCGTATTTTGTGGACACGGATCGCAAAGTGATGCCGGTGCGGGTGCTGGTCAAGGACGAGGTGCTGAAAGTGACCGGTGCGGTAGGCGTACAGATGGCCTGTAAGTCTTTGGGTGATTTTGCAGAATGGTTGCAGGATAATACCTATTGGCAGCAACGGATCCGCTATGTACAGGTCAAGAACCCGCAGATGGTGTATGTGTATCTGAGTAACGAGCGGGTGGTGTTGGGTACGATGAACCGGTATGAGCAGAAACTAACGAAGTTACGTACGTTCCTGGAGAACGGTGCGGACGCGATACAGGATAAGCATTATGATGAGTTGGATGTTCGTTTTAAGGGACAAGTGATCGGACGATGGCAAGGAGACAAATGAAAACAGCAGACTCGCTTCCCTTGGTGGCATTGGATTTAGGAAGTGACAGTGTCCGTGCTTTGGCAGCACGGCGTATTGCACCGGATTTGTTTCAGATCTTAGGTGTGGAGGAGCGTTCGCAGAAGTTAGGTAACGTCTGCGTGGAACAAGGTGTGATCACGCAGAGCAGTAACGCCGGATACGTCATCGCCGAAGTACTGAAACTGCTGGCTAACCGCATCGGTGTGGAGGAATTACCGACGGCTTTTATCTCTGTGGGAGGGCAGTCGATGCAGATTGTGGCGGTGCATTCGAAACGTGACCAGGCGCGGCGTAAGGAGATCAGTCAGGCGCTGTTGGATGAGATGGAACTGGAATGCAAGCAGAAGATCGAGTTGCGCAATCCGGAAGTAGCGGTCCTGGGCTTGGTGCCGTCGTTCTTTAAGTTAGACGGCGTAGAGCAGGATGAGACTCCTTCGCCGGAACAAAGGGCGGCTTTGGTGGAAGCCCATTATATTGCTTTCTATGGCAGAAAAGCCATCGATACGCAGTTGCAAAAGTCCTTCTCGCAAGCAGCACGCAGCATCGAGCATGCGTTTGTGCGTCCGGAATGTCTGCTGTCCGCTTTTGCCACGTGTGACGGCAATCATGTACTGCAGAATGGTTGTGCGGTGCTGGATTTAGGAGCGCAGACGACTAGTTTGACCGTCTATAAGGGTGGACAGTACCTGTTGAACAAAGTAGTACCGAAAGGCGGCTATCATATCACACGCATGTTGGAGCAGCAGGGGCTGAGTTTCAATACGGCCGAGGTGCTCAAGAAACAATACGGTTGTGCGTCCCCGGACTTGGTGGAGAAGAACGTACGTCTGCGTGTGCCGGCCGCACCGGAGATAGGTGGAGACATGATCATTACCGCAACGGAACTGGCGGAAGCGATTGAGTTGAAACTAAAAGAGATTTTGGCACCGCTGATGGAGGAACTGAAGAAAGTGGAGAGTCGTATCCAAACGCTGTATATAACCGGTGGCGGATCGATGTTGGCGGGTATAGCCGAATACATCCAATCGCAGACAGGTGTACGTGTACAATACGGTGCGCATAATTTGCTGCTGCACCGCGACACGGAGGAGAAATATCTGTCCCCGCAGTACACATCGCTGGTGGGTACGATCCTGTTGGGGCAGGATTACCGCGATAATCACAAGAACCAACCGGTGCGTCAACCGGGGTTCTTCGATCGGATGAAAGAGAGTACATTAGATATGTTTATTGATCAAGAATAAAATGGAAGATTTAATTACATTGCCTTTGGAAGGCCTTACGGAAGATAGTATTATCAAGGTGATCGGTGTCGGTGGTGGCGGTTGTAACGCTGTCAACTATATGCACCGCCAGGGACTCAAAGATGTCTCGTTTCTGGTATGTAACACGGATCGGCAGGTACTGATCAAGAGCTCGGTACCCAGTAAGTTACAGTTAGGTCCGGGGCTGGGTGCCGGTGGTGATCCGGAGACTGCACGTCAGTATGCGGAAGAGAGCCGTGAGCATATCCGTGAGGCGCTCAACGACGGAACGCAGATGCTTTTCCTGGCAGCAGGTATGGGTGGCGGTACGGGTACCGGTGCTTCATCCGTGGTCGCAGAGGTGGCGCAAGAGATGGGTATCCTGACCGTAGGAATCGTCACTATTCCTTTTGCGTTTGAGGGCAAGAAGAAGATAGAGAAAGCCATGACCGGTGTCGCACGTCTGGCGAAACACGTGGATGCCCTGCTCATCATCAATAATGAGAAACTCAAACAGATCTATCCCGAGTTGAATCTGCTTAATGCGTTCAGTAAGTCCGATGACGTGGTGGCGAATGCGGCGCGGGCAATAGCGGAGATAATCACCGTACCGGGGTATATCAACACCGATTTCGCGGATGTACGGAATACATTACGTAAGGGTGGAGTAGCGATCATGAATATCGGTCGTGCATCGGGTGACAAACGTATCACCAATGCCATCAACGATGCCCTTAACTCACCGCTCGTGAACACCAACGACGTACACGGCGCCGAGCGAATCTTGCTGCAGTTCTACTGCTCCACGGAGCATGCGATCGTGATGGAAGAGATTGATCAGATCAACGATTTCGTACAAGAGGTAGGCGATGATATCGAGGTACAATGGGGGGCGTCGATTGATGAGAGTCTGGGCGAAGAAGTACGTGTAACGGTCATCGCAACGGGGTATAAAGTGGACGGTCTTCCTTCGGAAGAAGAGGAAGAGGGCAAGAAAACAATCTCCGAAGCCATCGAGGATAACTATCCGCAGCAGGCGAAACCATTGGAGGACGAGAAAGCACAGTTGATTGATTTGAGTGAGACCCTTTTTGCGGAAGGTATAGAACAACCGCAGCCGGTTCGTGAACGCGTGGCATCGACTTCGGCAGAAGAGGTGGTGATCACGGTGGAGGACGAACCCAAGGCAGAAGAAGAGCCGGCTAAGGAAGCGCATCGTCCGTTCGGTTGGATTAGAAGAAAATAATTAAAATATTTATATTATGGAAAAAGAACTTAATCTTATTGATTTTTTTTCGTTATCTTTTCGTGCGTTTGGTCGTGCGTTAAAAGCGTGTTGGGACGCCTTTACCCATGTAATTCTGATGATGATTCGGTATTGGTGGGTGTTTGTGCTGATTATTGGTCTTGGCATTGTCGGAGGAATGTACTACACGCGTTTTGATAATCGCATCTACAAAGCGAATGCGATTGCGATGATTAATGGTGCTTCTATTCAGCAGTTTGATCAGACATATGCTATCCTTCGTACAATTGAATTGATACCGAACGATGCGGCTATTAAACCGTATTTGGAGAACAACACCATCTCTCATTTGAAGACATTTTTTGTGATTGATGCATTGAATGACGGTATCTCGGACTACACGGATTTTGATCGTTTGTCCACATCGACGGATACAGTACGGGTGCGCATGAAAGATCGTTTGTGTATCCAATTCCGCATCAAAGGTCGCAATCTGCCTCATTTACGTGACGTGGAGAATGCTTTGTTATCCTATTTGAACAGCAATGAAGCGTTGTGTCAGTCTTATCTGGGATACGTAACTAATCTGAAGGAAGAAGGTGCGTTTAACCATGCTCAAGCACAAAAGTTGGACAGCCTGACCAGTTATTACTATTTCAATGAGAAAACGGTGATACCGACGATATCTTCTAATCAGAAATCATCCGGGAATGTCAACTTGTACGTGGATAGCAGTGTAAAATTGTTCTTGGACGATATCTATAAGCAACAGAAACACATGCAACAAACGGATTATCGTATCCAGTTAGCGACTGCTCCCGTTGTGTTGGAAAACCATTTCTATCTGGATCCGACTCCGGTAAACAGTCGCCTGAAGGTGATGATTTTAGCCTTATTCTTTGCTTGGCTGATCAGTTATATCTGCGCCGAGCTTTTGCATAACCGCAAAGCGGTTAGCGCTTGGCTAAAGCAATAAGTTTTTTAGCAGCGAAATAGAGAATTACTGCTCCAAACAGAATGAGTATGGCCACGGATAATTCGTGGCTATATTCTTTTATAAGGTCCATTTGTCCGGCAGCGATGTAACCTAAAGCGGCTAAGATACAGTTCCAGATGAACGCACCTAAAAAGGTCCACCAAAGGAACGCACCGAAATGCATGCGGCTTAGTCCGGCAGGGATAGAGATCAGCTGACGGATACCCGGAATAAAACGACCGATGAAGGTCGAGACGTTTCCTTTCTCGCGGAAATACTCCTCCGCTTTCTGCAGTTTCTCGCCCGACAGAAGGCAAAGATGGCCCAGTTTGCTGTCCGCAAACTTATAGATGATCAGTCGTCCGAGCCAAACACTCAAACCGTAATTGATCACCGCACCGATCATCGCACCGAGCGTACCGAAGAGCACAATAATCGCTACATCCACGATATAATTGCCCGTTGCGCACAACACGCTCTCCGGTTGACCGGCTACGAAAGCCGCCGGCGGGATCACTACCTCGCTCGGGAAGGGGATGAACGAACTCTCTACCGCCATCAACGCAGTAATCGACGCATAGTTCATATGCGTCGAATACCACGTGATAATGTTATCAATCAGTGTCATTTAGATAAAGAGGAGTTGTACGATAATATATACCGGCAACAGGATGATCAAACTGAACTTAATCATATAGCCGAAGAATGACGGCATCTTGATGCCGCTCTCCTCTGCGATGGCCTTGACCATGAAGTTAGGTCCGTTGCCGATATAGGTCAGTGAGCCGAACATCACAGCCGCGATGGAGATAGCTTTGAGCAGTATCTCCGGAACACCGGCTACGAAAGGTGTACCGTTGAACATACCTGTTACGACACCTGCTTCAGCGGCAGCAAGCGACTCCGGCAGGCCGGAAGCTACGCCGTGGAAGGCAACGGCTGTCGGCGTGTTATCGAGGAACGCAGAGAGCGCACCGGTCGAGTAATAGAACTGCCATGCGTGGGTGAAACCGAGGTCGGCTGCGTGCGCCTTAAGATAGGCGAGGGCAGGGGTCATCGTCGTGAAGATTCCGAGGAACAGGACGGCTACTTCTACTATTGGCGTCCAGCTGAACTTGTTGTCGCCAAAACGCACCTCTTTCTTGGTCGTGTAGAGCGAGAGACCTGTGAGCGAGAGCAGCACTATCTCACGCAGGTATTTGAGCCACAGCGGAGCGTCCGCTTCACCCAT
>CADCCH010000040.1 GCA_902799875.1 uncultured Bacteroidales bacterium | reverse complement strand
GTACGATGCTCTTTGATTTGCTGTACTGGAACTTCGGTTTTCTGCGTGTCGGTACAAGTGGTTTGACCGCACAGGCGTACGGTAAAACGGTTAGCGGTGATCGGTTAGCGGTTAGCGGTGAATGCCGGAAGATCTTGACGCAGAGTCTGACGATAGCGCTGATAGCGAGCTTGGTGATCTGGGCCATCCAATGGCTGTTTGTGACGGCGGTTCTGGCGGTTGTACCGTGTTCGGAAGGCGTAGCAGAGGTAGCAAGGGATTATTTCTTTGTGCGCATCTGGGCTGCCCCCGTCACCCTGATGCTTATGGCCCTCAAAGGCTGGTTCATCGGCATGCAGGACACCAAGAGTCCGATGGCGGTGGATATCGTGGTTAATGTCGTGAACATGTGTGCCAGTTATTACCTCGCCGTGCATGCCGGACTCGGTGTGGTCGGTGTCGCACACGGAACGGTCATCGCGCAGTTTATGGGTTTGACGCTGGCGATAGGAATCTTAGTCTTCCGCTATGACATCGTGCATATCGGACTTCAGGAGATCATTGCCGCTATGCGGGGACCGGAGATCAAACGGATGATGGCGCTCAACGGCAACCTCTTCATCCGCTCGCTGTGTTTCATGGTGGTGTACGTGGGCTTTACGTCCCTGGCAAGCCAGTACGGCGATACCCAACTGGCGGTCAGCTCGATACTGATGAAGCTCTTTATGTTCTTCTCCTTCTTTGTGGACGGATTCGCCTACGCCGGAGAAGCACTGGTAGGCAAAGCTTTAGGAATGAGCGCGAACAAGTCGCTCAATGATGTAGTCCGTGCACTCTTTTATTGGGCGTTGGGAGTAGGGGTGATCTTTACCATCCTCTACGCTGCGCTGGGAAGGGTCAATTTTGAAATCATGACCAACGATGAAGCAGTCATCGAGGCGGCGATGGCGTATATCGGTTGGTTGATTGCCATGCCGATCATCAGTACGCTGGCGTTTATGTGGGACGGCGTGTATGTGGGAGCGACCGCAGGTGTACCGATCCGCAACTCGATGATCTGGGCAGCAGTCGCTTTTGTAGGAGGATACTTGCTTACGTACCGTTGGCTCGGTCCGCAGGCACTATATATCGGTTATTTCGCGCACCTGATAGCGCGAGCCGTTTATTTGACAGTCCAATGGAAAAAGATTAGTTATGAAGGATAAGCTTTTGGTAATAGGCGTGCTGCTTTGCTGGATCAGCTGCTCCAAGATGGAGCGTACGCAGCAGGAGCAGGCACCGGTGAAAGTGAAAACGATGGCGGTTAGTCCGCAAGCGAGCTCTATCAACTCACGGTACGTAGGTACGATTGAGGCGGCGCAAGAGACGCCGCTGAGTCTGCAGACGCCCGGACGTGTCGTGGCGGTGGCTGTGCAGAACGGTCAACGCGTGACGGCAGGGCAGACCATCCTGGCGGTCGATAACACACAGGCACTGAACGCCTTGGAGAGCGCCAAAGCTACCTTGCAGCATGCGCAAGACGGATTCGACCGCGTGAGCAAAGTGCACGAGAAAGGCGTCGTCTCCGACCAGAAGATGGTGGAGATAGAGAGTCAGCTCCAGCAAGCCCGATCGCTCTACGCCGCGGCGCAGAGGCAATTGGAGGAGTGTACGCTGACCGCTCCGAGAGACGGCATCATCAGCGGCTTGGAGATCAGCAACGGTCAGACCATCCTCCCCGGTACGATCCTCTGTACGTTATTGGATGTCCGCTCTTTCCGCGTACGTTTCACCGTGCCGCAGACCGAGATCAACGGATTGGGCAAAAAAGGCGAAGTGAGCTGCGCCGCCGTGGAGCAGTCCTTTCCTATAACGATTACGGAGCGTAACTATTCGGCCAACGCCCTGACCCACACCTATGAGGTGGTAGCCCGTATCGACGGTGACGCAGAGGGACTGCAGTCCGGCATGGTGGCGACCGTAAAGGTGAGAAGTGAGAGGTTCAAAGAGGAGGAGATCGTGATTCCTGCCAAGTGTATCTTGCTCAAGCCCGAAGGACCGACCGTATGGGTGGCAGAGCAGGGGAGAGCGGTAAGACGCAATATCACTATAGACGGATATAAAGCCGACGGCGTACGGGTACGCAGCGGCTTGCAAGAGAACGACACCCTCATCGTAGAGGGATATCAGAAACTGTACAAAGGTTGTAAGATTGAAAACGAGTAAGCACATAGAAGGAGCGATGCGGCATCACGGTCTCGTGATTGCGCTGTTCATGGGCTTGATGGCTTTCGGTATCTGGTCCCTACCGCAGATGAACAAGGACGAGTTTCCGCAGTTCTCTGTGCGTCAGGGATTAGTGGTAGCCGTTTATCCCGGGGCAACCGCCGAAGAGGTCGAACAACAGGTGACTGTTCCCCTGGAGGATTATATCAATACCTTTGAGGCGGTGGATAAGAAGCTGACCTTCAGTCATAGCAAAGACGGTATCGCGTATGTGTACGTGATGTTACGCATGGCGAAGATTGACAATGAGGCAGCCTGGAACAAGATCCGTGCAGGTTTGCCTTTGTTGCAGAAGACGCAGATGCCGGCAGGAGTGCTGCAGACGGTTTTGATTGATGATTTCGGAAACACCTCTTCCTTGCTGATAGCCGTGGAGAGCGACCAGCGCAGTCCGCGTGAGTTAGAGCAGTACGCCAAGCAACTATGCACCCAATTGCGTACGATACCTGAGATGGGTAAACTGCGCATCATGGGCCAGCAGACGGAAGAGATAGCGGTGACGATCGATCCTGAACGCCTCTCGCGTTACGGTATCAACCCCTCGGTGTTACAAGCCCAAATGGCCCTGCAGGGATTGCGAACCGTAGGCGGTGACCAGGATGCCAACGGTACCCTGCAGGTGGTCATACCGTACATGACCGAATATGAGCTGGAGCAGCAGATTGTATGGTCCGATCCGGTGACCGGAAGTACCATACGGCTCAAAGATATAGCCGATGTCGAGCGGCGCTACCAGACACCCAAACAGTATGTAGAGTTTGACGGTGCTCCGTGTCTGATTCTCAATATGGAGATGGTGCCCGGAAACAATATCGTTGCGTTCGGTAACGAGGTGGATAAGCAGCTGGCGCAAGCCGCCGCGCTCCTGCCGCCGGACATCCGTTTTCACCGTATCACCGACCAACCCAAAGTGGTACACGACTCGGTGCTCTCATTCCTGCGCGATATACTGATATCGATTCTGGTGGTTATCGCCGTAATGCTGATGCTCTTCCCCTTACGGACGGCATTAGTGGCTGCGACCGGCTTACCGGTTTGTACTGCCATCTGTATCGGTTTGATGTACATCACCGGTATCGAGTTGAATACGGTGACTCTGGCAGCGCTCATCTTTGTGCTTGGAATGATTGTGGATGACTCGGTGATAGTCATAGACGGCTACACCAATTATCTCGACAAAAGACACTCGCGCTGGTACAGCGCCAATGTGAGCACGAGTCTCCTTTTTGTACCGATGTCGCTGGCTACGATGGCTATTTGCGGCATGTTCTTCCCCATGACGCGCATTATCCAGGGACCCCTGGGCGAGTTCGTGCAACTCTTCCCGTGGGCGGTGCTCTTTGCGTTGGTAGCCAGTATCTTCTATGCTACCTGGGTGACACCGTACCTGGCGTTTCGCTATATACGTATCCGCAAACCGGAGGAGTTTAATCTGGTGGAACGGATCCAGACACGTTTCTTTAACTGGTTGCAGAACACCTACAAACGTGCCCTAACGGCGTGCTTTGCGCATCCGGTCGTCGTGTGGTGTCTCTTGGGTGGTGCGACAGGTATCGGTATCCTCTTGCTCTTTAACCGCAACTTACAACTGCTGCCTAAAGCCGAACGGGAGTTTTTTGCCGTCGAGATACACCTGCGGGACGGTGCGACGGTTGAGGAGAGTGCAGCGGTGGCAGACAGTCTGGCACGGATCTTACGAGCCGATGAACGGGTGACGAGCGTGACGGCGTTTGTCGGCCAGTCCAGTCCGCGTTTCCATGCCACTTATACCCCGCAGACACCGGCATCGAATTATGCGCAGTTGATTGTGAATACGCCATCGAGTAAAGCCACCGCACAGGTGCTTAAGGAATATACGGCCAAATACGAGAATTATTTTCCGAATGCCTACGCACGCTTCAAACAACTGGATTACCAAGCTGTCAAGAACCCGCTGGAGGTACGTGTGAAAGGCGATAACTGGGATTTGATGCTTCCGATAGCAGACAGTATCTACCGCTATATGGTGGTGCAACCGGAGATGCAGGGCGTTCGTTGCGATTATTTCAATATGGCTCCTTCGACACGACTGGTGCTCAAAGCCGATGAGGCGACACGACTCGGTATCACTCAGACGATGCTCTCGCTTTATCTGCGGGAAGCCACGCAAGGTGCCACACTCACGACCTTGTACGAAGGCTCCTACGGCGTACCGGTAGTCCTTTATACCGCCGGTATCAATGCCCTCAATGCCGAAGAACTCGGAGCCATCCAGATACCTACGGCCATCCCCGGTGTTTGGGTGCCTTTGCGGCAAGTGGCTTCGATTGAACCGGGCTGGCATCATACCTATATCGAGCATCGAAATGCCGTACGAACCCTGACGGTAGGTGCAGACTTACGGGGTACGACCAGTCAAGTCGATGCCGAACGCAAAGTTAAAAAATGGATTAATACCCATCTGACGGACTTGCCGGAAGGGGTGGAGATCGTGTATGGTGGTCTGTCGGAGATCAACGACATGCTTATTCCGCAAATCCTCTGGTCCATTGTAGCCGCATTGGCAGTGATGTTGGTGTTGTTGCTATACCACTTCGGTAAGATCGGCCTAGCTTTGTTGACCTTAAGCAGCGCCATCCTCTGTTTGTTCGGATCGATGTTAGGACTCTGGCTCTTTGGTTTGGATATCTCCATCACGGCAGTCTTAGGTGTCGTCAGTCTGATTGGTATCATCGTCCGCAATGCGATCATGATGTACGAATATGCAGAGGATGCCCGTAAGTACAAACATCTGACGTACCGGGAGGCAGCGTACCAGGCGGGACTCAGACGTATGCGTCCGGTCTTCCTGACTTCGGCTACCACGGCCTTAGGAGTGTTACCGATGATCATCGCCGCTACCAGTCTCTGGATGCCGATGGGAGTTGTTATTTGTTTCGGTACCTTGTTCACCTTACCCCTGACGGTGACCATTCTACCGGTTGTTTATTGGAAAGTGCATGCGCGTCGCGATATTTGATAGGATGGAGGAGTGTACGGAGCAGGAAGTACAACGCTTGCTACCGCTCGTGTCCGCGCAACGGCGCGAACAGGCCTTGCAATACAAGCACACGTTTGGACAGTTCTGCTGTTTGAAGAGTTGGCTGATGCTTTATGACCTTGTCGGGATACCGGGATACCGGGATACCAAATGGAAATACAACGAACACGGTAAGCCGTATCTGGAGCACGGACCGTACTTCTCGATTAGTCATTGCAAAGAAGGGATTGCGGTTGCCATCGATGACCAACCCATAGGTATCGATATTGAACATATTCGACACGCAGATTCGGATTTGATAGCACGCGTGATGAATGAAGAGGAACGGGTAGGGATGGATGACCGGAAGTTCACGCGTTTATGGACGCAGAAAGAAGCGATCGTGAAAGCAGAAGGAACGGGGATTGTGTCTTTTGAGCAACTGAAAGGAATAAGGAGTCAGGATTCAGGATTCAGGATTCAGACTGTTGAAAAAGAGAAATATATTTATTCTATAGCATATGGAAAATTACATTGTATCGGCGCGTAAGTACCGGCCGCAGACTTTTGAGTCGGTGGTAGGTCAACAGGCGCTCACACAAACGCTGCAGAACGCGATACGTCAGAACCGTCTGGCGCATGCGTACTTGTTTTGCGGTCCGCGAGGAGTAGGTAAGACCACCTGCGCACGTATCTTCGCAAAGACCATTAACGCCAACGAACCCGGTTCGGAGTGGAATATACACGAACTCGATGCGGCGTCCAACAACTCGGTGGAGGACATCAAGTCCATCCTCGATCAGGTGCGTATCCCGCCGCAGGCAGGTAAGTACTCCGTCTATATCATTGATGAGGTGCACATGCTCTCGACGGCGGCGTTCAATGCGCTATTGAAGACCCTCGAGGAACCGCCCTCGTATGCTATTTTTATCTTGGCAACGACCGAAAAGCACAAAGTGATACCTACCATTTTGAGTCGTTGTCAGGTGTATGACTTCAACCGTATCACGGTGCAGGATATCGTCGCGCATCTGCAGTCGATTGCTACCAAAGAGGGTATCACCGTCAGCGAAGAGGCACTCAACGTCGTGGCGCAGAAAGCAGACGGTGGATTGCGTGATGCCCTGTCGATCTTTGATCAGTTGGTAGCTTTCTGTGGGAACACGATCACTTACGAGCAGACGATAGCAGTACTGAATGTTCTGAACTCCGACTATTACTTCCAATTGGTGGACAGTGCGCTCCGGCACGATGTAACAAATGCTTTGTTGCTCTTCAACGATGTGTTGAACCACGGTTTCGATGCCGGACATTTTGTAACGGGATTAGCGCAACACCTGCGCGATGTACTGGTCAGCAAAGATCCGCAGACCCTGCCTTTGTTGGAGACCTCGGACGC
This sequence comes from uncultured Bacteroidales bacterium, assembly GCA_902799875.1. The sequence goes on along the minus strand of CADCCH010000040.1, from coordinate 9,078 downwards.
TATCCGTCAACGCTACGCCCAGCAGGCACAACACTGCGCTCCGGTTTGGATCTTCCAAGCCCTCGATATCCTCAATACCTGCGATATCAACTACCGTACGGCACGAAACAAGCGGCTGACGGTCGAACTGGCGCTGGTCAAACTGACCCAACTGGGTGTCGCGCAGAATATTCCGCAAACAGCAGCTCCTCAGCCTAGTACTCCTAGGACGACTAGTGTTCCTAGTGCTCCAAGTACACCCGCGGATAAGCCCATCGAGCAGCCCAAGGCAGCGACTACTACTGTCAGTATGCCCAAGATACCCAGTATCTCGCTCGGCTTAGGAAAGAAGCCGGCAGTCCCTAATGACCCTAAGGACTCTAAAGGCCTTAAGGACCTTAATGAGCCGGTTTCCAATCGCCCTTTTACGGCTGACCAACTCAGAGACGCGTGGGTTGGTCTGGCGGCTACCCATACGGAGGAATTGCGTCTGAAACAGTTGATGGAGACCTATACCCCGCAACTGAAGAGTGAAAACACGGCACAAATCCAGATGCCGAACCCCTGGCAGATGAAGGAACTGCAGAAAGCGCTACCGACACTGCTCCAACAACTGCGGGCCAAACTGCATAACAATGAACTGCAGATTAGCGTGGTGCAGGAGGAGTTTAATCAGGAGCAGATGGCGTTTACGGCTGAAGAAAAATACAAACTCATGGCGGAGCAGAATCCGGCATTGGAGCAACTCAAACAAACATTGGATCTGCAAATCGATTGATGGAGTACGATCTTTTGAAATACTTGCCGACGACCAAGAAAGAAACGGATTTGCGTGGCTGGGATGAAGTGGACATTGTCTTCTTCTCCGGGGATGCGTATATAGACCATCCTTCTTTTGGTGCGGCGGTATTGGGTCGAGTACTCGAGGCTGCCGGTTATCGGGTAGCGATCGTTCCCCAGCCTGATTGGCACGGTGATTATCGGGATTTTAAGAAGTTCGGTAAGCCCCGTCTCTATTTTGCCGTATCGGCCGGTTCGATGGACTCGATGGTGAACCACTACACCGCTGCCAAACGTCGTCGTTCGGATGATGCCTATACGCCGGACGGCAGAGCCGGAGCACGACCGGATTATTGTACGATCACGTACTGTAAGATCCTCAAGCAACTATATCCGGATGTACCCATCGTGATCGGTGGTATCGAAGCCTCCATGCGACGTCTGACCCATTATGACTACTGGCAGGATAAGTTGATGCCCTCCATCTTAGTGGACAGCGGTGCAGATATGCTGGTTTATGGCATGGGCGAACAGGCGATGGTGGAAATTGCAGAGCGCGGTTGTGTACACGATATCCCGCAGACGGCCTATCTGACGAGTGATAAGTCAGAGATTCCTGCGGATGCTATTATGCTGGCATCCCACGAAGAGGCACTATGCGACAAACGCAAACATGCCGAGAACTTCCGACTCATGGAGATCGAGTCCAATAAGATTCACCAGACGACTCTCGTGCAACCGGTAGGTAAACGCTGGGTGGTGGTGAACCCCTCGTATCTGCCTATCACGACGGAGCAACTGGATGCGATCTTTGACTTGCCGTACCAATACACGCCGCACCCTAAATATAAAGACAAACGTATCCCGGCGTACGACATGATCAAGTGGTCGGTTTGTATGCACCGCGGTTGTTTTGGGGGCTGTTCGTTCTGTACGATCTCAGCCCATCAAGGCAAGCAGATTGTCTCGCGTTCGAAGGAGTCCATCCTCCGGCAGATAGAGCGTTTGAGTCAACTGCCGGACTTTCACGGAATCATCTCCGATCTTGGTGGTCCGTCGGCGAACATGTATCAGATGCATGGTAAGGATATATCGCTATGCGAGAAATGTGCACGACCGTCCTGTCTGCAACCGAGCATCTGCAAGAACCTCAATCGGGACTTCGGACCGCTGCTCGATATCTACCGCACGGTGGATAAGTTACCGTATATCAAGCATGCGTTTGTGGGCTCGGGTATACGGTACGACCTGATGAGCGAAGAGTACGCCCGTCAACTTATCACACGACATGTGTCCGGTCGTCTCAAAGTAGCACCCGAACACAGTTCGGACAATGTGCTGCATATTATGCGCAAACCCAACTGGTCCAACTATCTTGAGTTCCGCAAACTCTTCTTGCGTATCAACGAAGAGGCGGGACTGCACCAACAATTGATACCGTATTTTATCTCTTCCCATCCGGGTTGCACCAAACGCGATATGTCGCATCTGGCGGAAGAGACAAAGAAGATGCATTACCGTCCGGAGCAGGTGCAGGACTTTACGCCGACGCCTATGACACTCTCGACGACGATGTTCTACACCGGTATCAACCCGTACACGCGCGAACCTATTTACGTTGCGCGTACACCTGAAGAGAAAAAACAACAAAACCAATATTTTTTCTGGTATAAAAATGGCAAATAAAAAGTATCGTATTAATCCGGAAACGCTGCAGTTAGAGCGTATTGAGCATGGTTTCCGTTATTGGCTTCGCCGTTCCGGTGGATACATCATCGGTGGTATCTGTCTGGGTGTGATTTTCTTTTACACCTTCTTGTATTTCTATCCCTCGCCGCGTGAGGCATCGTTGATGCAGTATAATCGCAACTTGACGGCGCAGATGGAGGTGTTGGAGAAACAGGTGGACCAGATGCAGCTGGTGATGGCAGATCTAAGTCAGCGTGACGATAACTTGTACCGCGCGATGTTAGGAGCAGAACCTATTCCTCTGAGTGCGCGTATGGGTGCGCAACAGCAGATCGCGTACTATGACTCACTGGCACGTATGACGAACTTGCAGTTGGCGGCGGACTTGCAGCGTAAGGTGGATATCTTGGAGAAGGAGCTCTATGTGCAGGCCCGTTCATATGATGAGATTCTGGAGTTGGCGAAGAACCAGGAGGTGCGTATGGAGAATATTCCGGCCATCCAGCCGGTGCTCAATAAGGATCTCAAACGCATGGCGTCCGGCTACGGTTGGCGTATTGACCCGGTCTATCATATTCGTCGTTTCCATGAGGGAATGGACTTTACCGCACCGATCGGTACGGATATTTATGCTACCGGTAACGGTACGGTGGTGTACTCCGGATGGAAACAAGGCTACGGCGAGACGGTAGAGGTGGATCACGGTTTCGGCTACGCTACGCGCTATGCACACTGCTCCAAGCGTATTGCACGGGTAGGGCAGAAAGTGAAACGGGGAGATGTGATTGCCAAAGTCGGAAATACCGGCAAATCAACCGGTCCGCACTTGCATTATGAGGTGCATTACCAAGGGCGCCCGATCGATCCGCGTAACTATTATTTCTACGACCTCAGTCCTGAAGATTACGACAAGATGGTGCAGTTATCGGATAATATGGGCAATATGATGGATTAAAAAAGAAATCGCGTCTCTTATCCGAGGCGCGATATTTTTTCTAAGGCTCTTTCGTCCAATATACTGACGTGTCTGCCGTCGATTCCGACGATACCTTCCTGGGCAAACTGACTGAGCGTGCGGATGGCGTTGCTGGTGGTCATGTTACTCATGTTCGCCAAGTCTTCGCGTGGCAGTAACATCGCCAAAGTATGACCGTCCTCTTCGTAGCCATAGTTTTTGAGCAACAACAGAAGACTCTCCGCCAAACGACCGCGGATATGTTTCTGCGTCAAGTTCACGGTCTGTATCTCCGAGAAGGCAAGATCCTTGGCCATCATCAGCATCACTTGGTAGCAGAGCGCACCGTTGGCTTGAATCAGTTCATTGAAAGACTCCCGTTTGAGCCGATATACCGTACTGGCCTCGAAGGCACTCGCACTTGAGTTATAAGGCTCGTTCACCGTACAGGCACGATAGCCGAAGATATCGTAGGGTTTCAATAAGCGGATGATCTGCTGCCGTTGACCGATGCCTTCCTTATAGATACGCACTTTCCCCTCCAACAACATCCATACATAGACCGATTCGTCACCGTCGTTGTGAATGATCTCATTCTTGGCATATCGAACGATTTCCACTTCCTTACTCAGACGCACTTTCTCGTCTTCCGTCAGCGTGTTCCAGAGGGGATTTATGTCCCACATCGGTGCAAATTTCTCTTCAATTTGTTTCATTACCCATGAACTAATATCGAAATTCTGTGCAAATTTACTATTTTTTTTGGATATATCAAAATTATTTTGTAATTTTGCAGAGAAATTCAACAGAAATTGATAATTTTAACACAAATATGAAAGTAAATTACTTGGAGTCGCGTCATATCGGGCTCACGGAACAAGATGAGAAACGAATGTTAGAGGTAGTGGGTGCCGAGTCGATGGACGCGTTGGTGCGCGAGACGATGCCGGCGGATATTCTGCTACCGGAAGGTATCGAGTTGGACGAACCTATGACCGAACAAGAGTACTTGACCGAGGCGGAGATGCAGTTGCAGAACAACGATGTTCTGACGCATTCGTATATCGGCCGCGGTTGGTACGGTACGATTACGCCGGCTGTCATTCGTCGTAACATGTTGGAGAACCCCGTTTGGTACACCTCTTATACCCCGTACCAAGCCGAGGTGAGTCAGGGTCGTTTGGAAGCACTCTTTGTGTTCCAGACCATGATCAGTGACCTGACCGGACTGCCGCTGGCGAATTGTTCCTTGTTGGATGAGGCAACAGCGGCCGCCGAGTCCGTGACGATGATGCGTAACTTGCGTAGCCGTGAGCAGGTCAAAGCCAATGTACGCAAGGTTTTTGTGGACGAGAAAATCTGGCCCAATACCTTATCTGTTTTGCGTACGCGCGCGAAAGGTCAGGATATCGAGATCGTGACCGGAAGTTATGCGGACTTTGAGCCTACGGCAGAATATTTCGGTGCGTTGGTACAATGGCCAAATAGCGACGGATCGATTGAAGAGTACGATGCTTTCATTGAGGACTGTCATGCTGCCGGACTGAAAGTGACGGTAGTGGCTGACCTGATGGCATTGGCGATCCTCAAACCGCTGGATGCCGATATCATGTGCGGTACGGCGCAGCGTTTTGGTTTGCCGATGGGCTTTGGTGGTCCGACAGCCGGATACATGGCTACGAGAGACGAGTACAAACGCGACATGCCGGGACGTATCATCGGTCTGAGTAAAGATAAATACGACCGTCCGGCTTACCGTCTGGCGCTCCAGACACGCGAGCAACATATCAAGCGCGAACGCGCAACATCGAACATCTGTACCGCCGAAGCCCTCTCGGCTATGATGGCAGGTATGTACGGTGTGTACCACGGCGCGGAAGGTATCCGTGAGATTGCAGAAGGCATCCACGGCAAAGCGGTGTATCTGAGTGAGATGCTGCAGGCTTACGGTTATAACCAGGAGAATGCGGAGTTCTTTGATACACTTAAGATCACACGCGATGAGGATGAAGGATGGCAGGAACGGTTGCGTGATATAGCCGAAGATGCCGGCTTCAATTTTTACTACGATCCGCAAGGATGGGTCAGTCTGGCCATCGATGAGACCGTCGGCTTGGCAGAGATGAACCAACTCATTCAGATCTTTGCCTGGGCCAGTGATAATATCCCGCAGTACGAAGATAGCGAAGAGGCCTTTGAGGGACTGTGGATCATTGACGAGAGTCGGGTGCGTGAACTCGATTACATGCAGGCAGAGGTATTTAAGAAATACCACACGGAGACGGAGTTGATGCGTTACCTCAAGCGTCTCGACCGCAAGGATATCTCCCTGGCTACCTCGATGATTCCGTTAGGTTCGTGTACGATGAAGCTCAATCCTGCAGCGGCGATGATTCCGATCACCTACAACTGCGCGATGAACGTCCATCCTTTGGCACCTGAAGATCAGGTAGAGGGCTATCTGGTGGTGATGAATGAACTCAAGAAACAGCTCTGCGCCATCACCGGTTTTGATGCTTGTACCTTGCAACCGACATCCGGTGCGGCAGGCGAATATACGGGTCTGGTAGTCATCCGCGAATACCTGCATCGGCAGGGACAGGATGCACGTAAGGTGCTGCTCATTCCGGCATCTGCGCACGGCACGAATCCTGCGTCGTGTGTGCAAGCAGGATTTGAACCTTGTGTGGTCAAGTGCGATGAACTGGGTAATACGGATCTTGAGGATTGGAAGGCGAAAGCGGAGGAGAACAAAGAGGTGCTGGCCGGTTGTATGATCACGTACCCGTCCACACACGGTATCTTCGAACAAGCCATCCGTGCGATGATTGCTGCCGTACATGAGAACGGTGGTCTCGTATATATGGACGGTGCAAATATGAACGCCCAGATCGGATGGACCAATCCGGCCTATATCGGGGCAGATGTATGTCACCTTAACTTACATAAGTCCTTTGCTTCACCGCACGGCGGAGGCGGTCCTGGTGCCGGTGCTGTTTGCTGCACGAAAACCCTCGCTGACTGTCTGCCGACCGAAGATAAGAACCGTGTATCTGCGGCTCTGTACGGCAATGCGAACATAGCCCTCATCTCCTGGGGCTATATCGCGATGATGGGTGCCGAAGGACTGCGTCACGCCACGGCAGCTGCTATCCTCTCGGCTAACTATATGGCCAAACGTCTCAAAGATGCATACGGCATCGTCTATACCGGTGCGACAGGTCGGGTAGGACACGAACTCATTCTCGACTGCCGCCAGTTCCATGCCATCGGCATCACCGAAGCGGATATTGCCAAGCGTCTCATGGACTACGGTTACCACGCACCGACCCTCTCTTTCCCGGTACACGGTACGCTAATGGTAGAGCCGACGGAGAGCGAGTCGCTCGAGGAAATCGATCGTTTCTGCGATGTGCTCTTGCAAATCCGTCAGGAGATAACGGATATCGAGTCCGGTAAGGCCGATAAGACAGATAACGTGCTACTCAACGCCCCGCATCCGGAGTATGAGGTGGTAGCCGATGAATGGACGCATCCGTATAGTCGTCAGCAAGCAGCGTATCCGACAGCATGGGTAGCGCAGACTAAGTTCTGGTGCCCGGTCGGACGCGTAGATAACGGATTTGGAGATAGAAACCTCGTAGCTAAATTCTAAACAGGCATCCTGTGAGAGAGAATATAAAACAAAAGTCCAACCTCCGCGAGCATCTGAAAGAGTACAGGCGTACCTTGCCGTGGATCATGATCAAGGAGCTGTTCATGATAGCTCTCAGCACGATCCCTTACGCGCTGGCGGTGAACCAACTTCTGGTACCGCATGCGATTGTCGGCGGAGGCGTGACGGGTCTCTGCGAGATCATTTATTTCGCGACAAAGACATATGTGCCAATCTGGCTCAGCAGTGCGCTGATCAATATACTGCTGCTCATTCTGGCGGCCGTTACGGTAGGCTGGCGGTACGCATTACGCACCATCTGGGGCGTAATGTGGCTCACGATCTGGCTCAAAGTGATCCCTATTGCTCCGGTGCCGCTGCTCACGGATTCGTTCATGGCGGTAGTGATAGGAGGTCTGTTCACGGGCTGTTTCTTAGGGATATGCTTCCTCAACAACGGTTCTACCGGAGGTACGGATATCGTCGCCATGATCGTCAATAAGTACCACCATCTGCCGATGGGCAGGGTACTGCTGATGGCGGATATGATGGTGATATCCTCGGCGTTCTTCCTGCCTACCATTCAGGCGGCAGGCACACAAGGCGCGATAGAGAAAATCCTCTTCGGTCTGACCTATACGTTCATGTGCTCGACGGCTGTGGACTGGGTGATGAACAGGATGCGGCAGTCTGTCCAGTTTATGATCTTCACCCAGAAACCCGATGAGATAGCCGAAGCGATCATCACGCAGGCACACCGCGGATGTACGTTTCTGGAGGCGGAAGGCGGCTATAACAAGCAGCCGATGAAGGTAGTCACGACCATCGCGCGCTCCTACGAATCCGCTACGATCTTCCGCCTCGTGCGATCCATAGACCCCAATGCGTTTGTGTCGCAGAGCCAGGTACGGGGCGTTTTCGGGCAGGGCTTTGACCCCATGGCAAACGGGAAATAAAGAAGAAAGTAGAAAGTAGAATGTTACGGTTTCATCGTTTTGTAAATCCGCACAATGCGCATAGTCAGTCCCGGGTAAGGACGGTGTTTGAATACCTGGTGATCATTTTCGGTATCTTCCCCATGGCACTGATGGTCAACTGGGTACTCCTGCCGCACGCCTTCGTCGGCGGCGGACTGACGGGTATCTGCTCCGCGATCTATTATGTCACCGGCGGACTCTTCCCCTCGCTCTTTCCCGAATACGGGGGGGCGGTCCCGGTCTGGCTGACGACTTTCGTGTTCAACGCCATACTGCTTTTTATAGCAGGTCTCACGGTAGGTTGGCGGTTCTGCATCCGGACGATGGTAGGCGTTGCGGCAATCACGTTCTGGTACCGCGTGATACCTATCCTGCCGGAACCGATCATCGAGGATCCGTGGCTGGGAGCCATCATCGGCGGCTTTGTCTTCGGACTCAGTCTGGGGGCAGTACTGGCGGCTAACGGGTCGTCCGGAGGCACGGATATCGTCGCGATGATCGTCAATCATTACCGGAATATATCGCTCGGAAATATCATGCTGGCGTGCGATATTGTTATTATCGCCTCGGCGTTCTTCCTGCCGCTGCCCGAGTCGATGTTGGCGGAGGGGGGGAATCCGGTCTATCTTCAGATCAAACGCGTGCTTTATGGTGTGGCGATGACGATCTCCTATACCGTCGCAGTCGATTGGCTCATGGCGCGGCTCCATAGATCGGTCCACTTCCTTATTTATTCGTCCAAATACGACGAGATAGCTACCGCCATCAATACTACCGTTAACCGAGGAGTGACGGTTCTCGACGGCACCGGCTGGTACTCCAAGAAACCGGTGAAGGTCATTTCGGTTTTGGTACGCAAGCCGGAGAGTTCGATGGTTTTTAAGCTTATACACGATATCGATCCGAATGCCTTGGTATCTATCGCCGATGTAGGCGGTGTTTTCGGCTCCGGTTTTGATAAAATAAAGGCAAAGTAACGTTTTTTTGCGAATTTATTTGCACAATTCAAAAAAAAGCAGTACCTTTGCACGCTTTTTCGATGG
>CADCCH010000039.1 GCA_902799875.1 uncultured Bacteroidales bacterium | reverse complement strand
CACTTGCACATATAAAAAAAATGTTGTATCTTTGCGGGCTTTTTTGAAAAATTGATTTAAAATACATTATACAAACATGATTAACGTTGGAATTATCGGATGTGGCTTCGTAGGAGGAGCCCTCAAAAATTGGTTGGAGAACAACAACCCTGAGTGTAAGTTGTTCATCAGTGACCCGTACAAGGGTTACAACGATGACCTGAGTGGAGTCGATGTGGCGTTCTTGCAGATTCATGTGCCGACTGAAGAAGACGGCACGCAGGACTTGCGCCTGATGACGGAACTGATCAAGAACCTGCCGGACGTGCCGGTATTCGTTCGTACGACCATTCTGCCGGGCACGAGCGAGCGCCTGTCCAAAGAGACCGGACACCATGTGTATTACATGCCGGAGTTCTTGACAGAGCGCACCTTCATCGAGGATTTTAACAAGCAGACCATGGTCTTCACCGGCGCACAGGAACTGTTGACGAAGATCTTCGTGGGTAAGAAATTCACCGTCATGAGTCCGCTCGAGGCCGAGTTGACGAAGTACATGCACAATGTCTTCGGCGCTTACAAAGTGACGTATTTCAATGCCTGCAAGGAGTACTGCGAGAAGATGGGCGCGGATTGGCGCAAGGTACACACCGGCGTGCTCCTCTCCGGTTACATCAACGACACCCACACCTACGTCCCGGGACCCGATGGTAAATTCGGTTATGGCGGAAAATGTTTCCCGAAAGATGTGAACGCATTTGCTGAAATGACCAAAGGAACCTCACTCGGAACACTCTTGGAGCACCTCCACGAACTGAACGTTCATTTCCGTGGCGTCGAGGAACACATCTAATTGGTAATTGGTAATTTGTAATTGGTGATTTTATGCGCATAGCAGTTGCAGGAACGGGGTATGTGGGCCTCAGCATTGCTACCCTATTGTCCCAACATCATGAGGTGACGGCGGTGGACATCGTGCCGGAGAAGGTAGCGATGATCAATCGTCGGCAGTCGCCTATTCAGGATGAGTATATCGAGAAGTATCTCGCGGAAAAAGACTTGCATCTTACCGCGACCTTGGATGCCGAAGCGGCGTACAGGGACGCGGAGTTGGTGGTAATTGCGGCGCCAACGAACTATGACAGTCGTCGCAATTATTTCGACACCTCTGCGGTGGAGAATGTCATCGAGACGGTGTTGCGCGTCAACCCGAATGCGACCATGGTCATCAAATCGACCATCCCCGTAGGCTACACCAAATCCGTGCGGGAGAAATACCACTGCGAGCACATTCTTTTTTCACCGGAGTTCCTGCGTGAGAGCAAGGCCCTCGAGGATAACCTGTACCCGAGCCGCATCATCGTCGGTGCGGATCTGACGGACCGACAGCAGGTAGCCGCAGCCGAGACATTTGCGAACCTGCTCAAAGAAGGAGCTATCAAGAAAGACGTGGAAGTGCGCATAATGGGCCTGACGGAAGCCGAGGCGGTCAAACTGTTCGCCAATACCTACCTGGCGCTGCGCGTGAGTTTCTTCAATGAGTTGGACACCTATGCGGAGATGAAAGGGCTGGACACGAAAGCCATTATTGACGGCGTGTGTCTCGACCCGCGTATCGGCACGCACTATAACAACCCGTCCTTTGGCTACGGCGGGTATTGTCTGCCGAAAGACACCAAGCAGCTCTTGGCAAACTACCAGGATGTGCCGGAGAACCTCATCGGCGCTATCGTAGAATCGAACCGCACGCGTAAGGATTTTATTGCCGACCGCGTGTTGGCGAAAGCCGGATATTACGACTACTACCACAAGGGCGATTTTGATGCGGCGCAGGAACATGACTGCACTATCGGCGTGTACCGCCTGACAATGAAGTCCAACAGCGATAATTTCCGTCAGTCGTCCATCCAAGGCATCATGAAACGCGTGAAGGCCAAGGGTGCACAGGTGATTATCTTCGAGCCGACTTTAGAGAACGGTACCACCTTCTTCGGTAGCGAAGTAGTGAACGACCTGGAACAATTCAAACTTCGCAGCCAAGCTATCATTGCCAACCGTTATGACAGCTGCCTGGATAATGTGAAGGACAAGGTATATACACGCGATATTTTCAAGCGAGACTAATTGGCGGAGAAAGTAGAACATATTGGTAAACGCGAGATCGCGTGGAGTTATGCCGGCACGTTTTTCCTGATCGGCGCGGGAGTCATACTACTGCCGTTTATTCTGCATGAGATGCCGAGAGAGACGGTGGGTATCTGGAATATTTTCCAGACCATCACCATCCTGGTCCTCCTGCTGGATTTCGGTTTTCGGCCTTCCTTTGCGCGGAACATCAGTTATATCTTCTCCGGCGTGAAGACGCTGCAGAAAGAAGGTGTGGCTCATGCGGCTACGGACGCAGAGGTGGACTATGGTTTGCTGAAAGGCACGATAGAAGCGATGCGTCGGTTCTACCGCTGGGTAGCCTTGGCGGTATTGGCGCTCCTGTCCACTGTCGGCACGGCCTATTTCCTTTATATCCTACGCAAATACTCCGGCGATCACCAGGACGCATTGATTGCATGGGTAATACTCATTACCATCAACTGCTACAACCTCTACACGCTTTACTACGATGCGCTACTCACCGGCAAAGGGTATATCAAGCGCATTCAGCAAATCAATATCCTGGCGCAGAGCGTTTACGTATGTCTGGCGATAGGATTGATCTATGCGGGCTTAGGCCTGACGGCGATTGTATCCGCGCAACTCACCGCTACGCTCGTTCGACGGATCATCAGTCATAAGGTGTTCTTCACGCGGGAGCTGAAAGCACATCTGCAAGAGGCCGAAACACAAGACACCAAAGAGATCCTGTCGGCGATCACGCCGAACGCCGTGAAGGTCGGTCTCACGCAGTTAGGCGGATTCTTGGTCAACAAATCCTCCCTGCTCATCGGATCGGTTTTCCTCTCGCTGGAAGAGATCGCATGCTACGGTATCACGGTGCAGGTAATGGACATTCTGACACGCTGCGCGACGGTGGGTTACCAGTCCTACGCGCCGAAACTGGCGCAGTGTCGCGCGGAGAATGACATCATGAGTTTGCGGCGCTATTACATGATATGTATCGGCAGTCTGTTAGCGACCTTTGTGCTCGGCGGACTGGTGTGGTTGGAACTCGGAGATTGGGCATTGAGACTGATTGGCAGCCAGACGCAATTTGTACCGCCTGCTATGTTGGCCGTCATGCTGCTTATTAACACCTTGGAACAAAACCATGCTATCACTGCCGGTTTCATCATGGCGGATAACAAGATCCCGTTCTTTATCCCGTCGTTATTGAGCGGCGCCGCGACGGTGATCCTGTTGTGGATCTTCCTCAGTCCGTTGCACATGGGCGTATGGGGACTGATCCTCGCACCGGGCCTCGCACAATTGGCTTACCAGAACTGGAAGTGGCCGAGTATGGTTATTAAAGAGTTATGGGGAAATAAAAGAACATAATACTCCTATTCAGAAGAAACGAAACACATGATTACAACAGCCGTCATTATGGCCGCAGGCATGGGAACTCGATTCGGAGAATTGACCGACCAACAGCCAAAAGGATTTGTACTCTTTAAGAACAAACCCATGATTTTGCGTTCGATTGACACGATTATTGCATGCGGAATTAAGCGAATTATTATTGGAACCGGATACCATAAGGAAGCCTACGAAGCATTATGCACCCAATATCCCCAAATCGAATGTGTCTACAGTCCACGCTATGCCGAGACCAATAGTATGTACACGCTATACAATTGTCGACATGCAATCGGAAATGATGATTTTTTATTATTAGAATCAGATTTGGTATTTAACCGTGAAGCTATCGAGTCACTTCTTCGTTGTCCTTTTGATTCTGCTATGCTGATTACATCCGTTCGGAAATTCCAAGATCAGTATTATGTGGAAATGAACGCACAACAGGAATTAGTGCATTGCTCCACAAACAAATCGGAACTCAATCCTTCCGGAGAATTAGTCGGATTGCACAAAATAAGCCGGAGTTTTTATCAGTCCATGGTGAACGATTATGAAAAGAAAGTGGATAAGTTGCCCAAATTAGGATATGAATATGAGTTATTGGATATTTCCCGACATTATACTCCGTTGCATGTGCTTAAAAACGACGATTGCCTTTGGTATGAGATAGATGACATAGATGATCTGACTTATGCCCAGAAACATATAAATATTGAATAAACACAAATGTATGAAAAATAAAGTTGTATATCTCGGTATGATTGCCGATATTATGCACGATTGCAACACATAAACGGTTGCCCTATCTGACGTACGAACAACGGAAGAACGTAGTGGAGCATATCCAAGGTGTGGCGCAGGTGGTGCCACAAGATGAGTGGAGTTATGTACCGAACCTCAAGAAGTACAAACCGGACTACATCATCCACGGAGATGATTGGGTTGAAGGACCGGACAAGTACATCCGCGAGGAAGTGATTGCGTTAATGAAGGAGCAAGGAGGCGAAGTGATTGAGATTCCTTATACCAAGGGTATCTCGTCCACCGATTTAGCGGAGGAGTTTGTAAAAATGGGAACAACGCCGGAAGCACGCATGAAGACGCTGCGACGCTTGATTACGGCTAAACCGATTGTACGAATTCTGGAGAGCCATAGCGGTTTGACGGGATTGATTATTGAGAACACTTCCGTGCAGAAAGAAGATAAGAACCTGGAGTTCGACGGTATGTGGGCATCGAGCCTGACGGATTCAACAAGCAAGGGTAAACCGGATATTGAGGCGGTGGACTTGACCACTCGTCTGCATGATCTGAACGACACCTTGGAAGTGACAACGAAGCCGGTGATCTTTGACGGAGATACCGGTGGCAAGCCGGAACATTTTCCGTTTATGGTTCGGACGTTGGAACGTCTGGGTATTTCGGCTGTGATTATCGAAGATAAAGTAGGACTGAAGCAGAACTCGCTGTTCGGCACAGAGGCGAAACAGACGCAAGATTCGATTGAGGGATTCTGCGATAAGATTCGGATTGGTAAGGCTGCGCAAGTGACGAGGGACTTCATGATTATTGCGCGAGTGGAATCGCTGATTGCCGGTAAACCGGTGGAGGATGCGTTGGAACGTGCTTTGGCGTATGTGGCAGCCGGTGCGGATGGTATTATGATTCACTCGCGAAACAAGGACGGAGAGGACATCCACGAGTTCTGCAAGCGATTCCGCGAGAAGGACAGTCACACGCCGATTGTGGTAGTGCCGACGACATTCAACCATATCACGGAGGATGAGTTTGCAGAATGGGGTGTGAACATCGTGATTTACGCGAACCACCTATTACGGTCAGCCTATCCGGCAATGGTGCATTGTGCGGAGAGCATTCTGGAGCATGGTCGCTGCAAAGAAGCAAGTGAGGAATACTGCATGCCGATTAAGGAGATATTGACGTTAATTCCGGGGACGAAACAATGATACAACCGAAACAATTCATAGAACGATTGCGCGAAGGGGGCATAGCGTTTTTTGCCGGAGTGCCGGACTCGCTGCTGAAAAACCTGTGTGCATACATCACAGATCATGTCGCTCGTGAGAACAATATCATCGCGGCGAACGAAGGTGGCGCGGTGGCTTTGGCTGCAGGTTACCATTTAGCGACGGGAAAGACAGGATGCGTGTACATGCAGAACTCGGGTGAAGGCAATGCGGTGAATCCGCTGCTGAGTCTGATGGACGCAGATGTATATAAGATGCCGCTATTACTGGTTATCGGTTGGCGTGGAGAACCTGGAGTGCATGATGAACCGCAACATGTTAAGCAAGGTAAGGTGACGCTGTCGCTGCTGGACGCGATGGGTATTCCATATGCGGTACTAGATGAAAATTGGGAGAAGCAGACGGATGAAGCGCTACGGGTAATACGCGAGACGAACGCTATCTATGCGTTGATTGTACGGAAAGGTACATTTGAGGAGTATAAGTTGCAGAATCAAGTGACTTCGGATTGGGAATTAGGTCGCGAGGAAGCGATTAAGATGGTGGTGGATAAGTTGCGGGAAGATGATATTGTGGTGTCCACGACGGGAATGATTAGTCGGGAATTGTTTGAGTACCGCGAGGCGAAGAATCAAGGCCATGCACATGACTTCTTGACGGTTGGCAGCATGGGACATGCGAGTCAGATTGCGTTGGGCATCGCGTTGCAGAAGCCAAAGAGACGAGTAGTGGTGTTTGACGGAGACGGAGCAGCTATTATGCATCTCGGTAATATGGCTATCACAGCATCACAAGCACCGAAGAACTATATCCACATTGTGTATAACAATGGTGCGCATGATTCCGTCGGAGGACAGCCTACTGTGGGATTGGAGATCAATCTGCCGAAGATTGGAGAGGCGATGGGATATAAGACGGTGCTGAATGCGACGAATGCTTCAGAACTGCAATCGGCTATATGCCAGTTGGACGATTGTGTCAAACCGGCATTGCTGCAAATATGTGTGCGGAAGGGAAATCGTAAGGATTTGGGGCGCCCGACAACTACGCCGCAACAGAATAAAGAAATGTTAATGGACGAATTATGCAAATAAAGCGAAATATCTTATTAAATCCGGGTCCGGCTACTACCACGGATAGTGTAAAGCTGGCACAGGTGGTGCCGGATATCTGTCCGCGAGAGAAAGAGTTTGCGGGACTGATGAAAGGTTTGCGGAACGACCTGCTAAAGGTGGTTCACGCTCCGGCTGACCAATATACAGCTGTGCTGTTCTGCGGCTCAGGAACGATTAACATCGACATCTGTCTGAACTCGCTCCTGCCGGAAGGAAAGAAAGTGCTGGTGATAAATAACGGTGCGTACAACACGCGTGCCGTAGAGGTTTGTCAGATGTATCATCTGCCGCATATTGACTTGAAATCGTCGGTGTTTGAACGTCCTGACTTGGCATTAGTCGAGAAAACATTGCAAGAAAATGATGATATTGCGATGGTGTATTGTTGTCACCATGAGACGGGTACAGGAGTCCTGAATCCGATTCGTGAGATAGGTGCGTTGGCACACAAGTACGGAGCGATATTCGTGAGCGACACCACGTCATCCTTGGGTATGATACCTCTGGATGTGATTAAGGACAATGTGGATTTCTGTATGGCTTCGGCCCAGAAGGGCCTGATGGCGATGTCTGGATTGTCGTTTATTATTGGTCGCGAAGATATTATCCGTGCATCGAAGAACTATCCGACTCGGTCATATTATACGAACTTGTACTTGCAGTACAAGTATTTTGAGAAGACGGGTGAGATGCACTTCACGCCTCCGGTTCAGACGATTTATGCAACGATACAGGCACTGAAGGAGTATTTTGCAGAGGGTGAAGAAGCTAAGTTTGCACGGCATCATCGCGTATATGAGGCGATTCATCGCGGCATAGATAAGTTGGGCTTTGAGACAGTCATTGACCAGAAGATTGAGTCAGGTTTGGTGGTGTCCGTTAAGTATCCGGATGACCCGAACTGGGATTTTGAGAAGGTGCATGATTATTGCTTTGAGCGCGGATTCACCATCTATCCGGGTAAAATCAGTACGTCAAATACGTTCCGGTTATGTGCCTTAGGTGCAATTGATGAACCGGATATTGTGGCGTTCTTCGAGAGCTTTACAGAGGCATTGGATACTTTCAAAATCAAACATCGGTAAAATCCATGGCAGAAAGGAGTCTGAAAAACAAGGCCATTAGTGGTGTCATGTGGAGCGGAATAGAACGCTTCTCCACTCAAGGAGTACAATTTTTGATTGAACTCCTGATGGCTCGTTTACTGCTCCCTTCTGATTATGGTTTGATTGGAATGTTGGCTATATTCATAGCTATTTCCAGAACCCTGATTGATAGCGGTTTTTCCAATGCTTTAATTCAAAAGACAAACTGCAATCAAGATGATTACTCAACGGTATTTTATTTTAACATCATCGTTGCGAGCGTTGTATATGCAATCTTATATTTTTCTGCACCTTTAATTGCGTCCTTTTATAACTTACCGCAACTGACACCAATTACGCGAGTATTTTCTATTTCGCTTTTGATTTCATCGCTCGCCATTGTCAATCGGACCCAATTAGTAATTAAACTTGACTTCCGCACCCAAGCAAAAGTATCATTCTCCGCGGCTATCATATCCGGCGCAGTTGGAATTACCTCAGCGTATTTAGGACAGGGAGTATGGGCTTTAGTATGGCAATCGCTTACTAATTTCACCATTCAAACAATATTATTGTTTTATTTTGTTCGATGGATACCATCTTTACGTTTTTCTAAAGCGTCATTCAATAGTATGTTTTCCTTTGGTATTAAATTAATGATTACCAATCTTTTAGGAACCATCTATGACAATCTTTACACCTTGGTAATAGGAAAGAAATTTACAGCAACAGATTTAGGCTATTATAGCAAATCCGACCAGTTAGTGCGTTTCCCCACTAATAATCTGGCGTATATTATATCGCGCGTTTCGTATCCGACTTTGGTCAATCTAAAGGATGACGATGAACAATTAGCTTCTGCTTATCGTAAATTCCTGATTCTATCCAGTTTCGTTGTATTCCCGCTGATGATTGGTTTTGCAGTTTTGGCACGTCCATTCATCATTGTACTCTTTACGGAAAAATGGGCAGGGATGGTATTGATATTACAATTACTTTGCATTGATTGGATGTGGGATCCTATGTGTAAAATCAACACGAACATCTTGCTGGTAAAAGGAAAGAGCGGACTTATTCTACAATTGGAAATCATCAAGCGCATCATCTCCGTCAGTATTCTATTCGGTTCTTTGCCTTTCGGGCTAATCGCCGTTTGTATCGGGCGTATCATATACTCACTTATTTCTGTGTATATCAACTCTTTCTACACAGGTAAGATGATCCCTTCCTTGAGTTTCTGGAGACAGATGATAATGGTAGCACCTTACGTGCTTATTTCCATCGCTATGGGAGGGACTGTATACGGAGTCAGCATGCTGATTCCTTCCATGCTCGGACAATTGATCCTCGGAACGCTTGTCGGCATAGCCTCTTATTATATCTTCGCCCGGATATTCCGTCTCGAAGCCTTGAATGAACTGATGACTATTATCAAATTGAAATTATGCAAAAAATGAAACGATTAATATCTCGCTTTGTTTTCCGTCCATTACTATTCTTGCTCAACAGATGCATACGTAAGGGAGAGAAGAACATATTTTTCGTGCCGCATCATAACTGCAAGCACGATCATTATGATGTCATCAATTATGAGGCAGATAATACGTTGTGCCTGATCAATTATATCTTGCGGAATCAGGCATTTAATGGTTACACCCTATATATTGTACATTACGAAAACGATAAAGCTCAGGCGTACCGCGATTATTGTACGCAAGTGAATAGTCAAATCAAGTGCGTCTTTCTTTATGCGCCCACTACGGACCGGTCTATCCTATCCCACCTATGGGCATTCTTCCACTGCAAGTATGCTTTTACGTCTGATGTGTATTATAATTTTACAACCAAAACTAAAAAACAGATTGTTACGTCATTAGGCTATTTTACTCCGTTTAAGAGTGATGATCGGCATTTTACAGACGCACAGTTTGATTTTATGCGGAACTACTATAACCAATCCTATTCGTACCAAATAACGACATCAAGAATATCGTCCTTCATTCAGTGTGCCGATAAAGGCATCTATTGGAACCGGCATCAAGTGCTGGGATTTCCGCGTAATGACATTTTCTACCGATCGAATACGCATCCATATGTGAAGCAATTAGAGAAGCTGACACATCTGACCATAAACAGAATCATACTATACACCCCTACTTACCGTGATTACGAAACAAGTGAGAGTGAAAAACATAGTATTTTTGGTTTCCCGGTTGACGCGAAAGACATGAATAGACTGACATCTATTCTGGAAGACCATTCTGCAATACTTATTTACAAACTACATCCTTGGCAAGAAAAAACATGTATTATTAATAGCAATAGTATCCGCCTCTTGAATTATCGTGACATTCCTTTTAGTTGTAACTTATATTCTCTGATGGCAGAGGCGGATGCCCTTATTACGGATTACACATCTACCTATTTTGACTTTTTGCATCGTGACAAACCTGTCATATTCAATTTCTATGATCTGAAGGAATACGAAGAAATGAGGGGATTATCGTATCAACCCGTTGATTGTATCGCAGCCGGACATATCATCACAGATGCCCACCAATTAATTGATGCTATTAGCAGTGTGCTAAATGGCCAGGACCCCTACAAAAATAAAAGAAACGAAATGCATCGCTTCTTTAATTATCATCACGACGGTAATAGTGCTGAGCGTATTTGCCGACAAATACTACATAATCAATGATACTATCTATTGTCATACCCGTTTATAATGTAGAACGCTATATCGGGCGCTGTCTTGCATCATGTGTGCAACAAGACATACCGATGAGCGACTATGAGATCATTGTCGTTAATGACGGGACTCCCGACAATAGTATGAAGATTGTACAAACGTATGCACAATCACATGCTAACATTGTAGTCTTTGAGCAAGAAAATAAAGGTTTATCGGAAGCCCGCAATGCTGGATTAAGGCTGGCAAAGGGTGATTATGTGTGGTTTGTGGATTCTGATGATTGGATTGAGACAAATTGTCTAAAAGCACTGTCCGAACGTATCCGGAATAACCATCTTGATGCACTACATATTTCTGCAATCAATGTATTTAATGCTCAACAGACACTGCGTTTTGATTATTCCTCGCTTGACTTTTCCGTATGGAAAGGAAAAGATGTACTTTCTCGTATCCAATTCCAATACCCGGCTCAGTTTACAATATATAAACGGGAGTTCTTACTATCGCACCAATTGACATTTTATCCAAAGATTTATCACGAAGATATGGAATTCACGCCGCGTGCCTATTATTTCGCAGAGCGAGTGAGTTATTATACTTCTCCTATATATTTTTATGAATTAGGTAATGCTTCTTCCATCATGCATAATGTCTCAATAAAACGAGTTGTTGACATGTCGCTTATATTACAAAGGCATTTAAGATTCATTGAACAAGAAGTAAAAGAAAAGGAATGTATGCCTGCTTTTGGTACTATTATAGGACAATTGCTCAGTAATTCTCTTATGGTTATCAAGCACATCGGTGATACCTCTCATAAAAAGAACTACATGCAATTTATTAATGACCACAAAACAGATATCGTTACGCTCATGCGTCATTGTACGAACCCCTATTTCCGTTTTGAGTCATATATTTTAGGATTATCTACACCTTTATTTATATACTATTACTATCTCGTCCATTTAAACCGATAAAACTATAGTCCTGATTATGCTATATATCCAATCAATAGTTGTATATTCACTACTGGCCCTGATGATGTGCTATGGTGCATACCGTTCTCAAGGTTCTTCCAGAAATGCAAAACTTTGGGCATGGTTGCCTATTATATTGTTTACTTTGGTCTTTGGGCTGCGTTATGGTGTAGGAGTTGATTATAACAACTATGTGGAAGTATACGAAATAACTGAGTACTATGGTTCATTTATGGAAATTTGGGAAAGCGAGCGATATGAACCGGGATTTACGTTATTACTATACCTATGTCATTACTTTGATGCTCCGGTATATGTTTTATTCTCCGCTATGGCGTTCTTGGAAGTCTTCTTGCTGTACAAAACATTCAAAGACGAAGGAGACGTGTTAGTATATATCTATGCCACATTACTTTTTACGACTATTGGTATAACCAGTTTTATGAATATAATCAGACATGTTGTTGCCTTCTGTTTCTTTGTCTATTCGCTACAATATATACGCGACAACAAACTGATTAAATACTGGATTTGTTGCTTGTTGGCATTGGCTTTTCATAAATCCGCCATATTACTTTTCCCTTTATACTTTATATGGATCAAACGCAAAGGTATTCTTAATCGGCCTGTTGCCGAATTAATTGCTGTATTGGCTTGTTTCGCATTATCTTTTGTTACCCGATGGCAGGAAATATTGCACATGTTTGACAACCTAATCATCTTAATGGGTTACGAAGATTATATTGATGTAGCGGACGAAATGATTGTTAATAGCAAGATAGGTATTACACGTATTTTCACACTCGCCGCAAACATAGTCATCATATTAAATAGCAAACATATCAAAGAGTATATACAAAGCGATTTGTTAAATATTCTTTACGACATGTACATTATCGGCATTTGTTTAGGATACTTCTTCCTGGGCAGTATGCTCTTGCAACGTTTGATTGTATATTTCACGCACACCCAATTTATTGTGATGGCGTATGCTCTATGCTACTTTTACAAGACGCGCAAACAAAGTATATCACATTTAGCGAGGTATGCTTTTATGATACTTTTCTTATTTGTTGTATTTAATGCTTTTATCTATAACTGCAAAAATAACACAGGCGCATACGTGTCCTATTTTCAGACAGATTTACATCCTTTAAAGGATGATCTGCGCGAAGAAATGATCAATAACTTGAACTAATGAATATTCTTATCATAGCAAGAGGAACCCCTTCAAAACGCGACCCTCAGTGGGGAAGTTTTGAGTTTGATCAAGCTAAAGCATTAGCTTCTTTGGGGCATAACGTTATTATTGCATCTGTCGATACCCGGTTCCGTTTCTATTGGCGAAAAATAGGCCTGACAACAAAACATATTAACGGCATTCATATATATAACCTCTTTGTATGTCCCGGGGCTATTGTCGGGCTGTTGGGCGGTTATGTCACGGATGTGTTCAACGCTTGGGTGTGGCATAAAATGGCAAAAGTCATTGCTGCAAATGAAGAAAAACCGGATGTTATATATTCGCATTATTTATTCAACACGCATAAAGCAGTACGTTATTTAAAAGACCTTAACGCACCTGTCGTCGCTATCGAACATTGGTCGGAAATCAACAAACCTGTTGTAGCTCCATCTATTCAAAAGATGGGTGAAGACACGTACCCCAAAGTAG
Source organism: uncultured Bacteroidales bacterium (assembly GCA_902799875.1). The sequence goes on along the minus strand of CADCCH010000039.1, from coordinate 7,169 downwards.
ATAAGTTGCTTACCGTGTCCAAAGCAGCCCAAAAAGCGATCAAAGAACATTTTGATATAGAGTCCACGGTTGTTTATAATATGGTGGGTGAGAAGTTCATCTATCTTCCGCATAAAAATAATGACGATAAAGTACGGTTCATAGCCACAGGAAGTCTCATTCTTCGAAAAGGATTTGATTTACTCATAGAAGCTTTTGCCACATTGCAACTGCCCAAAGATAAATGGGAATTACATATTATCGGAGCCGGGAAACAACACTGCGAACTTCAAAAACAAATCGAAAAGCATCATCTGACTCCAAACATCCGTTTGGTGGGGCAACAAACCTCAGAACAAATCATCCGTCGGTTGAATCATTCGGATGTATTTGTGCTCCCGTCGCGCATGGAGACATTCGGTGTGGTTTATATCGAGGCGCTGGCTTGCGGTTTGCCGGTCATCGCAACTCCTTGCGGAGGGCCGGAAGAGTTTGTGAATGAGAAAAACGGATTATTAGTACCGGTTGATGATGTGAAGGCTTTAGTTGCCGCGATCCGACACATGTACGAGCATCATCAGAATTATGACCGGCAGGCTATTGCTGATGAATGCCAGGCGCGCTTCTCTTCCGAAGTCATTGCCAAGCAATTAACCCGAATATTTGAAGAAGTAATAAAAAATAAACAATAAAATATTTGCATGAATGCAAAATATTTTGTAATTTTGCACACCTTTTAATTCATTAACGATGAAACAACTTATTATCATAGGCGCCGGAGGTATGGGCAGAACATTCTACGACATGGCTCGCGAGAGTATAGGTTATGGCGTAGAGTATGAGATAAAGGGATTTCTTGACGACAACACGGCAGCCTTAGAGGGCTTTGAGAACTACCCTCCCATGTTAGGTACAATCAGCGGCTATCAACCGGCACCGGACGAGGTGTTTGTATGCTCTATCGGCGGAAGTGCCCGTCGCAAATGCATGGAGGAGATAATTGCCCGAGGCGGTTCTTTCTTAACCATGATTCATAAGACCGCACGCTTGGGAACCAATGTGGTAATAGGCGAAGGAACGGTCGTTGGCGCATTCACAACCATTGGCGCGGACGCTCATGTGGGCAAATATAATCTGATTCAGTCCTATACCGTTATCGGTCACGATAGCCGTATAGGCGACTGGAATAGAATCGATACGCATGTGACGCTCGTAGGCGGAACGATTGTGGAAGATGAAGCGGATATCCACACGAGTGCCATGATTAATCATAAGGTAGTCGTGGAGAGTAACAGTCGCGTGGCGGCATGCAGTTTTGTGATAAAAAGAGTTAAATCAGGGACAACCGTGATGGGAAATCCCGCAAAAAGACTAATATAATGGAGAAATTTATTGAGTTATTGGCAGAGCAGTTTGAGGATATGGATATCGCTCTGCTCAAACCGGAGACCCGTTTCCGCGAATTGGAAGAATGGAGTTCATTGGTAGCGTTGCTCGTCATTACCATGGTCGATGACGAGTATGGCGTTGTTCTTCCGCCGGAAGAAATGCGCAAGACGCAGACAATACAGGAATTGTTCGATTTAGTCCAAAGTAAGTTATAATGTACCATCCTTTTTCATTACAAGGTAAGACGATTTTGGTGACCGGAGCCTCTTCAGGTATCGGTCGGGCTGTTGCTATCGAGTGTTCCAAAATGGGCGCGGTTGTTTTTTTAAACGCGCGCGACGAGGCGCGCCTGCGCGAGACACTTGCGGCCATGGAAGGAGACGGGCATCAAATCATTGTCGCTGATCTCACAAACGAAGAAGCCATTAACGCCTTGGTAGAACAATTGCCGCCTTTGGACGGTGTGGTTTTTGCGGCGGGTATAAGTATGCTCAAACCCATCCAAGTGCTCTCGGAAAAGGATATACAAACGATCTTCGCGACAAACTATACCGCGCCGGTGATGCTTACCAAAACGCTCGCCAAAAAACGCAAGTTGAATACGGAAGCCTCGCTCGTATTCATTTCTTCCGTCTCCGGCAATGGTAATACGGCAACGGCCCTTTCGCTCTATGGTAGTTCGAAGAGCGCTCTCAATAGTTTTGCCAAGTATGCGGCACTGGAGTTCGCGACAAAGAAAATTCGCTGCAACACTATTTGCCCCGGACGTATAGAAACCAATTTGCTGCAAAATCAAACCATGTCCCAAGAGGATATAGAGAAAGATATCGCAAAATATCCCTTACGCCGTTATGGACATCCGGAGGAAGTGGCGTATGCCGCTTTGTATCTCCTCTCTGATGCCGCTAAATGGGTAACGGGAACCAGCCTCATAATTGATGGAGGACGAACATTAGTATAAAATGGAAAAGTTTCTTGAAAATAAAGTCTGCATCATCACAGGTGCAGCACAGGGTATCGGGAAAGAGATCGCACGTCACTTTGCAGAAGACGGCGCTATCGTGTATGCGTGCGACCGTCAGGAATTTATGAGCGATGACGAGCGCATTCATCCGCTCGTGTTTGACATCACAGACGCCGCAGCGGTCAAAGCATCTATGATGCAGGTCTTCAAAGAAGCCGGACGCATTGATGTGCTGGTCAACAATGCCGGCGTGGTCTTCAACCGCAAGATCGGTATGATCACGCGCGACGAGACCGAACTCATGTTCCGCATAAACGTCATCGCCGTATTGGAACTCATCCAACTCGTCAGCCGACTCATGGCGCGCAATGGTGGAGGCAGTATCGTCAACATCGCTTCGGTGACCGCCGTGCTGGGTTCTCCGGGGCAGGTAGCCTACTCTGCCACCAAAGGGGCCATCATCGCCCTCACCAAGTCTGCCGCCAAAGAACTGGCGCCGCAGGGTATCCGTGTCAATGCGGTGGCACCGGGTATCGTCAAGACCGAGCGGTTTGCAGAACTGTACGAAGCCAATGGAGAGAAGATAGATGAGCGTATCAGTCGGATCGCTTTGGGTCGTCTCGGCACACCGGAAGACATCGCAAACGCATGTGCATTCCTGGCTTCCGACCGCGCAAGTTATATTTCCGGACATATTTTGGGCGTAGACGGATGCGCATCTATTTGAAAACTGAAAACTGAAAACTGAATGCTTTTAGGTTTAGATCACATAGACCCCGAACGCATCGCCATTTTGGATAGCGAAGGCGGACGCGTGACGTACGGCGATATCGTTTCGCGCGCGCTACGCATTCGCGAAGAAGTGAAACAACGCACGTTTTGCATCCTTCCGGTAGAGAATAAAGCATCCGATGCACTGGAAGTAATGGCTATGCTGGCCAGCGAGCGAGTGGTGCCGCTGATAATCAACAAGAAAACGGACGAGGCATTGATGGCGCACCTGCAAAGCGCCTACGGACAAGTCGGAACGGCTATCCACCCGCAGTTGAGCCACTTATTGCCCACCTCCGGCAGTACCGGCAGCCCGAAACTCGTGCGGCATTGCTATGGCAATATCGAGGCTGCAGGACTGAATATATCCATGTTCTTTGAACTCAAAGAGACAGACCGACCGTTGATGGTGTTGCCGCTCTACTACACGATGGGCCTGAGCATACTGTTCAGTCACCTGCGCGTAGGTGCGACGGTACTGCTGACGGGGCGTAATATGACCGATCCGGTCTTCTGGAAGTTCATGAAAGAAGAGAAAGCTACCAGTTTTACCGGTGTTCCCTACTCCTACCAGATCCTCGATATGATGCGTTTCTATCGCATGGATCTGCCGGCATTGGAACTGCTCACACAAGGAGGCGGAAAGATGCCTGCCGCGCTCAATGAGAAATTTGTTTCCTACTGCGAGCAACAGGGCAAACGATGGATTGCTACCTACGGTCAATCCGAATGCACGGCGCGCATGGCCTATCTGCCGGCTAAATGGGCAAGGACCAAAATGGGCAGTATCGGCATAGCGGTGCCAAACGGAGAACTGTCTCTTATCGATGAGAATGGCAAGCCTATCACCACGCCCGGTATAGAAGGCGAGATGTGCTATCGGGGTAAGAATGTCACCATGGGCTATGCTACCTGCGCAGAAGATCTGCTCAAAGGTGACGAACGAAACGGATTCATTCGCACGGGGGACTTGGCGCGTTTCGACGAAGACGGATGCTATTATATCGTTGGCCGCTTGGGTCGTTTTCTCAAACTGTTTGGTATGCGTGTCGGATTGGACGAGTGCGAGCAAATTGTCCATGCGAACTGTGCGTGCGAGAGTGCATGCGTAGGAACAGACGAGAAAATGATCGTCTATATTACCGATGCATCTAAAACACAAGCGGTGAAAGACGCACTCGTGGAAAAGACCCATATCGTAGCTACTTCATTTGAAGTACGCGTCATACCGGAGATCCCGAAAAACGAGGCGGGCAAAAAACTATTCAGTAAATTAGAAAGCAAATAGATATGACAAATTTAGAGAAGTACAACGACATTTTTGTACAGGTTTTTGGTACTGATATCGCGCAGTTAGGCGATAACTACAGCAAAGAGACGGTTGCCGCATGGGATTCGGTGCATCAGTTAAACATAATCTCTCTGATGGAAGAGACATTCGATCTGATGCTCGATCCGGAAGACATCATGGCCTGCATCAGCTACAATGCAGGTAAAGAGATCTTGGCTAAATACGATATTGAACTCTAATCATGGCTCGGTGGAATATTCATAATGTTCGCGTGGCAGGCGTGAGTGCTTGCGTACCAAAGGAGATTGTTTGCACAACAGACTTTCCTTTTTTCAGTCCGGAAGACGCCGAAGTGTTTAATAACACCGTAGGCATCCGCGAACGGCACTTGGGACCGGATACCCTTTGTGCGTCCGACATGTGTCAGGCTGCCGCAGAGAAACTCATTTCCGAATTGGGTTGGGAAAAAGAAAGCATTGATATGCTCGTCTTTGAATCCGTGACGGCAGATTTTCATCCCACGCCTCCCACTTCTTGCTTGTTGCAAGATCGTCTTGGTCTGTCTGAAGATTGTTTCTGTCTGGATATCCCGATGGGTTGCTGCGGTTGCATGTATGCGCTCAATGTGGCAGGAAACATGCTGAGTGCCGGCAATATCCGACGCGCTATTCTTCTTATCGGCGATACCGCACTGCGTATGGGTTCGATGCAGGACAAGAGTCGTGTGCCTTTGTTCGGAGATATGGGCACGGCAGTTGCTTTGGAGTACGATCCTGCTGCAGAACCTATTCTCATTGATTTCCATACGCAAGGAAGCGGATACAAGGCGCTGATGACGCCGCACGGAGGTTTCCGACATCCGCTGACTCCCGAATCGTTCATGCAGGAAGATTTCGGCAACGGTATCATCCGCGCGCCGAAAGATACACTGATTGACGGCATGGCGGTCTTCACTTTTGCCATCAGCAAACCCGCTAAGACGGTGGCCGGTTTGATGGAAGAATTGGACATTGACAAGGATAACGACATTGATTATTACTTGATTCATCAGGCGAACAAACTCATTGTCGACCGGCTTGTCAAGAAACTGAAACTGCCGGTAGAGAAAGTGCCCTATAACTTGGAGCAATTCGGCAATACCGGCGGAGCAAGTATTCCCGGACTGATGGTGACGCGTCTGCGCGAGCAGTTACAGCAAGACCAACCGCATCGACTGCTCTGTTCCTCTTTCGGTCTCGGACTGAGTTGGGGCACCATGCTGCTCAATGTAAAGAATGTAGTTATACCGGAATTGATAGAGATCTGACATGTACGCACATTGTTTAAAACGGGTGTTGGACTTCACGATAGCATTGCTCGCCATCTTATGTCTCAGTCCGCTGCTGATAGTAGTCGCTATCTGGTTGCATGTTGCCAATAAGGGTGCAGGGGCATTCTTTATGCAAGAACGACCGGGAAAGGATGAGAAGATCTTCAAAGTCATTAAGTTCAAGTCCATGACCGACGAACGCGATGCGAACGGCAAACTCCTGCCGGACAAGCAACGGCTGACGGCTGTCGGCAAACTCATCCGCAAGACTTCCATCGATGAGTTACCGCAGTTGTTCAATGTACTCAAAGGAGATATGGCATTAATCGGACCTCGTCCCTTATTAGTTGAGTATCTACCCCTTTACTCGCCGGAGCAACACCGTCGCCACGAGGTGCGACCGGGTATCACCGGCTGGGCGCAAGTGAACGGGCGAAATGCCATCACCCATACGAAGAAGTTCGAGTACGATGTATGGTACGTTGATCATCTGAGCTTCGGTCTGGATATCAAAATCATCTTTATGACCATTCATAATGTGCTGCATCGCAAAGATATCTCGCACGAAGGACAAGCAACAACCGAACTATTTAACGGACACAACTAATAGACAATAATTCCTTATCATGGAACGCAAAACAATATATTTATGTTTGGCTCACATGTCCGAAGAAGGACTGGAGCAGAAATACATCAAAGAGGCGTTTGACACCAACTGGGTCGTACCCTTGGGACCGAATGTGAATGGGTTTGAGAAAGATCTGGAGACTTTTGTCGGGCAGAACAAACATGTGGTAGCGCTCTCGTCCGGCACAGCCGCAGTGCACCTGGCGCTTATCGGCTGCGGTATCGGACTGGGCGATGAGGTCTGCGTGCAGAGTTTCACCTTCTGCGCCAGCTCCCACCCTGTCAAGTACCTCGGCGCCACGCCGGTCTTCATCGACTCCGAACCGGACACCTGGAACATGGACCCGCAGCTGCTGGAGCAAGCTATCCTGGACCGCAAAGCCAAAACCGGCAAATACCCGAAAGCCATCATTCCCGTAGCCCTCTACGGCATGCCATACCACATCGATGAGATCATGGCGATTGGCAACAAATACGGCATTCCTGTCATCGAAGATGCCGCCGAAGGATTCGGTAGCCGGTACAAAGGCCAAGTACTCGGTACGTTCGGCCAATACGGCGTACTCTCGTTCAACGGCAATAAGATGATCACCACGTCCGGCGGCGGTGCGCTCATCTGCGAGAACGAGGAGCAGAAGAACAAGATCATGTGGTACGCGACGCAGGCACGCGAGGCCTATCCGTACTACCAGCACGAAGAGGTGGGTTATAACTACCGCATGTCGAATATATGCGCCGGTATCGGTCGCGGACAGATGTCCATCGTTAACGATCATATCCGTCATCACCAACACGTGCAGGCACGCTATGCCGAGTTACTCAAAGACATCCCGGGTATT
>CADCCH010000038.1 GCA_902799875.1 uncultured Bacteroidales bacterium | reverse complement strand
GTTGACCGAACCCTGCACCGTTATAATAAAGTTCGGACAAGCCTTATCTTTTTGAGTACCGGGATTCCCGACATATCCGGAGAAGAACATCTTCTGTCCGGCGCACAGATGGGTCTCCAGCGAGAGCGCTGCCACCTGTCCGGAAGAAGCCATACCGTCGCAGTAGATCATATAGCCATTCTCGGCTCCGCCGTGCTGCTGCATATCGTACCAATAATCCGTATAATGAATACGGTTGACCAGACCGTACTCACCGAAGTTCGGCAGGTCAGACTGGGTGTGCAATCGGTTATGCGGCAGGGTGGACGTCTCGGGATAGGTATATCCATAGGAGGCATCTGCCCAAGGCAGCGGGTGTGGATAGATGGTATAGGAGCTACCGGGCTTATTGTAGTCAAAATCCAACCGCTCGAGCACCTCATAGCGCTGCTCTATCTCATCGTTGGTAATGATAGCTTTGTCCACCCCACCCTGCTTCGACTCCTTCAACGGACCATACTGCGCCGGGTTATGATAAATGATCATATAGCGGCAGATATTGAACATATATGCACCGGAGTCGGTTTTCTCAGCACCGGTGGTTCCAGGTGGTAATGCCGGATCTCCCGTAGTGGACCAACTGCGCGCACGCAGGCAGTAATACACCGTATCGAACTCCTGTCCGGCACGATGAGGTAGTCGTCGCTCTCCGTGATCTTATAGTCAGAGGGCGTATATTTCTTGGTTTTGGGGTTATAGGTGTACCAAAGGCAGTCGGCATCCCAGCCACCACACCAGATCATCGTGTCCTTACGGGCGTCATCCCATTCGCCGTCCAACCAGTGGTCGTCACGCATATAGTAGCCGAGCAGGGACTCGGAGTGTTTACCCTTCTCCAAGTTCGCATAGTTATAGCGTTGCTCGGTCTTGAGGAGCAACTGGTTTCCTAAGGGCGCCATCATCACATGGTCCTCCATATAACTCTCACTTGCCAACTCATATTCGCCGGCATCGTTTGCGGTTCTCGTGCTCTTATAGCCATCCAAACGCTCTGCCATCTCTGTCCATGGGTGCAACTCAAACACCTCGCGCAGCGAGAGTGTCGGTTCGGGAATTCGCTGCATGGTATCCAGTCTCGCGCGATCAACCTGGTTCTTATCCGAAACGGACATCGGCAGTTTATCGTAATAGTTACTGATATCGACAGCATAAGTGACGGTCGGTTTGATAGCTTCACCGTAGGTTGTTACCGGCGGTCTTACAAGGCGGATTATTCCGGACATCCGCATACTGGCTGGAACGATAATGGAAGACGGTATATCGTCCCATGGTCACGAGTTTCTTGCCTTTCGAGTGATCCTTCTCATCCACCCAAACGGAGTCACCGATAATACGGAACGGGATATTCCACGTACCGGTATTCACCGGCGCTTGACGCCATACCTCCTGCGGTATATCGGAGTCACCTATCTCTCCTTCTCCCTCGCGGAACCATCTCCACCATCCGAAGAAGTGGGAATCGCGAATCGGCAGTTCCACATTCTGCTCAGGATAATAGTAGAGGATACGTTTGTTCTGGTGTACCTGCTGCATTCCCTTTTCGTCCAGCGGATCGCCTGAGGCGCCGGAGTTATGGACAAGCACTTGGTTATTGGCGTACTCATACAAACTGGGCTGCGAAACGGTGAAACGGAAGTTCTCAAATCGCGGTTGAGCTTCCCCTTTGAACTGAATGAGATAGGCCACATAGACATAGGCGGTACGCGGTGTACGGATACCACTCTCGGTACACTCGATGGTGATGGTATGGTCACTCTTGGCGCTGATACGACACCACGTCGGTTTTTTACCCGTTTCGTCAATGAGTCGTACCTGCGCTTTGTATATATCATTGAGTTTCATGGAGTCCGTTACATCTTTGATATCTACGTCAATAACGGCTATACTCGTTTCATTTACATCATGGACATGGTTACCGATACGTCTCTCCGTACCGAGCACAAACTCATGCGAAACGGTATCATCAATCGCGTTGGGGAAGATGTAGTTATACTCATCGTTCTCGATGAAAGCCTTGAGCGAGTCGAATGCCTCGACATGATAGACCTTACGGATCAAGGGTATTTTGAGTTCGGCATCGCTAATGGATTTGAAGTTGCTCCATTTGTCCTTGAACCGGTACGCCGGCGCTTCTTTATCGAGCGTCAGGGTCACATGCAGCGTATCCACTATATTGACGTTCTTGCCGTCTATCGTAATCCCCATCGGAGAGGTGGTAGCGCCGGAGGTAGAGACCGTCGTAGTGAGGGTGGTGGTATTGAGGGAATGGCTCAATCCGCTGCTAACGGGATCCTCTCCATCGAAATCACGTGCATCGGGGATATAGGTAATAGCATAGTTCGTCCGCCATTCCTGCTCATCGTCAGTCAGGTATAAGATGTCGTTCTCGTCCTCGCGGCAGCAATAAACGACCTTATTGCCCACGAGCATCGAGTACTCCTTATAGGCTTTATAGCGGGTCTGGATAGCGACTGTCATATCGGTGTTATACCCGAAGACCACGGAGTCGCGGCTGGGGTAAGTACCATTATTGAGAAGGCTATACTCCCGCTGCAGATAGCTCCAAGAGAAGACAGACGCCTCTTCTTCGCTCGCCACGAGCTTGAGTTGCGGTCCGCTACCGCCGGTGACGGTAAACTGCAGCCATTTATCTGAGCCGTATTGCAGTTTCACCTGCTCCTCCTCATTGGCGTTATCGTTCGTATAAACATGGACGTAATGGAAGGTGAGGTGCGAAGAGTCCGTGGCATGCACCGTAGCTACGGAGCCCACCTCGTCCGCAGGAATCTTGAAATAGCGATCCACGTAATATTTGGTCTTCAGCGCTATCTGCGTAAAGGTAGGATCCGCGGGATTATAGCTAAAGTGCCACGGCGTGATATATTTGGTATCGCTATTCGCCGCATTGGCAGAGCCTCTCACCAAGGCGGTCTTAGCATCCTCGTTTTTATAGAGTATACCATTTTTGTTCTGGAATTGACGGAAGATGAGTCCTTCGGAACCTGCCATGATATAATAGCGTTTACCGCCGCTCTCCACCGACCAGACGAGTTCATCTCCCTCGAGGGACATCTGCGTCATGGGTACGCGTGCCGTGACGGGATACGTGACGGCATCGATGATGACATTTACCGAAACGATCATCGTATCCTTGACGTCGGTGCTCTTATTCTGCGTTTTCGCACGAACGGTAGCGGTTTGACTGGCTGCGGTTGGTACCTCGAAATAAGTTCCTCCGGAGGTAAATCTACAGTAACTCGGCGCGAGCATCAGGCTGGGATTGATGGTATCATGCGAGACGGCTTCCTCGCCCACTACCTTATTGTTCACGTCCAGCAGCGTACGATAGGTCGTTCGCATCAGGTTGAAGTTGACCGTTCGTTCGTTTCCCGCCAAGGGGTTGAAGGAATAGACCTCGTGCTCCGGCACGAGTTCCAAGACGGTTCTCGGATCGCCATAATGGTAAGTTTTTGTACGGACGATGACGTCGCGGTAACGCGTGCCGGTAGCCGATTTCTTCAAGCCCACAGCGCCATCCTTCCACCGACCGTAATACGCCTTGATCTTCGATCTCGGCGTCGGACGCAAGGCGATACGAATGGTATCGATGATGTCGATATACTTGCTCTCATACTCCACGTTCTTCGGACTACTGAGACCGGAGGTGACAAGTCGGCTGAAATCGTCCTTCAATGTGCTCATCTGCGGCTTGTCCTCCTCATCCACCGTTCCGAGCGACTCCACACGCGCGTCGCGGATATACTCAAAGGTTTGCGCAAGACCGTACGCGTTCGTGACACGCAAGTCGGTCGCCGTCGTCACGGTCTTGGCATCATTGGGGTGGAAATACACGATCTTGTCACCCATCGTCATCTGCAGCATGAGTTGTTTACCGATCAGTTTGGACCATACCTGCCGATTAGAGGACGCACCCGAATGCAAACCAAACTCGATGGTATCATTCCAGACCGCCTTATCGTCCAGCGTATCCGGCAGGACGATATAATGCTCATCTACCACGCCGACACCGGAGATCATGAAATCGGTTCCTTCCGAAAGCGTGGCATCAAACTGATTCAATGTTTCATTATAGACGATATTCGAGCCTTTATCATTATTGCCACGTGCCACTCTTTCAATAGCGTCGGGGAAACCGGACAGATAGTGGGTAGAAGAGAGTTTGGTAGATTCGATACAAGGATCACCGGGCGTCGGCCATTTTGCGGAGGACCTGAACAGACCCGCCCAGGTATCATTCGCCAGAATCACATTCGGAGCCGTAAAATACAATCCCGGATACTCCTCTGCGTCCGGCACAAATTTCTCGTAGAACATCAGCGAATCGACACCACCTTTGACCATCTCATGCTTCGGGTCGAACACATATTCGTCGGGGTTACACTCGGCGCAAATGGTGTTTTTGCCCACCAAGAGATAGGTAGTCAGGTAATGCGGATCGATGTTATCGGCGTTCGCCATTCCTTGGTACGTATCGGTATAATCCTCAAAATGCCGGGCACGGGCATAACGCGGCGCTTGTGCACCCGGATGAGTCATGAAATAGCGTTCGCCGTCCTTCATGAACGAGATCGCCACGTTGATACCTCCTTCGTATTTGGCTTGCGCATAGAGGATCAGCGAGTCCTTGCCATCTCTGTCCGAATCGGTAAACCTGAACACAACGCCGGGTTGATACCACGTACCGTCTCCGTCGGTCGTATCCGCCTTGGTGTACCATCCGCGGAAATTATAACCGTTAATCAGAAGATGATCCTGTATCACTGCTGTATCTTCACCGGCTACCGCGTGTGTTGCCGGAATATCGGCGCCGAAATGCCCGTTGTTATCGTAGCGGATATACTTGTAGGGCTCCGCCTGTACGAACTCCAGACCGCCGTTCTTAGAACTCTTATTGACATAGACACGCGCCCAACCGGTCATGCCGCCGGTAACCTTATGTTCAGGGTCACCGGCCAAAGGTATCGTGTTACCCACAACATACTCGCTCCATCCCTCTATATCCTGACCCGGATCGGAATCGCTGTAATTCGGTTGTGTATATAAGGTAGCTTTGATAGTGAGCGTAGTATAAGCGTCGGTGATGGTCCACATCTCATTACAGATCCACGAGGTATCTCCCTCCTCGGGATGCAACTCCACGTTACGATACCTGCCTTCTCCTGCATCCACTTTGAGGAACACGCCCGCAGGACGGAAGACCACGCCGAGGTTGTCTGCCGCAGAGGTCGTATCGACGATCATGTGTCCCAAAGCTCCTTTTGGCGCTTTGAGGGTAGAAGGCATATATTGGAGCGGTAAGTCGCTCATCGGGGCAAACTCCGACTTCGCCGTAGAAGAACCCAAGGGCTCAGAGGGAGAAGCACCGCGACCCATTCGGTAATCGTCGTTCCAACCCACATAATAATAACTGTCATCCGGTTCCGGTACGTGCATCAAATCCGTCTGGTAGTACTCGGTTCCAGGAATACGGGTCATGCACTCTGAGAGATCGACCGTATAGACGTTCTTCACACCCGTACTATCATCCATCGTATTCGATTGACGATATTTGGTCGTATATTGCTCATCGAACGCAAAAGAATACGTACCAGGACAGCTATGGAACGGCTCGTCGAGGATATACAGACGGAAGATAGTACGAGGCGTCTTGGGGTGGGTTTTATTGTTATAGGCATATCCGGCGCAGCCCGGCTTAATACTTCCGGCTCCCCACGTCGTTTTAACCGCAGCAGTCGTATTAAACACCACCAGAGCGGAATTATTATAAGACACAGGTGTGTGAAAAAGCGGGATTTCCAGCCAATACACCTCACGATACGCCATTCCCATAAATCCTATGCCGGTTCTGCCGTTGAAGCGGCCTTGGGAATCCTGCGTCGGCTTATCGCTCATTTTAACATCCGCCAAATTCGTAATCGTGCGTTTCGGGTCGAAAGAGGTTACATGGTCATAATCCGTCGGCACTACAAAAACCACATCGCACAGCTTGTCACTGGTCGTACCTTCAACCAGATCTCCCCAAAACTGCCACCTATTATTGGTATTAGTAGTGCTTAATGTTCGGTTATCATTCCAGATCGTATAGGAGATACCACCTAACGCATAATCTTTGTTAGCTCCACCTTTTACGACATTTTTCACGTCTATACGACTCAACGCGGTGTCCACCGTCCAGATAGAGGTCCCGGCAGGCTCTGTAGCTCCTTCCTCCTGCATGACCAACTTTAGGTGGTGACCTTCGCTATACTTGTTATCATACGTGAAGTAATCATCACCGGAATAACGGGTATAGTTCTCGACGAAGTACTCACGATCCGGAGTAGCCGGATCATTATCGTGGTCCACCATCGTGGAGATCAAGATACGCTGACCGCGCTTGAGATTCACCACCAGACCACCATCGGTCGGCGTGAAACCATCATCAGCACCCCACATCCCGGCTGAGACAAATAATACCGAAATCAACAACAGAAATCGTACCCTTAATTCTTTTTTACAGACTATATTCATAACAAAATTACAAAATTAACGTTAAAAATGACTGCAAAGTTACAAAAAACAGAGCACATATACAAGTACCCTGTTCACTTATTGTTTTAAAGTCGACAAAAAGTATCTTTATTTTGACGTATTGTCGTTTTCTGCAATCCACTCCTTCGGGGTCATTCCTGTCTCTCGCGCGAAAACGCGTCCGAAGACTGTGGACGAAGAGAAGCCGCACCTGTCCGAGATTTCCTGAACTTTCATCTGCGGGTTCTCGCTCATCAGACGCTTTGCCTCGTCTATGCGGTAGTTGGTCACATATTGGTAGAAAGAGCACCCGTATTCGGTATTGATGAACTGCGAGAGATAGGTCCTGTTCAGCGGTAATACTTGCCGGAGATCGGTCAGGCGGAAATCTTTGTTCAGATAGGGTTTCTCCGTCACCATCCATTGCTCTAACGCCGCACGATAGTGCGTTTCGTTTCCTGTCAAAGAAGAACCGTTATCATCTCCTTCGAGTTCATCTTCTTTCCTCTCTCTCACACGCCCTCCCCATGGGTCTGGACGGAAAAGGATCTGTTCATTACTATAAAAAAGGAGAAAGAACAGCAACCATTGCTGGGTAAAAAGTCTGGTCGGGAAACGGGCAAAAGAGAGAAAACAATAGGATGCTCCCAAGATAACAAGCATTATGATATACCGTACCACCCACTGTACATCAATATCTTCCATGGAAGAATAGTTATTCTCGCAATAAGCACGGTAAGCACGGATGTTGACAACGATAAAAGCCAACAAGACAAAAGGATAAGCAGCCAAGAGCCATCGCATATCCGTGTCCAGCACTGCGTCAAGGACTCCGATAAGCGCAACGGGCATAAGATCGATCATCGCGCGTTTGCCATTGAGCCATCCCGGACGGAGCAGCTCGGTCGGATAAACAAGCAACAGCCATCCGAGAATGCTGCCCAGCACAAACTCCCAACCGTCCATACTCAGCATACCATCAGCAGCGGTGAGCGAATTATGCCTACTCAGCTTCATCCACATGCCGATAGACAGAACCACCACCCAAGCCGTCATCACATAGGCACTCATTTTACGCACACGTATGCCCTGATGATGACGGAAAAGAGCCCACGCGCTCATAGCGCAACATAACAAAATGGCACAATTCAACGTTGGAGATATGATCTTCCGATATACCTCCAAGGGAATCAACGGCGAGAGCATATAACTCGCCACTACCAAAGTCGTTAACAAAAAGCCGAATATCAGCTCTGAGCGGTATTCGTAATAAAACTCGCGAACAGACATTTTACCCCCCCCCGTTTGTAATTCGCTGATTTTAAGCGCTTTACATCATTCATAATTGCCTTCTTCATGAAACTGAACGCAAAATTACTACATTTTTCTGACATATGCAAGAAAAAAAACGAAAAATTTTAATGAAATATTATATTATAAGGAATACGCACGCGCGCGCTTACACTAGAACTTCGCGTGACTCGCGATTACATCGCTCGGTTACGCCTACGTTCTGTGCTACGCTGTGCGCAGGATGAGACTCGAACTCACACGATCTTGCGACCACTACCCCCTCAAAGTAGCGTGTATACCAATTTCACCACCTGCGCTCGCGTTCGCATCCCTCGTACATGTTTGGAAACCTCGTTCCCAAAGGAAGTACTCGGGCGCTCCGCTCTTCCCAAAAATTAAAATTTTCGGGAGCCCTAATAATAGGGGCACAACACTTTGTGCTTGTGCCCAGAACAGGACTCGAACCTGCACACCTCGCGGCATGCGCACCTGAAACGCACGCGTCTACCAATTCCGCCATCTGGGCTCTTTTGCCTAACGGCAAAAAAAAAGAGCGGAAAACGAGACTCGAACTCGCGACCCCGACCTTGGCAAGGTCGTGCTCTACCAACTGAGCTATTTCCGCAATCTTTTTTGACTCTAAAAGTTAGATCAATGCCCTCTTTAACCGAAAGCGGGTGCAAAAGTACTGCTTTTTTTTGAATTGACCAAATTTTTTTGAAAAAAAATGCAAAAAAAATGCATTTTCCTTGAATATGTGGAAAAAATTCCGTATCTTTGCACCCTAAATTGAGTAAACATGCGGAAAATCGGGATCATAGTGCTTTTATTGGCGACGCTGAGTGTGAACGCACAGATCAGCAGCATCTTGGGCGACTGGAAGACGGTGGATGACAAAACCGGTGAACGTCGCTCGGTTGTGACTATCTACAAAGGTACGGACGGGCTCTATTACGGTAAGATCAGCAAGATGCTGATGTACACGGACCTGGATATGAAGTGCGACCAATGTAAGGACAAGGACCATAACGCGCCGATTGTGGGTTTGGTAATCATCCGCGGTATGCACGCAGAGGACGGTGAGTTAGTCGGTGGAAAGGTACTGGATCCGGAGAGCGGTAAGTTCTACTACGGCAAGATATACCTCAAGAACGGTAAGTTAGTGCTACGCGGTTCGCTGGACAAACGAGGATTTTTAGGACGTAATCAAACCTGGGAGCGATGAGATTGGTTTTTGCAAGCAATAATGCGCATAAGTTAGAGGAAGTGAGGCGTATCATGCCGGAAGGCATCGAGGTGCTGAGCCTGAGCGATATCGGTTTCGAAGCGGATATCGAAGAGACAGGTACGACACTGGAGGAGAACAGTTTGATAAAGGCGTCCACCGTGGCCGCTTTTATCAATGATAGATTGATGAATGGTGACGCGGCGCTAAATGGTGTGGATGGAGTGTTTGCGGATGATACGGGTTTGGAGATAGACGCTTTGGGTGGAAAGCCGGGTGTATATACGGCAAGGTGGTATTTGGAAAATGAAAGATTAAAAATGAAAGGAGAAAGGGAGATCTTCGCAGCAAACCGAGCTAAAGCATTACGGGAACTGGAAGGCCAAGAAGACCGGGGAGCGCAGTTTAGGACCGTTATAACGTTGATCGGCGGTCGCAAAAATGCGACCGAAGGGCACAATACCTTGCAAGTAGAAGGTGTTGTGCGGGGACGGATCGCGACGGAGGAATACGGGGAAGGCGGATTCGGATACGATCCGGTGTTTATTCCGGAAGGGTACGACAAGACCTTTGGGGAGTTGCCGGCAGAGATAAAAAACAGCATTAGTCACAGAGCACGCGCTTTGCAAGCGCTGGTAAAGGTGATAGGTTAAAGGTTATGGGTTATGGGTTATAGGTTACGGATTATAGTAGTCTTGGTTCTTTGTTCGTTATTCCACATATCGGGCAAGGCAGAGGCATGGCGGACACATTTTGCGTACAACAACGTGACGCAGATTGCGTTAGGTTCAGACAAAGTGTTTGCTGTTTCGGACGGCAGTTTGTACAGTGTCGAGAAACAGAGCGAGAGGATAGAGGTGTATAACCGTCTGTCGGGGCTGCACGAGACCGGAATCACGTGTATCTATTACGACAAGACCGGAAAGCAGTTGCTTATTGCGTACGGAAACGGTAAGATAGATATCTTAAAGTCGAATGGAGTGACGTACCTCAGTGAGTTGTACAACAAGGATATGACGCAACGCAAGACGATCTACAACGTGACGTTGAATGGTCGGACGGCCTACTTATCTACGCATTACGGGGTTCAGACCTTGGACTTGCGGGAGAACAAACTGGTGGACAGTTACTGGTTACAACCGGGCGGATTGGAGACACCGGTGAAAGATGTAAAACTGACGAACGACAGCATATACGCGTTTACAGACGATCTGGTGTACTGTGCGTCATTACGTGATCCGTTGTCGGACTATCATTACTGGCGTTCCGAACCCTTGGGTCGCATAACGCGGGATATCGACAAAGGGGTGCATTACAAAGACGGGAGCGATGAATGGTATGCCGGTAAGTCGGAGGGTATTATTCGTGTAACGCCTGCAGGTCGTTTGACCTATAAACCGCAAGGTCCGCTGGTGAATACACCGTATCGGATGACCGCCTCTAACGGTATCTTATATGTTGTTCCGGGTGGGCGTTGGGCTGTGCAGTATTATCGTCCGGGCTGTCTAATGCGTTATGACGGCCATGCCTGGATGAACATTCCTCAAAGCAACATCCACACGACTACAGGTAAGGCGGCTACCGATTTCATGAACGTCGCAGTTGATCCGGATGACCGCTACCATTGTTATGTAACGGCCTACGGTACCGGTTTATATGAGTTCCGCAACAACACGCAACTCAATTATTTCATTGCCGGAGGAGAGAACAACAGTCTCTTCCCGACCTCGACTAATCCTGCCAGTTACACACGTGTTGATTGCAGTGTGTACGACCAAGACGGTCGCGTATGGTTAGTACAATCGGGAGATATCGGCCGTTTACACTGTATCGACCAACGGGGTGAATGGCACGCTATTCCAATCACGGTAGGGAATGAAGCTTTCGAGATAACGACCCCCGGTGCGTTTCTGATCGATTGGCGAGAGAGCCATCATAAATGGATTGCTTGTGCACGCGCCAGCGCCTGCGTATGTCTGGTGGATGACAAAGGCACTTACGATGCAGCCGACGACCGGGTGATTGTGCGCCAGGAGTGGACGAATCAATACGGTCAGTCTTTCCGACCGGAGTTTATCTATACGATGGTTCAGGACCGCTTGGGACGTATCTGGGTAGGAACAGAGCAAGGTGTGGCTTATATCGACGCCAAAACCGATTTCTTCCTCTCCGATGCTATTGTCCAACCGGATATCCAAGAGAATGGAGAGTCTGTTTTGAGTGGGCAACAGATCAATGCTATTTGTCAAGATCAAGATGGTCAGATTTGGATAGGCTCGCAGAGTATTGGTGTATATATTCTCAACGAAGCAGCGGATGAGATTGTAATGCATTACACCACCGAAAACACAGCCATGCCGTCCAATGGTATATTGTCTTTGGCCCACGACGTATTGACAGACCGAACCTTCATAGGTACCGCAGATGGATTGGTAGAGTACGATCCCAACGGAACGGAGGGAGGTATCTCCGATGACTCCTATAGGGATGACGAGGAGGATTTGGACAAAGGTCATGTTATGCAATGGACGCTGCATCCCTCCTATTATGACCTGCAAGAAGTAGCCGCCACCAAGCACGCTGTTTATGCGAAAGCAGACGGTAGCTTATTCTGCGTGGACCGAGAAGACGAACATATTGAATATTGGAATAAATCCACGGGTTTAAGCGGTTCCTCGGTAGCGCATATTGCGTATGACCCGCATTCGGGTCAATTGATTATTGCGTACGAAAACGGTCAGATTGATTTATTGAGTGACAACGGCAAAGTAACGCCTATGCCCGATATATCCATGAAGGCCGGCTCTATGCCTGTTGATATCAATGCAATATGCGTGGGTAGTCGCTACTCGTATCTGGCAATGGAATTTGGCATATTGGCCATCAACACCAAGAAAGCAGAAGTAAGTGACACCTATTACATAGGCAACGACGCTGCCTCTATCGCCATTCAGCATATTATAGAACAAGGAGACTCGCTGTATGCCTTCTCATTCGACCGCTTATACAAAGCGGCTCTAAAAGATAACCTGGTAGATTATACGTACTGGAAATACGATACTATTCCCACCGAGGAGGTACGACACGCCGCTGTCTATCAGGGACATATCTATGCGCTTTTTGCAGATTCACTACTCTACCGTCGTGACGGTGTTCAGTGGACGCAAGTCTTACCGGACTCGCTCAATTGGATCCATGTGAGTGAGGGACGTTTCTTGACCTACAGGGAGAAAGGGAATCAGTTATCTCTTTTAACGGACGCCAACAAATTGCAAATCATCGACACGCTCCATACCGTTCAGGATGCCATTTATTGCAACAACCAATATTGGTTCGGAGGTAAGGGTAGCGGTTTGGTACGGTTGGCAGACGGGGCCTTCAGTTCATTCATGCCAGAAGGTCCGAGAAGCAACGACAGCTACCGTTTATTTGCCGCACATAATCAGATCTATGTGGCTCCGGGAGGACGTTGGGCAACTCAGTTCAATCGTGCCGGCAATTTGAGTGTTTACGTAGGTTTTCACTGGATACATATTCCGGCATGGCATACCAACAGTCTTACGGGACACTATATGCTAGATGCTGTCAGTTATGCCGTTGACTCGACGAAGGCCGGTCATTTCTTCGTAGCCACCTACGGCACCGGTGTGTTTGAGTTCGACGACTACAAAGCGGTTCAGCATTACGACAGTGTGAACAGCACCCTACGCACTACTAGTCCAGGAGCCCGGAGGGATGGTTACACGCGTACCGAAGGAGCGATGTTGGATAAGGAAGGAAACCTATACGTACTGAACTGCACGTCCATAGGTTATCCGTTACATATCCGGACACCTTATGGCCAGTGGAAAGGATTACCGTTGCGAAACGGAGGTAAGAGTATCAATTTCACCACACCTACGGGTATATGGACGGATCGACGCAATAGTCAATGGAAATGGATGATGGATCAACGAGGTGAGACTTGTCTTATATTGTTGAACGACGGTGGTACACCGACTATAAGCGGTGACGACCGCTGTATCGCGCGAAGCACTTTTGTGGACCAAAACGGAAACATTCTTACTCCTACTAATTTCCTATGCTTTGCCCAAGACCGCAAGAACCGTATCTGGATAGGTACGGATCAGGGACTTTTGGTTATCCCGGCAGAGGTTGATTTCTTTACCTCCAATGCCTGCCAGCGAATTATCATTCCACGCAATGACGGCACGGGTCTGGGCGACTATCTGTTAGGAGATGAGAAGATTAACTGTTTGGCGGTAGACGGAGGAAACCGAATGTGGATAGGCACCGCCAACTCCGGTTTATATCTCATTCAAGACGACACCATTACAGTAGCTCATTTTACAGAAACGAACAGCCTGTTACCGTCGAATAGTATTCAATCAGTGGCTATTCTGCCGAAGACGGGAGAAGTGTTTGTCGGGACGGATAAAGGTATTGCTTCGTATATGAGCGATGCGAGTGAACCGCACGAGGATATGGACGGTAACTACGCCTTCCCCAATCCGGTACGACCTGACTACGACGGCTATATCAGCATAGTCGGACTGATGGATAACACGGAAGTGAATATTATCGACTCGGGAGGAAACCTGGTATGCAAGACCCGGAGTCAAGGAGGTACTGCCGTATGGGACGGTAAGCTACCGGATGGCCGTCGAGCTACAGCAGGTGTTTATACAGCACTCTGCAACGCCATTGGAGGGCACGTAGCAGTGAAGATACTAGTGATACGATAGACGCATATGCAAAAAAAGAATTGGTGGAAATATGCACTCTGGGTAGTCGTTGCGACTATATGGACGGCCGTTTGTTTTATTGCGCCGGATTTTATTGACAACCCTATAGAGAGTCTGCGTTCTCTCTGTACGGTGCTCGGTTTTATCGGGGCCTGCAGTATAGCGGCCTTATTACTGCTTTATGTCATCGGAGCCAACCGTTACGTGACAGTTGTTCTGTTGCCGGTATGGGCTCTATTAGGTTCGGCCCTTGCTTTCTACCGTGTAGGATACCATATCGCCTTCACGCCGATGATTATCGACGTCACTTTGCACACGAACCCGGAGGAAGCCATGGGCGTTATCTCATGGCAGTTAATCGCTTGGGTGGTACTGCATCTGTTGATTTGCGGCGTGCTGATTTGGTGGCGCTGGACGAAAATTGACGTACACCGCTCTTGGGCCCATATACTTATTGGTCTTCTCCTCTTCACCGGTTATGTGAACGCAAAGCACTCCTTGACTAGTATCGTTCTCAACCAGCGTTTCCCATGTAACATCGGCTATCACACCTATAGCTATTTGCTCAGTTTTCAATGCGAGAGCGAGATACGTATTGTACCTAATTACGAGGTTAAGGACAAGGCCGATTCGCTCACGGTGGTGTTTGTTTTAGGCGAATCTACTCGTGCCGATCACCTACAGCTCAACGGCTACGAGCGTGCTACGACACCACTTTTGGCAGCGCGTGCGAATGTGGTCTCTTTCCCGCATATCTTCAGCGAACAGACCTACACGGACATTTGCCTACCGTATATGCTGTCACGGGCAGATAGCGCACATAGGGAATACCAATATAACGAATGTTCGTTCATTCGTATCTTGGGTGAGACAGGTTTCGCTACTGCCTGGTTATCCAGTCAGGACAAGTGCGAAGTATATGCTTCTTTTATTTCGGAATCCGACACAATGCAATTTGTGAATGTAGGTAAGTCCGTCTATGTATATTCCGAGTGGTTGGATGAAGCCTTATTAGGTGCTTTGGATAGCGTATATATGCCTCGTCCGGCGCGAACTTTCTATGTACTACATACCATAGGCAGTCACTGGTACTACAACGCACATTGTCCGGAAAGGCTACAACGCTTTCAACCCACGACCACAAACCGAGTGGTTACCAACAACAGTATAGAGCGACTCATTAACTCCTATGACAACACGGTGTTGTATATCGATTATTTTTTAGACGCGGTTATTCGCAGCGTAGAGGATGAGTGTGCCTTAGTGGTCTTTCAATCGGATCACGGAGAGGCCTTAGGGGAAGAGGGGTACTACCTACATGGGCATGAGATACCGTGCGTACAAAATCCGGCGTGCGTGGTTTGGTACTCCGAGCGCTATGCCGCACGCTATCCGGAGAAAATAGCGGCATTGCATGCCAATAAAGACAAACGATACCGCACGGATTACCTGTTCTACTCGTTGCTTTCTGCAGCAGGTATAGAAGCCGAGGGAGAGACAGAAGAGATGAATATTTTCCGTTAACCCTTAATGAGTTTCATGAACTCTTCGCGGGTCTTGGCTTGATTGAAGACGCCGGTAAAATCGGACGTGACGGTCATGGCGTGCTGTTTCTGAACACCTCGCATCTGCATGCAGAGGTGTTCCGCTTCTATAACCACCATGACACCGAGCGGATCGAGGGTGTTTTGGATACAATCCTTGATCTGGGTCGTGAGACGTTCCTGAACTTGCAAACGACGGGCAAAGACATCCACCACACGGGCAATCTTACTGAGTCCGGTGATCCGTCCGTTGGGGATATACGCGACATGCACCTTACCGAAGAAAGGCAGCATGTGGTGTTCGCAGAGGGAGTAGAAATCGATATCTTTGACCACTACCATCTGACGATAGTCTTCCTCAAAGAGGGCGGAACGAAGAATGGCTTCAGGATCCTCTTTATAGCCTTTGGTGAGGAACTGGATGGCATTGCCTACGCGGTGCGGGGTCTTCTTGAGACCTTCGCGTTGCGGGTCTTCACCGATCTGTATGAGCGTGGCTTCGACTGCTTTCTCTATCGCGGCCGTTACCTCGGGATTACTATGAAACTCTTGCAAATCCATTATTGCATTACTTGTATTTTATCGCGCACAATATACGTATCTCCCATCAAAGCAGGGAATTGTGTAACGAACTCTTTTTTATATTCTTTCGCCTCTTCGTAGGTTCGGAAGTCACCGATACGCACTTTCCAGAACGGCGGCAGGTACTGGACGTAGATGGTCTGGTTCACAGCATCGCGCAGTTTTTGCTCCAGATCCAGCGCCTCGGTTTTGGCCATCTGCTGCTGATTAGACGAGTATATCTGCACGCGGTATCCATCCATTTCCACCAGCTCATGCTTACCGGTGACAGCCTCGTCCAACAGCACGGCGACAGTGGAGTCCTGGATGATCTGCACGCCCGGAAGGGAGTCGAAGATCGATAATAATATGACTAACAGTACATGCATGGCGTTTAATATCTAAAGGACGAACCACCGACGAACTCACGCAAGAACGACGTAGGCGGAATTTCTTTCTCGGGAATCGGAATGAAGTACTGCAGGAACTTCAGCAATCTATGTGCTTCCGTATATTCCTCGCAGAACTTAGGTACTTCGGACAAAATAGGCTCGGCGTGACGTTTGAGTACCGCGAACTCAAAGATAAGAGCGGAGTTAAACATCACATCGGCTTCTTCCTGGAAGGGATAGACCCATTTGGTCTCACCACGTACCACAGACGGACAGCGAGCAATCGTCTCACGAGCCGAGAAACCGCGGTACTTATAGTCGCGTACCACGCGGCGGAGCAGACGGATATCGGTCGTCGGGATCCAGTTGTGGTTATCGATATTGATGGTCGTAAGGGCAGAGACGTAAATCTTATAGGTCAGGTTCTTATCCACATCGGGTAAGATGATCGGGTTGAGGGCATGCAGACCTTCGATGACCAGCACGGAGTCTTTCTGCAGTTTGAGCTTGTTACCACGGAAGACACGTTCACCTTTGGTAAAGTCATAGGTCGGCAGGTTCACCTCTTTGCCGTCCAGCAGATCATGTATCTGCTCGCGGAAGAAAGGCAGATCGACGGCATTGACATGCTCAAAATCGTACTCCCCGTTCGCATCCTTAGGTGTATCCACACGGTTGACAAAGTAATCATCCATAGAGAGCACTTCAGGACGGATACCGTCTACCAAAAGTTGAATCTGCAAACGTTTGGAGAAAGTGGTCTTACCGGAAGACGAAGCACCGGAGATGAAGACGATCTTAGGTCGTTTCTCGGCGATGGCATCGGCTATCTGGGCGATTTTCTTCTCGTGCAGTGCCTCCGCTAACTTGATAAGTCCAAAGGACTTGTTCTGCTTGCAGGCTACGTTGAAATCACTTACGTTCCGGATATGCAGCAGTTTGTTCCAACGGTTATATTCCTGGAAGATCGAGTACATCTTATCCTGCGAAACGACATCCTCCAGTACGGTCGGGTTGTTTCGGTTCGGAATCCGAACGAGCAGACCGTCCTGGAAAGTCTGGATATCAAAAACATTGATGTATCCGGAGCTGGGCAGAAGGACATTCGTATAATAATCGATATACTCACCCATGCGGAAGTAACGGCAGTAAGGGTTACCGAGCGCCTCGAAGATGGATGACTCGTTGTTGTATCGCTCGGCAAACATCTTTATCACCTCTTTGGTCTGTTTCTCCTCTTCGATGATCGGTCTGTTTTCGGCGATGATCTGCAGCATTCGTTCCTTTATGGCTTTGACCATTTCGTACGTCAGTACCGGCGGTTCTTTCTCTTCGCCCAGTTCGGTCGTCTTATCTTCGTGCCATTGAAGGGTGCAGTAATAACCTTTACTGATCGGGTGCTCCACACGCAAGTCCATCTCGGGGTACAACTCGTTCACAGCGGCACACAAGACCATACTGAGGGTACGAACGTACACACGCATTCCGGAAGGAGTGCTGGCGTCCAGGAACTCCACATCTTTGGGCTTGTAGAGCAAGAAGTCCAGGTTCTCCACTTTGTAGTTCACGTGCGCCGCAATGATCGGGTACTTCATCTGAAAACCGATGAGGTCTTTGAGTTGAATCAACGAAATACCACGCGGCACCTCATGATAGGTGTGTGTGTTCTTACAATAGATGGTAATGGTCTTTTCCATAACTTATTGTTTTACGAGTTGGTTTATTTCCAATGCCTGCGTGAGTAGATTCTTCATATCGGATAGTCGCACTTGGTTAGCGGCATCCGAGATAGCTTGGTCCGGATCGGGATGGGTCTCGATGAAGAGTCCGTCCACGCCGACAGCCAGTGCGGCGCGCATGAGATACGGAACCATTGCCCGGTTACCTCCGGTTATACCTGCTTGCGATGAAGGTTGTTGCACGGAGTGCGTAGCATCGAAGACGACCGGACAACCGAAACGACGCATCTCCACGAGCGAAGTCATGTCCACCACGAGACGTCCGTAGCCGAAAGATGAACCGCGTTCGGTCAACCAGATCTTACCGTCCCGTGCGGCATTGGCTTGTACCTGTTCGATCTTCTCTATCGCCCCTTTCATGTCCCAAGGAGCCATGAACTGTCCTTTCTTGACGTTCACGATACGTCCGGTAGCTGCCGCAGCCTGCAGCAGATCGGTCTGACGCGAGAGGAAAGCGGGTATCTGGATCACATCGGCTACTGCCGACACAGGGTCGCACTGCCAACTCTCATGCACATCGGTCACGATAGGCAGGCTGAAATCCCGTTTCACTTCCTCGAGGATACGCAGTCCTTCATCGATACCGATACCGCGCGCCGAAGCGGAGGTACGGTTAGCTTTGTCGAACGAGGACTTGAAATAGAGGGTGATACCCAAGTCATAACAGAGACGTCTGAGCGTCTCCGCCGTCGTCATGACGATGTCTCTGTTTTCGATAGCACACGGCCCGGCAATAAGGAACATAGTGTTCAGTTTTTAGTCAACAGCTTTGTATGCACGTGCCCATTGGATCTTCAGTTTACCTTCTCCACCCTTCTCTGCCTTCGGCAGCCAGCTCTGGGCATAGAAGAACATCGCCTCTTTGGGAAGACGATTCGGCAAACGAAGGATCTCCATGTTGTTCACATACCAGATCAGCTCGTTCTTCGTCCAACGGAAGGTATAGACGTAGTACATCGAACGGAGCATACCGGTCAGGTCCGCCATCTCGGTCTTCGAGCCGTTGACCAGACCCATCTGATGGTTCTTACCGTTATAGTGGTAGAGGGCAATCATCGGGTTGTTCAGTTTACCGGTACCCAGACCGAAGAAATGGTGTCCAGCGCCCTGCGAACGCACTTTCGCCATGAACATACCGGACTCCTGCATGAAGATATCCTTCGTGTTCATCACATCGGAGGTATACTCGAACACATGCTCGGTGAAACCTTTCTTCTCGTCCCACGCGATGGCTTTCTTGCTCTCTTCGCGGGTCTCGAGGTCCATACGACCTTCGACAAAGAAAGTGTTCTTACCGCCGTTATAAGCCTGACGCTCGGAGGTACGGGAGTGGCCGTCTTTCATCGCCGGGTTAGCATAACCGAAACCGGCTTTCCAGTTCTTGGACGAAGTCATATCGTCGTCGAAGGTCGGACGGAAGAGCTCAGCCCAATCGATCTTCTCTTCGCGGGACTCAAAGAAGAACTTGATATCGTCGCTGTTCGCCAGTTCCTGATAGCGTGCGAAAGTCTTGTACTGGTCGGAGTGCTGCCAGCGTTTGGTGTCTGCCCAAAGGGCATGACGCTTCTGGAAATCCTCCTTGTGTACCTCTTCCTCCAACTCCGCCAGACGTTTGAGGTCCGGTGAGTTAAGCACCTTGAGATAGTTCTTGTAATACGAAGAGTAATAGAGCAGGTTGTACTTGCGGATCATCGGGTCTGTCAGCACTTGCTTGACGCTCTTGATCTTCGCAAAATCCTCCGTCTCACGGAAAGCCAGGAAGGCCTGGAACTCCTCATCCTTGAGGGCGCGACGGTAACGACGAATGCTGGACGAGTTGCTCAATGCCTCGTATTCCATCATCTTACGTCCTTCCTGCGTATCTTTGTACTTACGGTTGATAAGTTCGTTCTTCGCTTCCTGGAAGTCGCTGCTTTCTACGATCTTCTTAAGCTCTTTATACTCTGCCAGTTCAGGCGATTTCTCAATGGCGCGCCAGCGTTTAACACGCTCTTGCATGTCATGAATGGCTTTCTCGAATGCCTCTGTCGAGAGCATCTTACCGGTTAATCTGGCTGTGAATAAATTCATAATTGACTATTTATTAAAGTATATAATTCTTCTAATGTATCAACAAATATCGGTCTGTAATGTTCGTCTTGCGGGATGAATTGCAGGCTCTTCATGAGTTCGATCTGCTGTTTGAGGGGTTCATAGAAGCCTTTGTAGTTCAGCACGAACACCGGCTTTTTATGTTCCCCTACGATGGCCGAACTTGTGGCGTCCATCATCTCATCCAGCGTGCCGTAACTTCCCGGCAGACAAACGATGCTATCCGCTTCGTCACGCATCCGCTGTTTGCGTTCGGACATATTGTTCACCTCGATGAGGTAATCGCAGTTGGTGGCTAACCGTCCTGCCGCCTTGATCCGCGGAGGGATGACACCGATCACATGGGCTCCGGCTTGCTTCGCCGCGTCACTCGTGCGGCTCATCAGACCACCCGTAGCACCGCCGTAGATCAGCGTGTGACCGTTTTCGCCGAGCCACCTGCCCAATGCGTCACCGAGTTGCAAATACTCCTCCGGTATCGCATCTTTCGCCGAACAATAAACTGCTATTCTCATATCTTATGCATCGATGTTTGCGTACGTGGCGTTTTCTTCGATAAACTCACGGCGCGGCGCTACATCGTCACCCATCAGCATCGCGATGATACGATCGGCCTCTGCAGCGTTCTCGATCGTCACTTGCTTGAGCACACGACGTGCAGGATCCATCGTCGTTTCCCAGAGTTGCTCATCCGACATCTCACCGAGACCTTTGTAACGCTGCGTCTTGATCGCTTTCTCGTCACCACCGCCGTAGTTCTGAATAAACGCCTGACGTTGCTGGTCGTTCCAGCAGTACTCGCTGTAGTTACCCTTGGAGCATTTATAGAGCGGCGCACAAGCGATATAGAGGTGTCCCTGCTCGATGACCTCTTTCATATGACGGAAGAACAAAGTCATAATAAGGGTCGCGATATGAGCACCGTCCACATCGGCATCGGCCATGATAATTACTTTGTGATAACGGATCTTGCTGAGGTTGAGCGCCTTCGGGTCCTCTTCGGTACCGAACGTGATACCGAGAGCCGTGAAGATGTTACGTACCTCTTCGGACTCGAACACTTTGTGTTCCATCGCTTTCTCCACGTTCAGGATTTTACCGCGGAGTGGCAGGATAGCCTGGTGAACACGGTCACGTCCGGTCTTAGCCGTACCGCCTGCAGAGTCTCCCTCAACGAGGAAGAGTTCGCACTCCGCTGCATCTTTCGATACGCAGTCCGCCAACTTACCGGGCAGACCACCACCGCTTAACGGCGATTTACGGAGTACGCTTTGACGTGCATTACGGGCAGCGATACGTGCCTGTGCCGCAAGGATGACCTTCTCCACGATCTTCTTCGCATCGTCCGGGTGCTCCTCCAGGTAGTTCTGCAAAGCCTCAGCAACAGCCGCGCTAACCATACCGGCTACTTCGGAGTTACCGAGCTTGGTCTTGGTCTGACCCTCGAACTGCGGTTCTGCTACCTTGACAGAGATAACAGCCGTCAGACCTTCACGGAAATCGTTCGGATCGATGGTTGAGTTACCGTCTTTGTCTTTCAGTTTGGCCTTCTCCAGCATCTTGCTCTCCTCGGCGTATTTCTTCATGACGCGGGTGAGGGCAGCACGGAAACCGGCTACGTGGGTACCACCTTCGATGGTATTGATATTATTGACGTACGAGTGTACGTTCTCGTTAAAATCGGTGTTGTAGATCATCGCTACCTCTACCGGCGTACCGTACTTGTCGGTATTGAGGTGGATCACCTCGGAGATCAGCGGCGTACGGGTTCCGTCGATGTAACGAACGAACTCACTCAGACCCTTCTCCGAGTAGAACTCCTCTTTCTTGCAGTTACCCTCTGCATCGACCACTCGCTTGTCCTTCAGCACGATCTTGATACCGGCGTTCAAGAAAGCGAGCTCACGCATTCGGTTGGCGAGGATGTCCCAGTGATAAACGGTCTCCGTGAAGATTGTATCGTCCGGCCAGAACTGCACGAACGTACCGGTCTTACGCTGCTCCCAGTTACCCGTTGCTTCCTCTTCGGTGATCGTGTGCACCGGAGCCAGCGGCTTGCCTTTCGCATAATCCTGCGAGTGGATCGCACCGTTACGATACACCTCCACGTGCATCTTCGTACTCAACGCGTTCACACAACTTACACCCACACCGTGAAGACCACCGGACACCTTGTAACTGTCCTTGTTAAACTTACCACCGGCGTGGAGCACGGTCATTACGACCTCCAGCGCGGATTTATGCTCCTTCGGATGCATATCCACCGGAATACCACGACCGTTATCCTGAACGGTGATGGAGTTATCCTCGTTGATATGAACGGCGATCTCGTCGCAGAAACCGGCGAGTGCCTCATCGATGGAGTTATCCACCACTTCATAAACCAGGTGGTGCAGACCCTTGAGCGATATATCGCCGATATACATCGCCGGTCTCTTTCGCACCGCCTCTAATCCTTCGAGCACTTGAATACTCGATCCATCATACTTTTCTTGTTCTTCCATTGTATTTTTAGTGTTATTTTATTCCTATTTTATGTATGTACACGCGCGTTTGCGTACTCGCGCACATAAATCGGCGTAAAAAAAAAAAAAAAAAATTGACAGACACAATAGTGTATGCCATTTTTCTTCAATTTTTCTACAATTTAATTAAAAAAACTTGCATATATCAAATAAAAGTTGTACCTTTGCGGGGCGGCATCTGTCTATGTTATAGGCTTTCCTAGGGCCTGAGGAGTGGACGGATTGCCGCCTCTCTTTATAGCCCGAAAGCCATTGACGCGCAAATAAATTGCGCAATGAATCACGTTGTAACGGCTGAAATGTTCGATGCTTTTCTAAGCATTAAGAACAAGTATGTACATGACGAAGAGTCTTTTCGTCAGTTCTATTTCTACATGTCGGATTTTAACCAATTAGTGCGTATCGATATGGATGATACCGCGACTCGGTTAAAGCTAAAAGACCACTACAAAGCAGCGGCTGAAAGGCTTGGAGAAAATCGCCAAACTATATGGCGAGCGACAAAAATGAAGGATGAAGTCGCTTTGTAACATTTTGTTACGCTTCCCAATTTAATTTCCTGTAATTTTGCATCGCTTTTCGGAGATAACATCCCTCCGAGATCCGGTGTAATATGGCAATAACAAAATTACCCACAGAAGTGGGTCACAAAAAAGGGTCTATTAATCGATCCACCCCCAAACGCGAACCTCTCAGCCGCATCTGGTTCCTATCCCGCGACTACAAACAAGCAAATCCGGACTACACCAACGGTTACACCCTCTGGCTGCATCCCGTCACCAACGACGTGCTCAATCAGTACGGACAAAAAGTGATGCTATTGTTAAGGCCGAAAGAAAAGTTCAAAAAGAACACCACACGGTATCTAAAACTTCCGCGAGGATTCGGCGATTTATACCTCGCCCGTCTTAAGTACCTTACCTTCAAAGGCGAGATCCCCGAAGGCTACACCATCGACCATATCGACGGAAACCCACTAAACAATGACATCCATAATCTCCGTGCCGTACCGGTTGCTATCAACTTTCGTGACGGCGGTTTTATGCGTAAGCTGCGCAACAAAGGTATTCGTCCGGAGCTCTTCTCCGGTGCGCTACTCGGGTACTACGAACGTATGGCGGTCTTCAAAGAAACCCATACGCCGTGGGAGTACGAGAAACTCACTCGCGAGGATCTTATGCGCCTTCTCGTCGGTCCTCAATTCACCATCGTCCGACCCGGCATCGTCGATGACTTTCCCGAACTTTAAAACATCTACAAATTTATGAATATCCCCGATTTACGTAAAGCCCTCAACGAAGGTATCGTCCCCCGAACAACAAGAGGCTTACGATCGCACCATAGTCGCCTTTTACGACATCGACCGCAAAGCCTGGCGCTCCATGCGTATCGACACCATCTGGTCCTACGAACGTGTCCGTAAACTCTCGTAAGTATGGTAATTTCGGCTAAAAGAAAGGACGAGATATGCTAATAGAAGAAAATCGAGATGAGTTGTTGCGCATAACACTAACTCTAAAGTGCAGAGGCTGCTTATGCACCGGTTTTGAGTTAAATGGTTATGTTTTTGAGATTGCCCGTAAGGACTATTATCTTGAGCAGCACTATAGGAAAATTCCATTTCCCGAAAAGAAATAGGATATGACTCTCTACGTGAAAGAATATGAATGGATGTGGAACGACCTGCAATTAACTCTCGCAGAATGTCGCATCTTTGCTTATATTCACGGCTTAACTCATGGGGCTAAAGGGGGCTACGATGGTTCAAAGCGACACCTTGCCGAACTACTCGGATTAAACGAAAAGAGCGTTAGAAATATATTGAATACGCTTATGGAAAAGAACCTTATTCTTTGTACCGATGGTTTATGGCGTAGTGCGGATTCAGTCCGCAGTAGTAGTGCGGAATCAGTCCGCGAAAATGCGGAATCAGTCCGCGAAAATGCGGATTCAGTCCGCTCCCCCCATACCCCCCTATATAATAATATAAATAATAAAAAGCAAGCAGACATGCAGACTGATTTATTTGAAAAATTTTGGGAATATTTCTCTATGACTATGCCTACGGAATATCACAACCGGAAAGGCGCTACAAAAATTGCCTTCGAGCAACGTTCCGAGGTCGCACAAAAGGCGATGGTGGAGGCCGCGCAAGAGGGCGCACCCGGACACCATGGAGACAACTCAAATCCCTACTTCTTTGTAGTGGACTTCCCCGAACCGCAACCAACCTTCCTTCGCGGCGACGAAGGCGGCGACATCGTCCAAGTCAAGTACAACGGAGCCTACAAACTCTGCTACCGTGACACGATGAACCGCTTCGGACTCGAATGGGTCCGCGATTGGTAAACCCTTTAAAAAATTTATAATCCTTATGAAAGTAGATCTTATGCCCGGCATCGCAAGTATGTCCGGAAAATTAAAATCAAAAAGCCCCTACGGCAAAGACATGATCTTCAAAACTTTTCGCCGT
>CADCCH010000037.1 GCA_902799875.1 uncultured Bacteroidales bacterium | reverse complement strand
GAGAAATTTCATATATCCCTCCGCGCGGTCAACAGCCACAAGACCAATATATTCAATAAACTCGGTCTGAACTCCTCCGTGGAGATGGTCCGTTTTGCAATCGAGCATGGTATCATTTAAAAAACGCTGTCTCTTAGCTTTCATATCTCTACTCTTGACTCCCCTCGCTGCGGCGGTCTATACGCCGTCTGAGGTGCCGAGCCCGAAGAAGCAGGGACAGGAGTACTATGTCGCTGACCCCGATTCGCTTCTCGCGGACTCCACCGTCCAATGGCTCAACAGCTGTGCGGCGATGCTTGATGAGAAGACCCACGTCGAGATGGCTATCGTCGCCCTCTCCGCTATCGAAGAGACCTCCGATGCCTTTGACTTCTCCTACGAGCTTTTCCAACGATGGGGAATAGGACGCGAGGGACAGAACACCGGCGTGCTCATCCTCTTCGTGCTCGACAGCCATGACGTGCGTATCATGACGGGTACGGGTATAGAAGGTGTCCTCACGGATGCCGTCTGCTCGCGCATCATACAGGATGAGATGATCCCTGCCTTCCGCGCCGGAGACTATGACGAAGGGCTGTGCCTCGGAGCACTCGCTATCTATGAGATATGTACCGACGGCGAAGCGCCCGAAGAACTGCTCGCCGTCCGGTCGTTCACCAACCGCGGGCAGTATGCCTGGGAAAACGAGGAAATAGAGTGGAGTACAGGCGAGATTATCGTTCTTTGGATCATGGGACTCGGCGTAGTGCTGATCATCATCGCCTGCTGGTTCGCGGCGGTTAAGAAATGCCCGAAATGCGGCAAGCGCAAAGCCCGCGCTATCCAATACAAGACCATCACCAAAGCCACCTATTCGCATAGCGGAGAGAAAGAAATAACCTATCGCTGCAAGCACTGCGGACATGTCTTCACGCGCCGCGAGGTCATCCCGAAATTAGAACATTCATCGTCGTCCTCTTCTTCCTCTTCTGGCGGCGGCAGCTTCGGTGGAGGCAGCTCCGGCGGTGGCGGTTCATGGGGCGGCGGTTCCACCTCCGGCGGTGGCGCCGGAGGACGTTGGTAAAGAAAAGTTACACTTTTTTTTGCATATGTCAGAAAAAAGTCGTAACTTTGCGGCGTTTTTTAAAATGTCGTATTATGGCTTTGAAAGAAAATATACAATCCTTGCTTGCGCAGGTGAATGAGTTGAAGGCGAATAACGCCGAGGAGTTGGAGGCGCTGCGTATCAAGTACCTCAGTAAGAAAGGCGAGATCACGGCGCTGTTCAATGAGTTCCGTAATGTGCCGAACGATCAGAAGCGTGAGTTGGGCCAGTTGCTCAACCAGTTGCGCCAGACCACCGAAGCGCGTATCAACGAGCTCCGCGAGCAGTTCGAAGAGAAAGCGGCGGAGGCGGACAAACTCGACCTCACCCGCACGCCGGATCCTATCGCACTCGGCACGCGTCACCCGCTGTCACTTGTGCGCGAAGAGATAGAGGACATCTTCTCCCGCATCGGTTTTACCATTGCGCAAGGACCGGAAGTAGAGGACGATAAGCACGTGTATGGTATGCTGAACTTCGCCCCGGAGCACCCGGCCCGCGACATGCAGGATACCTTCTTCATCGAGAAAGAAATCGGTGTACAGAAGCCGACGGACGTGCTGCTGCGCTCGCATACCTCGTCCGTACAGACCCGCGTGATGACCAGCCAGAAGCCGCCGATCCGTGTGCTCTGCCCGGGCCGCGTCTATCGCAACGAAGCTATCTCGGCGCGTGCGCACTGTTTCTTCCACCAGGTAGAAGGTTTGTATATCGACAAGAATGTATCGTTCGCCGATCTGCGCGAAGCGCTGCTCTATTTCTCGAAGGAGATGTTCGGTCCGGAGACGAAGATCCGACTGCGCCCGAGTTATTTCCCCTTCACGGAGCCGAGCGCCGAGATGGATATCAGCTGTAACATCTGCGGCGGTACGGGTTGTTCGTTCTGCAAGGGTACCGGTTGGGTCGAGATCCTCGGCTGCGGTATGGTGGATCCGAACGTATTAGAGGCTTGCGGCATCGACAGCAAGGAGTACAGCGGATATGCGTTCGGTATGGGTGTTGAGCGTATCACGAACCTCAAATATCGCGTCAAAGATTTACGTCTCTTCTCCGAGAATGATGTTCGGTTCTTACGCCAATTTGAGTCTTGTTGATATTTTTTTGAAAAAATATTTGCACAATTCAAAAAAAAGCAGTACCTTTGCAGCCGATTTTGCGTAATGAGCGAAAAAGACCACTATATCATTGACTTAAAACGCCTGCCTGTAGGCCGTCATGAGTTTGATATTACGCTGGATGACGCGTTCTTCAAGAGCTTGGAGAAAACGGAAATCTTAGGCGGACAAGTGGAAGGCAAAGCAACGCTTAATCTCCGGGAGGAGGACTATCAGCTCAATATAGCGGTTCGAGGAACTGTCTTTGTCGTGTGTGATAGGTGCCTCGACCCGATGCCCCTTGAAATAGATGCTAATGATGAATTCGATAATGGTGACGCTTCGCTAAATGGTGACGCTTCGCTAAATGATGAAATCGATTTATCGTGGTTAGCATATGAAATAGTAAGTATCAATATTCCGATCGTTCACTGTCACCAAGCAGGTGAGTGCAATAAGCAAATGGAACTTCTCCTCCATGATCACCTTTGTGACGATTCGGATCCCGAGATTGATAATTTGTAAATTATAAATTTGAAATCTTAAAATTGTAAATAATTATGGCACATCCTAAAAGAAGACAAAGCCACACCAGACAAGCGAAACGTCGTACCCATGACGTAGTGAAAGCACCGACACTGGCTACATGCCCGAACTGTGGTGCACTGCACATTTACCACACCGTATGCCCGAGCTGCGGTTACTATCGTGGTAAACTGGCTATCGAGCAAGCTGAAGCTTAAGATTGGCGATTGGCGAAAGGTTAAAGGTGAAAGGTGGTTATACCCCTTTTGCCTTTTCACCTTATTATTTAATTAACGCGCGTACGTGAGTATACGCATAATGAACACAACAATGTACAACAACAATTTGAACAACGAAGGTGAGCGCAGACCCCGTCCGCGTTTTCGCCGCGAAACAGAGCCGGCATCGGCTCGTCCGAGATTCCGTCGAGAGGACGGGGAGAGTAGACCTAAACAATTTGGTTTTAACAATGAGCGCAGTGAGCGCCCGCAGAGACCGTTCGACGGGGAGCGCCCGCAAAGACCGTTTGGAGACCGTAAACCGAAACGTAACAACGGTTTGTATTCCCATCACAAACAGCAAGTGTATCGTGAGCAGCACGAAGATCCGACCAAGCCGGTTCGTCTGAACAAGTACCTGGCCAATGCCGGTATCTGTAGCCGTCGTGAGGCGGATGATTTTATTCAGGCCGGCGTAATCACCGTTAATGGTGTGACCGTTGACAGCCTGGGTACCAAAGTGCTTCCGACGGATGATATCCGTTTCCATGACCAGCCGGTTCGTCGGGAACGCAAGGTGTATATCCTGCTCAATAAACCGAAGAACACGGTGACTACGACCGACGATCCCCAAGAGCGTCACACGGTGATCGACATTGTACGGAACGCCTGCCCGGAGCGTATTTATCCGGTAGGTCGTCTGGACCGGAACACCACCGGCGTGTTGCTGCTGACCAATGACGGAGATCTGGCTGCCAAGCTGACGCATCCGAAATTCAACAAGAAGAAGATTTATGCCGTAACCCTCGATCGGGAGTTGGATGAGGTAGATGAGGCGATTGTACGCGCCGGTGTCGTTTTGGACGACGAGCGTATCATCCCCGATGCCTTAGAGTTCCCGAAAGCCGATCGTCGTCATATCGGTCTGGAGATCCATTCGGGTCAGAACCGCGTGGTACGTCGTATCTTTGAGAAAGTAGGATACAAGGTGGTAAACCTGGACCGCGTGTCTTTTGCCGGTTTGACCAAGAAGAATGTAGGTCGCGGCAAATGGCGTTTCCTGACACCCAAAGAGGTGGCTTACCTCCAAATGGGAAACTTCTAAGATTGAAGATTGAAACGTAGGTATCATTACATATTATTCGCTGTCACGGTAGCACTGGCGGTCATCAGCGGTATCATGATGTTCTACACGAACGTCAATGCCGACATGACCAAGTACCTGCCCGATGACTCGCAGATGAAGCGGGGGCTGGAGATCGTGATGGATGAGTTCGGCTCCGCGGCGCAGATGTCGGGAACGGACGTGCATGTGCTGTTCGAAGGGGTCAAACCGAACGAGGTACCGGGTATCCGGACCCTGTTGGACGGTTACGAAGAGGTACGCGGTGTCACTTACCGCTATAACGAGGACAGCACGTACACCGTCTTTGACTTGGACGTACCCAAGTCGGTCGATCAGAAAGCGCTCGGAAAGCAGATCAGTACCCGTTTCGGCGGAAACTGCGTGGTAGAGACTTCGCAAGACGGTGCGACCCCACCTATCTCGGTTATCATCTTTGCGGCCGTAGCGATCATGTGCGTCCTCTTCCTGATGGCGCAGAGTTGGTTTGAACCGGTGGTGATTTTGGTAACGGCCGGTTTGGCAATCTTGCTGAACATGGGTACGAACGCCTTGTTGCCGTCCGTTTCGATCACAACGAATTTTATCGGTTCTATCCTGCAAGCGGTGCTGTCGCTCGATTACTGTATCGTGCTGCTCAACCGTTACCGTCAGGAGCAGGACGAACACACCGACCGGCAAACTGCCGGTATAGCCGCCAATAATGCGATTAAGAAAGCCGCACCTTCTATTCTCTCGTCCGCGCTGACGACCGTGGTGGGACTGCTGATGCTCTGTTTCATGCGCCTTAAGATCGGTGCCGATATGGGTATCGTGCTGGCCAAGGGCGTCGTTTGTTCGCTCATCTGTACGTTCACGGCGATGCCGGCGCTGATGTTGCTTTTCCGTAAGACCATCAACCGGACGGCGAAGAAAGCGTATGTGCCGAACACGGACCGTTTTGCCAAGTTCATCTCCCGGCATAAGTTACCGATGGCGGTGGGCGCGGTGATCCTCTTCTTCGGATCCTGGTACCTGAGTCGTCAGACGACGATCTTCTTCTCCGCCGAAGCCGAGTCACAGATCGAGAAGATCTTCCCGAGTCCGAATCCGTTTGTGTTGGTGTATGACACCCAAGATGAAGACTCCGTCTATAGTCTGGTGGACAGTCTGCTGGCGCAACCGGGTATCGACCTGGTGATCTCCTATCCGACGCTGATGTCCAAACCGCTGACGCCGACCGAGATGGCGAACCATGTACGGTCGATGCTCACGGACTTCAAGGATTTTATGCCGGAGGGCACGGAGGTGCCGGACGATGCGCTGGAGATGATCAACCCCGAGATCGTGCGTCTGCTCTATTACATGGAAGCCAAAGACTCCGTGGAGACGGAACTGGATTTCCCCTCGATCGCACGATTCTTGGATAGCCATGTGGCGTCTAATCCGCTCTTCTCGAGTTATCTGGACGAGGATATGAAGAAGCAGATCCACGATCTGCAGTCGATGCTGGAGGTACCGGAAGAACCGGGAAATCAGAATAATCAGATTGTTCAGAGTACTCCGAACAATCCGGATAAGCAGAGTACTCCGATAGAGGAAGATACGGTGGTGCCGGTGCGTGAGACGATAGCGCCTATCATGACGCCATCTGCACCTCTGACGCTGACGGAAGACAGTCTGGCGGTACCGCAGATGGAGATCGATAAGATAGCCATTGTTCCTTTCATCACGCGTCTTAACGCCACGCAGACTTCGGCGGCATCGGTGGAGATGCATAAGTTGACGGATACGGCGGCGATACGTTTGCCGATGACGGTGAAGGAGATGTCGATCTTTATCGGTTCGACGCAGATCCAGACGCAGTTGGTTTATGGTTACGCGCCGGGTAAGGTGAAGAAGATGACCCCGTTGCAGTATGTACACCTGCTGGTGGACGATCTGTTCAAACGTCCGGGTTTGGCAGGTATGGTATCGGAGGAACAACGTAACCTGTTGGCACAACGTACGTACCTCATGGACCTGGCGGATCATAACGCCAGCCTTACGCCGCATGATCTGAATATTCTGCTCCGTGCGTTTGGCATCGAAGATTTTACGGATGAGCAGTTGTTGGCGATTGCGAACCCGCCGCAACAGGCACCGAAACGGGTAGCTAAACAGCCCTCTGAACTCGATACACAGGCCATCGTAAGTTCGATTGCGGACTTACAACGTGCGTTACACAGTACCGACACAACGCGTGCCGCGGCTTCGGCTCCAAAGAAAGAAGAGCCGGTGGTTGTCAAGCATAAAGGACCCTCTAAGGCAGATCTGCAAGCGGAACTGTTTACCGAACTGGTGTTTGGAGAGAAGACCTATACGGCGGACAAGATGGCTGCCAAACTGGCACGACTCATGAGACTGTCGGATGTCAAGGCTGATCCGGTGACACCGGCACAGATGTCGCTGCTGTATGATTATTATTTCTCTGTCAACGGTGGATACGACAGTCTGCGAATGGGCTTTGAACCGTTGCTGAATTTCCTGTGCGACACCTTGGTGTACGACCCGCGTTTGGCAGATATCCTGCCGGATACAATCGGTGAGCAGGCCAAGGGTATCAAGGCACAGATGAAAGAGGGACTCGGTATGTTGCGCAAAGATCAGCATTCGTTGCTGGTAGTGCTCTCTTCCTTACCGAAAGAGTCGCCGGAGACGTATGCGTTTGTAGATACCTTGACGGCGATGGCGGATGCCCGGATGCCGCACGATCATTATTATGTTGGCGAGTCCGTGATGTACGCAGAGATGCGGGGCGGTTTTGATCACGAGATGGGTGTGGTATCGTTATTGACGATTCTGTCCATCTTCCTGATTGTGGCGCTGACTTTCCGATCCGTCATTGTACCGACGATCTTGGTGGTGACGGTGATGAGTGCGGTGTACGTCAATGTAGTGGTGGCAGGCCTCGTAACAGGTCAGATGCTGTATCTGGCGTACCTGATTGTGCAAGCGATCCTCATGGGTGCGACCATCGACTACGGTATCCTCTTTGCCAACTACTACCGCGAGAACCGCAAGACGATGTTACCGGTAGATGCTATATGTGCTGCGTACAGAGGTTCAATCCGTACGATCCTGACCTCAGGGCTGATCATGGTCATCGGTCCGGGAGCGATGGCTTTGGTGATAGATGATTTAATGATATCCAATATCGTAGGCTGTCTGGCGGTCGGTGCGTTCATGGCGATTGTGCTGACGCTGACGGTGGTGCCGGCTGTATTGGTGGCTTTGGATAAATGGGTGGTTTACGGGAAGAAAAACAGATATACAGGAGAATGATTCGAGAAGGAGGGAATAGGAGAGTAGCGGTCGATGTATTGGTGTGGCTCATTGCGGCATTGCTGTGTATGCTTTGGCGTTGGGTGTCCAATAAGAGTGAGATGGTGCATTACTGGGCACTCTATGGAGCATTAACCGTAGCTTGGATTCTCGTGGGTTTTGTGGTACAGTTGTACCGTTCGTACAAGGATACGTGGCTCTGGCAGTCGATGGTATCGCTGGTACTCGATGCGGGAATACTAATTGGCCTGTGCTGGTGGCTGTTGCCGCAACTGCCGTATAACCTCTCGCCGCGTGTGGCGATGTGGACGATTCTGATTGTCGGCGCACTGGAGACTTTTGTGGTGGTCATGGAGCATTACTGGAAATATGCCACCAACATGACCGTCCCGGCGATGCAGATCGAGAAGCGCGAGAATGCCACGGTGGCGCGACCCGATGAGAAACGTCCCAAGAGCAGTATCGAGTCCATTCACCAATCCGTACTCTCTGTCACGACCGAAGCCGATTATTACATGCTGCGTAAGAAAGCCCGACTCGACAGCCGGCAGACTAAAGTGGTGTGTGACCGCAATCGGTTTGCGTTCCTGCAGATACCCGACTACCAATACCAGACGCTCGTCGATCTGACCTTGCTTAACGATGCCAAGGGTATCAACCGCCGTTTCTGTATCGTAAACCAGAAACTGCCGGATGAGGGAACGTATGTATGTTGTTACCGTCCGCAGGAATATATCAAACAGAAGATTCTCAAACGCTATCCTCGGGGATTGAACTGGCTGGTGTACTGTATGTATTTCTGGCATAAACGTGTGGTACCGCGGCTGATGTTGACCAGTCGACTCTATTACGATCTGACCAAAGGACGCAAGCGTATGTTGTCGAAGACCGAGGTGCTCGGACGACTCTATTACTGCGGTTTTGAGGTGGATGAGATTGTACCGATGGGGCATATCGAGTATGTCTTTGCCCATCGTAAATCGCAACCGTACCCGCAGGAGCAGATTAAGGTCTATGGTCCGCTGATTAAGTTGCCGCGTGTGTGCAAGAACAAGGAGATCAAGTATTTCTATAAGTTCCGCACGATGCATCCGTACGCCGAGTATATCCAGAAATATGTATTCGATGCTCGCGGTGGTATGGATATCGCCGACAAGTCCAACGACGACTGGCGTATCACGACCTGGGGTAAGTTCATGCGTAAATACTGGTTGGATGAACTTCCAATGCTCATTAACTGGTTCAAACGCGATGTCAAGTTAGTGGGAGTACGTCCGCTCAGTCGCACGATGTTTGAGACCTATCCGGAGTGGCTGCAGGACAAACGCACCAAGTGCAAACCGGGACTCATACCGCCTTTCTACATCGACCATCCGAACACGTTTGAGGAACTATTTGCCTCCGAGGATAAGTACCTGACTGAATACTTAGCGCATCCGATCTGGACGGATATTAAGTATTTCTTCCTGACGATGCGCTCTATATTAACCCGTAAAACGCATAGTGCATGATATTGGATGAACTTACATATGAGCAATGCCTGGCACAAGGAGTAGGACCGACGGTCTTTCCGAAACGCCTGGAGGATGCTATTGACCCGGAACATAGCGTAGGGATGAAGATGGTTTGTATGCAGAACCTCCAGCAGCAGGTGAAGTTGCAATATACCTTAACCCAAGCTTGGACAGCGCTGACGAAGGCGGGTATCCGTCCGGTACTGATGAAAGGAGCCGGATTGGCTGCCTTGTACCCCGAACCTCAGATGCGTACGTGGGGCGATATAGATCTCTTTGTGGGCATTGACCAGTATCATCCGGCGTGTGCCGTGATGCGGGAGACCTTCCCTGATGCGCTTAAGTTTGATGAGGAGTTAGATCATTATAAGCACTATAACCTGATTGCGGACGGTATATCCATCGAGATACACCGTGTCAGTGTCGGTTTTCAGCATCCTATCGATGAGCGTCGTTATGCCCAAATGGAACATTTTGGTGTGGAACACGCTGAGCCGTTAACGGTGAACGGATTAGAAGTGAGGGTTTTTGAACCGACCTTCAATGCCCTCTTCGTAATGCTGCATTCATGGGAGCATATGATCACGCAAGGAGCGAACGTACGGCAGTTATGCGATCTGGCGTTTTTGCTGCATCGCTACCACGAAACTATCGATGCTCAACGATTGAAAAAATGGCTCAAACAGTTGCACCTGCTGGATGTATGGCAGCTCTATATGTACCTGCTGGTGCAGTACATCGGCATCCGGCAAGAGGAGACGTTCTTCTACACGAATGCGGAGCACTTGGCGGTTAGGGGGGAGCGGTTGATGAAGGATCTGCTGGCCGGTAAGATGGTCGAACCCAAACCACAAGAGAAAGCCTCCAGGAATCGTATCCTCCGTAAGTGGAATACGATGCAGGGAAGACTTCTCAATGCCCATCGCATTGCGAAGTACAGT
Organism: uncultured Bacteroidales bacterium; assembly: GCA_902799875.1. Next base: position 13,327 of record CADCCH010000037.1, on the reverse strand, counting down.
CCTGCTTATGCGCGACATATGAATGCGACGACCTTATTACATGGCGCATTGCGTTTCTTCGCAAAAGACAGACATTGGGAATAATGGTAAAGAAGTACAACGATATTATCAGTGATCTCAAGACCGGTACGTACGCACCGGTGTACCTGTTGTGCGGCGAAGAACCGTACTACACTGACCGTGTGTATGAGTTTATTGCCGAGAACGCATTGGACCCGATGGCCAAGGAGTTTGACCAGCAGATCGTGTACGGACGTGACCTGCAAGGAGCGGATATCGCACCGATTATCTCGGCCGCCAGAGGCTATGCTATGATGGGTGGACGCAAGGTCGTTATTGTACGGGAAGCACAAGTTATCAAGAAATGGGATGCGCTCGATGCGTACCTCAATGCCATCATGCCGCAGACTGTTCTGGTCATCTGCTATAACGGCAAGCCCGATAAGCGGCAGAATATCTGGAAACGGGTCATGGAGCATCCGCAAGTGGTTTGGTTGCAGTCCGACAAACTGCGGGATTACGAAGTGGAGAAATGGATAACGGCTTATATCGCTGATGTCAAAAAAGAACATCCAGAACTGACCATCGATCCGCGTGTGGCACCTATCTTGGCGGACCATATCGGTACGGATTTATCCGGTATCGTAGGAGCTCTCAATAAACTCATTGATGGTCGTCCCGAAGGTGTCAATACGATTGATGCCGCTCTCGTGGAACGCAATATCGGTATCTCCAAAGACTATAACATCATGGAGCTGCAAGCCGCACTCATCCGTGGCGACATCGTCAAGGCGCACCGGATCACGCAGTACTTCGCATCCTCCAAAGACCATCCCATGATTCGTGAGATGGCGCCGCTTTATACCTTCTTCTCTAATCTACTGATGTACCACTATATGCCGTCGAAAGCACCGGCTATAGTTGCTAAGGAATTAGGTATCAATCCGTATTTTGTAAAGGATTATGAGATGGCCGCGAAACGTTATCCGGCCGGAAAAACATTCTTAATCGTGGGCTACTTGCGAGATATCGACGCTCGTCTGAAGGGTATCAACAACCCCTCCGCGAAGGACGCCGATCTGTGGAAAGAGCTCATCTTTAAAATCACGCACTAAAGGTTTCCAACTGTTGGGATATCCTTCCCGCATGACCCATAGCACGCTGTCGTAATCGGCACGCGTGAAGACAATCGTCGGCTTCTCTTGGGTCTCCTTGTTCTGACTCAAACGGGCATCAAACTCCGGATGAATCTTGAGGAATTCTTGCTCCTCTTCTTTGAGTTCCGCCAGCACTTTCGGGTAGATCTTGTTAAACAAGTTCGGATGCGCCGTGTACCACACTAACGACGAATCGAACTGTGCCTGTGTCGTACCGTGTTTCTCCATTACCTGTGCATAGTAGATCGTACGCCCCTCATAGTCTCCGTTGCGAACATGCTTGGTGTAGAGTAGAGCATCCGTCTTGTGTAAGTCCACAATGATCTCCCGCATCTCCCAGGAGTGCAGGATACCTCTCGGACGACAGCCTGTCAGGCATACGAACAGTACTATGAGCAGACTAATCTTTTTTACCATTCAGTTGCTTCATGTAGAAGAGCAGGATCACAATCACTGCACAGGTGATACAACTGTCCGCAAAATTGAAGACAGGACGGAAGAAGAGCACCTCTCCGGCACTGTTGCGGATGAGCGGGAAATAGAACATGTCCACCACGCGACCGAAGAACCAACCGGCATAGCCGAACAGTTTACCGTAACATACGCAGTCGATGATGTTCCCTAACGCCCCGGCGATGATGAACGCAATCGTGGCGATATATCCGGTCGGCGTCTCCGGCTTGCGGATTAATCCGTCCACGTACCAGCCTAACAAACCGACGGCCAAGAGACGGAATAAGGTCAACGCTAATTTGGAAAACCACTCGATGCCAAACGCCATGCCGTTATTCTCTATATAACACAGCCAGAACCACGAAGTGATTTCGTGGCTCTCGCCGAGTGCATAATGGGTAGCGATGTACAGTTTGATGATCTGATCAATCACCACCGCACCCACTACGATACCTGTTACAAGCCAAATGCGGCTTTTACGGCTGCTAAGCGGTCTAATTTCTCCCATGTAAACAATTCGACTTCGCGGGTGTATTCTTTGCCGTCTGAGTCAATGAAAGTCTTCGTAACGACCTCATTCGTGCGGCCTACGTGACCGTATTTGGCGGTCTCCTCATACATCGGTTGCGTCAACTTCAAGTCACGGATGATAGCAGCCGGACGGAGGTCGAACAACTGCGCTACTTTAGCGGCAATCTCTGCGTCACTCATCGGGATACGTGCCGTGCCGTAGGTGTTGACATACAAGGATACCGGCTCTGCTACACCGATTGCGTAGCTAACCTGTACCAAGGCCTCGTGGGCTACGCCGGCAGCTACCAGGTGTTTCGCAATCCAACGTGCCGCGTACGCCGCCGAACGGTCCACCTTCGAGGGGTCCTTTCCACTGAACGCACCACCACCGTGTGCGCCTCTTCCACCGTATGTGTCTACGATGATCTTACGACCTGTCAGACCCGTATCCCCGTGCGGACCGCCGATCACGAAGTTGCCCGTCGGGTTAACCAATAACTTGGCATCCTTGTCCTCCAGGAATGCATGCAGCAGATGACCGTAGCGACTGTCACGGGTAGCTACGCGCGGCAACAGGATATCAATGATATCGCGTTTGATCTGCTCCGCACTTACGCCCTCATCGTGCTGCGTACTGAGCACAATTGTGTCAATACGAACCGGTTGGTTCTGCTCGTTGTACTCTAATGTTACCTGACTCTTGCTGTCCGGACGGAGATACAACATCTGCTTGCCTTCCTTACGGATACGCGCGAGCGTATAAACTAATGTATGCGCGAGATCCAGCGTCAAGGGCATAAAATTATCCGTCTCGTCGGTCGCATAACCGAACATCATGCCCTGGTCACCGGCTCCTTGCTCCTCCGCAACCGCACGACTGACACCTTGGTTGATGTCCTGACTCTGGGCGTGCAGCGCGGTTAGAATACCGCAACTCTCCGCTTCGAATTTATACTCCGCCTTGGTGTAGCCGATATCCGCAATCGTCTTGCGGACGATCTTCTGGATGTCCACCCATCCGTTGCAACTCACTTCGCCGGCAATGACGACCTGACCGGTAGTACAAAGGGTCTCGCAGGCTACGTGAGCCTGCGGATCCTGTGCCAGCATGTTATCCAAAATAGCGTCCGAAATCTGGTCCGCCACCTTGTCCGGGTGTCCTTCCGACACCGATTCTGATGTAAATAAATAGTGCATTGTTTTTTAGCATTTTTTGTAATGAGGTTGCAAGCAGCCAAATCTGTCCTCATTAGAATGTTAGTTATTTTTACGTTTCTCGAGTTGCGACTCCATCGCGCTGAGACAAGCGTCGATACCCTCTTCGAAGGTGTCTGCTGTCTTCTCAGCAAAGAGTCCTGCAATCTTGATTTTCACTTCTTTATTGTCATTCGTCTGGGGCTTCACTACCGACATACGAATCTCCACTTTGTCGTCCGCGTTCAGGTGACGCTCAAAACGATTCATTTTCTTCTCAATAAACTGCTCGAGTTTCTCTGCCATCTCGAAATTTACAGCATTAATCGTCATGTTCATAGTACAAAAAAATTAAAGGTTATACATTGTTTTTTCAAATTTGCTGCAAAGATACAACATTTTTTGCATATATGCAAATAAATTAGTGAATTTTTTATTTGTGTATCTCAAAAAAAAGTTGTACCTTTGCACCCAAAATGACATCGTTGCTTCACATACAGCAGCCGGTGACTATCTGTAAGGCATCGGCGGGAACGGGTAAAACGTACACCTTGGCCGCGTATTACGTAGGCCTTTTGCTGTCGGGTGAGGACTATCGCTCGATCCTCGCCATCACGTTTACCAACAAAGCAACGGCGGAGATGAGTGAACGTATCCTGCATTTTCTGCACGAGATAGCGCAGGGGGGGGCGGATGATTTTCTGAACTATGCCCGTTGCTTTATGGTACGCGATGCGAAGGCCGATGAGACCCTGCTTCGCCGCCGTGCCGGAGAGTGTTTCCAACGCATGCTGCTCGATTTCGATAACGTGCAGGTTCAGACCATCGACTCCTTCCTTCTGATGCTGCTTAACGGTCTGGCAGGAATGATGCACACTAGTGCCGGACTCAATACCGAACTGGACATCGATCCGGTTATTCGTACCGCCGTGGATCAACTGCTGACGACCGATCTGACGGACGCAGACAAGCGTATCCTGGAGGACTATATGCAACTCAAACTCGACCAGGAAAGCGCCTGGGACGTACGGGAGAGCCTCGTCACCTTAGCCAAGGAACTGTATAACGAGTCCGTCCAGATGCTCGATGCCGACGAACGCATCCTCTTTGATGCCGATTCGATTGCGCGCAGACGGGCACGCATCGAGGCACAATGGCAGAACGATCAACGGGTGAAGGAATTGAAGCAATTGTTAGAATCCATCGATTTCACCGACTATAATCGCAATGAGAGTGCGGCGTACCGGCGACTCAAAGAATCGGTCGAAGCGCCGGAGAAAGTATCTGCAAAGGATCGTTTTCGTGGGGCGTCGGATACCTGCAAGCGCCCGGAACTCAAGCAGGCGACTGCCTTGGCGGACGAACTGCGTAACGACTACAACACCCTCTTTCTAACCATCCGTTTCAGTCGCGATATGGAGCTGATGTCCTCACTGCAGGCGCTGATTCAACGCAATCTTTCGGAGGCTAACTGCGCGCTACTGGCCCGTACGGCGAGTACGCTCACCAAAGCCCTGCGTACCGGAGATGCGGATTTCATTCTCGAGAAAGCCGGTATCCGGTACAAGCATGTGCTCATGGATGAGTTCCAGGATACGAGTCAACTCCAATGGTCGGTCATCGAACAACTGCTGCGCGACGTGCTGGCCGGAGCAGGCAACACGCTGCTCATCGTAGGCGATATCAAACAGTCCATCTACCGTTGGCGAAACGGTGACTGGCATATCATGGATGAACTGAACTACGGTCCGCAGACCAACGAACGATTCACGTCCCTCACCCGCAATTTCCGTAGTTCGGAACAGGTGGTGAAGTTTAACCTTACCCTCATGGACGATATCATCCGGCGGAGCGGGGATGAGTTAATTGAACGCATCTACTCCGAGGGTTTTTCACCCGATCAAATCGACCGTTTCTATCAGTCCGATAAGAAAAAAGGCGGCTACGTCCGTTTTCAGGCTTTTCCGAATGCTACCAAAGAGGACTTGGCGCAGCATATGTTCGAACAGATCGAAGAACTGCTCCATCAAGGGGTGAAACCCGCTCAGATCATGATTCTCGTAAGGGAGAAGAAAGAAGCCAATCTCATCTGCTCCATGACCTCCTTGCCCATCGTCAGTGCAGACAGTTTTATGTTGGAGGCCTCGCAGGATGTACAGCTCATCATCGCGGCCTTGCGGTGGGTTTTCCAGAAAGATGTGGTGGCCAAGCGCTTTATGGAGATGGTCAAATCGACCGATTTCATCGAACCGATACAAGCCGCCGTTACCACTCAAACACCCTTATATGAGGCCGTGTGTGAGTTGGTGCGTATCCTGCTGACCGATGCAAACGGACAGTACCAAGGTACGGAGACGGCGTATCTCAATGCGCTATTAGATCGTACCCGCGAATATGTGGGTGCGTATGGAAGCGATGTGGATAAGTTCCTCATCTACTGGCAGGAAACCTTGCACGCTAAGCCGATACCGGTTACCGCTTCCAATGCCATCCGGATCATGACCGTGCATGCCAGCAAGGGTCTGCAGGCCCAGACGCTCTTTGTGCCCTTCTGCATGTGGGAGCGCGAGGACGGCAGACATAAACCCAAAGTGTGGTGTCAAGTGCCGGAAAAAGTCGATGAAACCGGTGATTTTGTGCCGGTACAGTACGGGGCGGAGATGGAAGCATCCGACTATCAGGAGGCCTATATCCAAGAACAAACGGACATGCGGGTGGACAATCTCAATATGCTCTATGTGGCGTTGACCCGTGCGGAGGACAATCTCTTTGTCACTACCGCTTATTCGGAGAATAAGGACGGCAAACGCGGTGTATGCAACCATGTCGGCAAATACCTCATGGATTGCTACGGAGACGAGTACGAAGAAGGACAGGTTATTGTTCGGGATACCGGGATACAGGGATCACGGGATACCGTTTCCGCCGAACTCTGGTCCGCAAGTGACCAGGTACGTTTCGTGCAGTCCCAGGAAGGTGCGATGTACACCGAGAACGGTGAGGAGGCCTATCGCCGTGTGGCGCGGATGGAAGAGGGTACGCTCTGTCATGAGATCTTTGCACATATCCGCAAGGCCGATGAACTGGATGCCGTATTAGATGATTTTGAGAGTCGCGGTGAGATCAAGGATGCAGCCCAACGGGAAGATATTCGTACTTTGATTGCATCCGCTTGGGAGGGTAGTCCTCAGATGCGGGATTGGTTTACATCACCATGGGAACTGCGCCTCGAAGAGGCGATATACATAGACCAACGCGAACTGCGACCGGATCGCGTGATGATCAATCCGCAGACGCGCGAAGCGATCGTACTTGATTATAAGTTCGGGCATTGGAATGATCACTATGCCACGCAAGTACGCGAATATATGGAGGCGCTCCGACGGATGGGATACGGTCCCGTGCGTGGGTATTTATGGTTTGCACAGGAGAATAAATTGAGACAGGTACATGGATAGTTTCTTGCAACAAGTAGCACGCTCCATCCTCATACAGATCGATGGGAAGCAGTTGAGCCGCACTACCCTTGTGCTGCCCTCGCATCGTGCCGGTATCGTGCTCAAGAATGAACTGATGCAAATGCTCAAAGAGCAGAAAGCACCGGTCGTTTGGGCGCCGACGGTACAGACGCTTACCCAATTGCAAGATTCTCTCAGTCCCCTATATGCCGAAGACGAGCTCTTCACCATCGTACGGTTGTATAAATTATATCAAAAATCTTCAATCTCCAATCTTCAATCTCCAATGATCCCTTTGGATCTCTTCTACGGCTGGGGGTCCGAAGTACCCAATTTCTTTGAGAATACGATTGCGGCCCATGAACTGGAGCAACTCAAGATTGACCCCGAGATCGAAGAGCGATTGAGAGGATTGATTAACGGTGAGCGGTTAGCGGTTAGCGGTGAACGGGATTCTATCAAGAATCAGTACGAAGTACTCTGGCATCAGTTATATGAACTCTATACGGCCCTTCGGGCAGAGATGAAAGCGGAGCAGAAGGGCTACGCGGGACTGCGGCAACGTGCGGTGATCGAAGAGTGGGAGAGTGAGGCGATTCAAGCCAAAATCAAAGGACGTACCTTCATCTTCGTGGGCTTTAATTATCTGCTTCCTGTCGAACGTGAGTTGATGCAACGGTTGCGCGATAACGGTCAGGCACTCTTCTACTGGGATTACGTGGCGGATTTTGAAACCAACACCAAAGCCTTCTCCTTTGCCCAACTCAACAGCGGTCTTTTAGGTTCCGTGCTACCCCCTCAACAGGGTACAAAAAAACGCGATGTAACCGTTATTTCTTGCGTTTCGAAAGAAGCACAAGCGCAGTACGTGCATCGGTGGTTGCAGGACAACTATACGGCTAAAAATCAGAAAGTAGGTGTCGTTATCTGCGACGAGACGATGTTGGAACCGGTTATATATGCTTTACCGCCCATCATCTTGCCCGGACAAGAGGCACCGGAACCGATTAATATCACCAAAGGTTTTCCCTTGCGAAATACGGCTGTCTATGCCCGCACGATCGCGTGGTTGTATGACCGTGCACGAGGCAAAGCGGAAGATATCATTTATCCCGATTTCATCGACCATTTAGTGGAAGCGGTCTTTGTTCAGGATACCGAGATACCGGAATCACGGGATACCGAAGAAAAAATCTCCCTTTCCTGGCAAGAATTGCTCATTCTGGAGTCCGAGTATCAGATTCATAAGATAGCGAACCAGATGCGCAAGCTGATCACCGATGGATTAGGAGAGATACCGTTTACGCTTAAGTTGCTGCGGCTTCTCATGCGGCGAACGATGGAGAGCGTTACGATGCCTTTCCACGGTGAACCCGTGACGGATATACAGGTGATGGGTGTATTGGAGACCCGTTTGCTCGATTTCGATAAGTTGTTGTTACTCAATGTGGACGAGGGTATTCTGCCGCAACGGCAGACCGACAGTTCGTTCATTCCCTTCTACCTGCGTAAGGCGTACCACATGCAGACTTCCGATGAAAAGGCAACAATCTACGCCTATAACTTTTTCCGTCTGCTCAGTCGTTCGGGTCATACGACCCTCATGCACGGTCAGCCGGATACGCTCGGTGGCAGTCGCGGCATGTCGCGTTTTATCATGCAGATTCTCTACTCGGATGCGTTTGACGTCACCCGCACGGAGTTAACGGAGGAGAACCTCATCTCGTCATTACGAGATCTCGTGATCACGAAAGAATCTTATCTTTCGACGAATGCCCGTAAACTCTCGCCATCAGCCCTCAATGCTTTTATCACCTGCCCGCGGTCGTTCTACTACCAGTATATCGAGCATCTGCGTCCGCAGCAAGAGGAAGGGGCGCAGTTTGAGTCCGCCACCTTAGGTTCCTTCGTCCATCACGCAATGGAGTATATATATACGCATTTCCTGCATTGTGACAATACGCATCCGACCCGGATTAAGCCCGATGAAATCGAAGCGATCCGTACCGATGAGTCCAAACTGCAGGAAGCCCTCATGGCGGCGTACAAGGCGATGGAGGAAGAGGAAGAAAAAGTGTACAATCCGGACGAACACGTCTCCGAGAACGTCATCATCAAGGGTTACGTACGCAATGTCCTGGAGCGCGATCGGGAGGATGCCAAAGTGGGACTGCAAGTTTATCTGCTGGAGCAGGAGCGCTATTTCCCGGTGGAAGTACCGGGTATCGGAACGATTCAGACCGGTGGTAAGATCGATCGGCTCGATATATACGGTGCGCCGGGGACGGAACGCCTGCGGATCGTCGATTATAAGACCGGCGGGTACACGGATACTACGCATCTTAAAAAAATGTCGGCTTCCTGGGACGATATCATGGAGAGCGAAGAGAAGGGCTACGTCCGTCAGACGCTCATTTACTGTCATGCGGCGATGATGCACGAGAAGACCGGCTTACCGATTGAGCCGCATCTGTATTTCTGCCGGCATAAGTTGACCGATATCGTCACCACGCTCGATGTGGCGGATGAGACCGTACACGATTATAGAAAGATACAAGAACCCTTTATACAAGCCCTGCAAACGAAGATGCAGCAGGTACTGACTGCCACCGATTTTCCGCTTTGTGAAGAAAGCGACTGTCCGTCCTATTGTCCGTTCTTCCAACTATGCGGCCGGCAGCCAAACGTTTATTAAGCACTATGAAACAGTATTATAATGTAGCTGACCACGTGTTCAGCATTGAAGCTCCGGAGCAAGTCCTGGCGTTGTTAACCAACTACGCTCCGTTTAAGATCAACCCTGTTGAAAAGGCACTTTTTGCCATCGAGGTACACGAAGCACCGGTGCCCTCCACCGAGGATTGGCAACTGCTTTACACCGACCGTTCGGATGAAGACATGCCGCGTATCGAGATGTACCAACGTCCCGACGAGTGGCTCTTCTGCGTGTCGATGTACCGCGAGAGTGAGACGGTTTGTGCGATGAGGTGCTCTGCCAATTGGAAACACATCGACTTGTTCATGCAAGCCTCCACAGCTCGTTTTGCGATTGATAACGCGGCGATGTTGGTGTACGCTTTTGCCACGGCAGACAAAGCGACCTTGCTCTTCCATTCGTCCGTCACGGTGCTGGACGGCAAGGCCTATATGTTCCTTGGTCATTCAGGCACCGGTAAGAGTACGCACTCGCAACAATGGCATGCTGCTTTCCCGGAGGCGCATCTGCTCAACGACGACAATCCCGCCGTGCGTGTGTGGGAGGATCAAAGGGTAGTGGTCTATGGTACGCCTTGGAGCGGTAAGACACCGTGTTATAAGAACGAGAGTGCACCGGTGCAGGCTTTGGTTCAACTGGCGCAAGCGCCGGAGAATAAGATCACGCGACTGAAGATGACGCAGGCTTATCCGTACATCCTCGCGTCCGTGAGCGGACTGAAGGTCATGCCGGAGATGATGGATCGGATTTTTGAATCGATTGCTAAAGTGCTGGAAATCAGTCCTGTGTATCGGTTGGAATGTCTGCCGAATCCGGATGCTGCACGCTTATGCGCTCAAACGTGTTCACTTTCGAACGGTCGTACGGACAGCTCACTTTGATGTAGTTCTCCGTAAAGCCGAACATCTGTCCGTCTTTTTTGGCGGACTCCCAGAGCACGGTTGCTTCATATCCCTGATGTTCTTTATAGAACGTCAGGGTTTTTTGTGCCGAGATAGCGTGCAACTGTTTGCTGCGGCGTTCGCGTTCTTTCTGCGGCACAATCTCCAGGTCCATCTCTAACATTCGCGTGTTGGCGCGTTCGGAGTAGGTGAATACATGCAACTGGCTAACCGGCAATTGTTCGATGAAATCGATATAATCTGCCCAGCAGGCAGCTGTCTCGCCGCGTACACCGACCATGCAGTCCACGCCGATGAAAGCATGGGGCATCACGGCTTTGATATGTGCCACGCGCTCGGCAAAGAGCTCACGCGTGTAACGGCGTCCCATGATCTTGAGCACCGTATTACTGCCCGATTGCAGCGGAATATGAAAATGCGGCGCAAAATGCGCACTGGTAGCTACAAAATCAATGATTTCATCGGATAAAAGATTCGGTTCGCAGCTCGAGATACGTACCCGATAATCGCCGTTCAGACCGTCTAATGCACGAACCAGATCAATAAAGCGTTCGTTCGTGCTCCTACCGAAATCACCGATGTTCACGCCCGATAAGATCAGTTCTTTCGCCCCGCCGTCGATGGCTTCCTGCGCCTGCTGAACCAGCGTCTGAATGGACGGATTGCGACTCTTGCCGCGGGCTAAGGGGATCGTGCAATAGGAGCAGAAATAGTTACAACCGTCCTGTACTTTTAGAAAACAGCGGGTACGGTCATCTTTGCTGTACGCCCCGTGAAAATCGTCGATCTCACGGATCGGAGAAGTCTGCACTTTCGTGATCACGTGATCTCGTGATCTCGAGATCTCGAGTTGCTCAACAAACGCCTCCAGATTGAACTTCTCGTTCTGCCCGAGCACAAAATCAACCCCCTCAATCTGTGCGATTTCATCGGGTTTGAGTTGGGCGTAGCAGCCGGTGACGATCAGGATTGCATTCGGGTTCTGTCGCCGGATACGATGAATCATCTGCCGGTCTTTATGATCGGCAGCATCGGTCACGGAGCAGGTGTTGATGATGCAGATATCCGCCTCTTCGCCTTTTTGAGCACGCGTATGTCCGCGTGCGATCAGGGCTTTGCCTAATGCGCTGGACTCTGCAAAATTGAGCTTGCAACCTAAGGTGGTAAACGCTATTTTCATTTATACTTGGCTTGCTTGTGCACGTACAGACCCGGCAGCATGGTCTCTTTGATACCATCGATACAAGGACCGAATACATACAGCGGGTAGGGTTTCCACTCGTCCCGTTTCCATGCGACCTGGTACCTCCTCGGGGCGATATCGACCGCCGTCGGATTGCTCTTGGGGATAAGACTGTTGGCGAGTGTGGTGAAGGTGTCGGCGTTCTTGGTCACGATCTTATAGGGGATATTGTCTTCTTTGTGAACCTGGATCTTCAAACCGTGGTACTCCATGCAGAACTCTCCCTTTGCGATGGTCTTGTCGCCCTTGTATTCGGCATCTAAATGGTCGATATGGCACTCGCAGGTGATACCTACCAGCGGACGGACGAACGAGTTGATGTCGTGCGTCTCGATATGCTTGCCGTCTATCTTGGCTTCGAACTCGGAGGCACGGTTCATGTGCATGTTGAATTGGGCTGTCATCTGACCTTCCTTTCCGAAGGGCGCAGACATGCGGTTTTTCCAAACGGCACCGGGGCGGTTGGTGATGTTAGACGTCTGACCGTGTGCTTTCTTGAGGTGCATCTCGCCGCAGTTAACCAGCGTGCTGAAGAAATAAATATCGATTGCGCGTACATACGCATTAGCGTGACGAACGGTGAACTCTACCGGTATCTTCATCATGAACTCCTGCGGCGTCTCAAACGGGCGCTTGGGAGCATAACGCTCATCGCGGCAAACGTGCATGCGGCGTACATCCGCATGGAGCGAGTCCAGTGTGTAATCGGCTTGCAGCGCCTTGCGTATCGGATTGATCGCCGAGGTACTCAGACCGTTCAGCTCCATGTCGATCCACGTGATCGGCTCACGGGCTTTGTCGGCCATCTTCTGCGGATCTACAATGTTCTGTACACGCGTATAACCCAGACTCAGCGGACCGGCGTTGCGGGTCTGCAACTCATGGGCCTCGATCGCCATCAGACCGTCCGGCGTCGCCAGATGCAGCGCTTCCAGACAAAGGTCATAAACGGAGTCGTTGTAGTGCAGGGTAGAGTCCTCGAAACAATATACGATATCCCGTACATCGACCGACAAATCCTCCGAATGGACCATCAGCGGCGAGGTCGTACTGATCAAGCGTGCCGATAAGTCGTCGATATCGATACGCCGTGCCGTGATCTGACGCAGCCACATAGGCGCTTTCTCGAGGGTTGTATCCTTCGGGATATAAGGCATCAGACTCTCCGGATGCTGCTCGTCCATATAGAGCAGTACTTCGAGGTCATCGATGGCGAGTTTTTGAAAATCCAGATGCTTGTGACGCAGCAGTTCTTTGTACTTGATGTTCCAAACGGCAATCGTAGGAATATGCAGCGCCAGCCCCGGTTCCTGCCGACCGATCGTATCTTCCAACGACAGGTTGTTCGTGCAGAACGTAATGTCCTTCACGATAGCCGAACCGCTCAGCAGATGGAGGAAGATACCACCCACTTCGGCTTTTACTTCCGGCATTTGTGCAAATGCATTACGTACTTCTCTGCGGACGACATACGATGCGATGATATCAGCACACATCACCGCTACCACGCACAGGGCCACGAACGATCCTACGACCCACAATGTGATTTTCGTTCCTTTTTTCATAATGCAAAAAACCTTTGCGGCTGCAAAAGTACGAAAAAAAAATGAAATATGCAAATATTTGTATAAATTTATACAAAAAAAGAGACCCGTGCGGGTCTCCTGGGGTCCCCAAAGTAAAGCTCTGTT
>CADCCH010000036.1 GCA_902799875.1 uncultured Bacteroidales bacterium | reverse complement strand
CTATTTTTGGAATCCGGTGCAAAGGTACTGCTTTTTTAGGAAATATCCGTTCCCAAAATTGGGAATGACCATCTAACTTCCTGATTCATAAACGATAAGGCACGACAGATTGTTGTCGTGCCACATTTTTTGTCGTTCGAAAGTTGGATGTAATTCAGCCCCGGATGTTCCAGATGGTATTCATAAATCTCCATCCATTGCTGAAACTTGAGCGGAAGCTCGAAATCGTTGAAGAGAATGCTCAGTTCTCCACTTTCTTTTTTGCTGAGCAAATACTGATATTTTGTCATAAGTACCCCGGAAGGCGGGATTTCTCAGGGACGACGTGTCCAAGAGTGTGCCTCCGGCATACTTACGAAAAATCCCCGCGACACTCACGTGAGGCGGGGACAAAAGATACAAAATATTATGAAAAACAAGAATTAATCCTTCTTAATATCCGGATTAATATTTCGACTACCCCACAAAGCGTAGGATAAGATATAGGCTACCCCTATGACAGGAACAATATAACTGATGAGGCAGTTATGGGCTGCTACGACGCTCTGCAGGTACGGCAACACACCCCCGCCTACGACCATCATCATGAAGATACCGGATGCTTTCGCTGTATATTTACCCAGTCCTTCCGTAGCCATATTGAAGATACATCCCCACATGACGGAGGTGCAGAGGCCGCAGAGGACGAGTAAGGTAGAAGCAAGAGGAACCGCCATCACTTCGCCTTTGATAATTGTTTTGGCCATGATGCTATCTCCAATCAGCATCGCTGCGACCATCAGTGCAATAGCGACGGAAGCCACACAGAGCACCATAGTACGGCTGCTTACCTTACCGCCGATAGCGGAACCGATGAATCGGCCGACCAGCATCAGAATCCAGTAACGACCGGCAATGAGTCCGGCAGCCGCGAAACCTACTTTCGGCATCAGATAAGAGATGAGCGTCGCAGGAATACCAACCTCTACACCGACATAGAAGAAGATAGCGATCACACCTAAGGTCAGATGACGAAAAGCCCACGGACTACGCTCGTACGTCACTTGCTGGCCGGCGCCGGCCGGTTCAGCGATAGGCGTAAGACGGATGACGAGATAGACAACCGCAAAGACAGCCATCGCGACATAGAGAACCACATTCACATCGTCAATCTCCTTGCCTGCGAGGCTCTCACCTATGATGGCACCAACGAGCATCGGGGTCAGCGCACCGGAGAGGGAGTTCAGCGTACCGCCGATCATGTTCAACTGGTTTCCGCGGTTACCTCCACCTCCTAAGAGGTTGAGCATCGGGTTCACTACCGTGTTCAGCATACAGACGCAGAAGCCGCAGATGAGTGCGCCGGTCAGATAGATATAGAAGCTATCGAACATACCGCTTGCCCACTGGATGCAGATACCTACGAAGCCTAAGAAGATCGCCGTTAGAGCTGTTTTCTTGTAGCCGTACTTAGCCAGGAAATTACCGGCTGGGATACCCATGATGAGATAAGCCAGGAAATTGAAAAGATTTCCCAACATACCCATTCTTTCTGCTTGCGCAGGGTCATCAAACGAGGCTCCCCAGATCTTACCGACCGGAGCAGCTAAATTCGTTACAAACGAGATCATCGCGTATAAGAACATCATCGCGATGATGGTAATGATTCGCAAGGAATCAATTTTTTTCGTATTCATCATTCCGTAATCAGTTTTCAGTAATCTATTTTTTTGCGGCGGGTGAGTATCCACGCGCCGTATGCCAAAGCGAAGAGAAGAAGCGGGAAGAGTGCATCGCCGATAGGTTGCTGGATTCCGCCGGCACCCGGAGTTACGATTCTTCGTGGTCCTCCGGCCGGTTGGGAAGAAGTATAGGTCTCGCCCATCGTTGCCACACCGTCCGAACCAATCGTAGGTTGGGACGAATAGGAACTACCGGAAGCGGTCATTGTGCTTGTTGACTGGAACGAAGCGGAAGGCACCGTAGTGCTCATTGTCTGATACTGATTGTAGTTATCCATAGTTGTGCCCTCCTTATTTTACGATTGAACCTACTGCGTTATACATACGACCTGCCCGGATGATAAAGAGTTGGTCGTTGATGATGAGCTTGCGCACCTTCGCCATTGCATCATTCGCATCATTGCCAATGCCTGTCGGCAGTTTCTGTATCGGCGTTGCGCTGATGATAAAGCGTGCCTCTGCGTCACCGGCCTCAGCCACAAACGAGTAGGTGTTCGCTGCATCAATCAGTGTGCTCTTCTCTTCCTTGAGGTCATTGAGGTACCAGATGTCCTCACCGTCATAATTGAACGAGAAGGTGTATTGGTTGTCCTCGCCTTGGCGGAAGCCGACTACCGTTCCTTCATATGTCGGGATAGCGCTTACGGCATCCTTGGTACCGTCTTCGCGCAGGGCATAGAGGATCGGTGCCACACCCGGTTCGTTGAGGTTCTTACCGTCCCATCCGTTGTCGAAGCCAGCCGAGAAGTCTTCGCGCTCCAGAATCACTATCCGCTCGCTGTACCGTGAACCGGTTGCTTTGATCTTCATCACCGCAGGTTCATTCTCCGCTGCAACAGCACGTTTCGGTGCATGCATTGCGCCTGCTACGATGTCACGGCTAACCTGCGGACGAACCAACTCGTTATATTTGAGCGTGATGGTAGCCGCATCATGGCCTCTATTATCCACATAGAAGCCTTCCATCGGAGCGATCAGGTAGTTGCCGGTATAGATCGCAGAACTGATAGGCATAGCGATATATGTACCAGCGGCAGTACCTTGTTTTGCGTCACCACTTTCTTCCGGAGCGAATCCGGTATTGAACAGATAGATGGTCTTGTCATCCAGCGGCAAGGTTGTACTCGTGAAGTTATGTACACTAATCGGAGCCGACCAGCTATTCGCCATCACAAACTCTTTGCTTGCCGGAATGCTGATATTGACATCGCTATTCGGGTTGAGCGTACCGTCCATGACATAATAGGTAGGATCGTCTTGCGTGATACAGTAACCGGTGAACGGAGTCATCGTACCGCCGTTCGCTACAGCGTCCCAGTAACCGCCTGCTTTCCATTCATAGAGATACGAGCCGTAGTAGCTGTAGAGTGCGTTCGCACTGGTGAACGGCGTGCCCATGAATTGCCAATTCCATTTATCACCATCAATATCTCCGATGGAGTACATCTGTACCGTTGCTTGACAACTATTGCTGTTATTGAAGATCAGCGATGCGTTTCCTGCGGACGAGGACTCCAAGATGAGATCTTCCGGACGGGTTGCCAAGCGGTTCGAGCCATCTGTGGTACGCGTGATTGTACCTACTACCTCCAGACCCTTGTTGGCCTGAATGGTCAGTTTACCGGTGTGGCTGTTTTGATCCAGGATAATACGTTTGGCCGTAGCATGAGCGATATCGACCGTAACAGGTTTGGTAATTACTACACGCTCATTAATGGTAGGTAACGAGCCGAGCGACCAGTTGGATGTGTTGTTCCAATAGCCGGTACTTGCTCCATCGGTGAAAGTGTTAGTCTTCTCTATAAACCGCGCATAAACGGTCACGTTAGCATTTGTTCCTTCAGTCATGGTCATCGGATTATCTGTCGCGAAACGAGTTCCGTAGGTATTGTCGGTATACCATCCTTCAAATACATATCCCGTCGCCGGAGTAGCAGTAAAGGTTATATGACTTCCGCTTTTAAAGAATCCTCCATCTGAGATATCAAATCCATCCCCGCCTTCATCTGTGTGACCCATAGCCGTACCGCCAGCGGTACCGAGCGTAACAGCGCTCGCAGCATCAATCGAATAGCCGCACTTCAAAGTCAGTTGTTTAGAGTCAGTAGGTCTATCAACCGTTACTGTCGGATTATAGGTAGTAGCTGCGATATTGGTAATTCTGAATGTGTATTCTCCATAGCCGATCGTATTGATCAACACATTAGCATTTAACTGCTCTTTATAATTAAGGGTAATACTTTCATTCGCCTCCAACAACGTACTTCCATTAGCGGCCAAACAGAAACGGTCACGTCCGACCGTTGCACGGTCTACGATTTGGAACTTATATTGTTTATTGGATTCCAAGGTACGCGTGCATCGCAAATCAACACCGGTTCCTTCCCCGGTACCTACTGCTGTGAAAGAGATTACCTCAAAGTCTGCCTCATAATCTTCAGAACGCACATCACCCCATGTCTTCCCATCTTTATTCGGCATACCTCCAGCAGGATCGCCATCTTCATTAAGCGAGCCTATCAAACCAAAGCGCGGTTCAAAGACAGCGGTAATCGTTGCATCAGCTGTCGCATTTACCCGGATGGTCTTCGAGGTATAACCTCCGGTCGTAATAGTTATTTTAGCTCCGTCATATTCCCATTTCTTGAACCGCCAAGCAGGGTTCATAGAATCTACTACAATATCTCCAGTAGCGGTACTGATACCAATGCCGCTAATGTTCGTTGTTGTCAAACTACTACTACCACCGTAACTAAATACGCCACCACCTGCACTTCCTACTTCAACCGTTACAGTATGCTTGTCTTCTGTAAAGGAAGCCGCTACCGTAACATCATTATCCGGCATAGAGAAAGTGGTGTTTGCACTGGAAGCATCTGCAGCCGTAGCTCCGGTCAAAGACCAACTTGAGAATGAATAGCCCGAAGCCGGAGTAGCTGCCAAAGTAACCGTTGTTGAATAATCTACATCGCCAACATTCTCACTTACGGCAGAAGCATCACCTGCTTTGATGGTATAAGAACCATTACTCGGCGCCGTATAAGTAATATCGTGATTATTAATCGTCCACATAGCATGGAGACATACCTCATGAGCGTTCATTGCTACGTCTGTAGCACCGGCATCATAGTCAGAACCGCTATCATCGCTTGCGGTATCCCAGTGGTCGAAGGTATAACCGGTTTTGGAATAGGTGTTAGCCGCAGCCGTCTGGTTAGATCCGTATGCATAATAGGTACGTGCCGCAGGAGCATCACCTGTTGCGCCATCACCGCCGTAGTACGACAGGGCGCACTCTAACTCATACCATACACTTGTACCATTGAAATAGATGATAACATATCCGTCTTCCGAACCGGTAAACTTGAAACCATGTTCAGATTCGCCAGTAGTTACTAATAATGAATGAGAAGATCCGTATTCTGAGAGACTTTGCGCAGCACTATTATATGCCTTATAAGTTGCAGCATCAGCAATAGACGAACTGGATGTACTGGTTTTAACATAGAAGAAAGCACCTGCATTATTTAATTGTTCACGCAATTCGGTCGGAGTTGAATAGGTATGCAAATAATAGCGGTTATTACCAGCATCATACGTCATCTTGATAGCCGTTGATGCATCTTGCCAACTATCGCCGGTTTTAGTACGTGTAGCACGGGTGCTATTGTATATTTGGAAGTTACCTTCGATGAACGCCGTGCGCTCCGGGAATGCACCCGTAACGGTTGCAGCGGCTGATGCCGGTTTGAAAGTTGTAGTAGCCGAAGATGCACTCGTGAATGTACCGCCCGCGCTGGAAGTCCATCCGTTGAAATAGTGCGAGTAGTTAGGCGTAGCGGTAATCTCGCCGCCGACAGAAGTACTCATATACGTTGCCGAACTCGGCGTTACCGTACCGCCTGCAGCAGGGTTGCCCGCAGCTGTAACGTAGTACGAAGTTGGGTAAGTGACAGAAACTTTAGAATTCGTAATATCCCATGTGAAGCGATACGAACCCGCTCCGGCAGTAGTAAAGCCAAGATTATAATTGCCTTCTGCCATTGCATACTTAGTACCAGAATTGGAATAAGTCAGTGTAACACCACTTGTCGTATGCCCTAACCAATGATTGGTTTTATCAAATACTTTCAGTTCATAATCAGTATTCGCAGGAAGCGTTATATCCACATATCCACTTGTAACACCGGCAGAAGTTGATATATTACCAATAATATGATCATTCGTATTCCAACTATCGTAACTTGTAGCAATCGCCCAGCGCAAAGCATACGTAGCAGTAGCAACCGCATTATCTGCCGTAGGCGTAAAGGTGGTACTTAATGCAGTAGCATCTCCGAAAGAACCATTGGAAGATGTCCAACCGGTGAAGCGATATCCGTCCGGAACAGTCGCAGTCACCGTCACACTATTGGTAGCTATCGCCCAAGTCTGAGAAATCGTCGGAGCACTTGCCTTGCTGTCATCACCCGACTTTGCTACACTTAATCCGGTATAGACGGTTTTAGTTTCATAATACAACGTGCATCTTGCTAAGGTGCCAGCCGCGCCATTATATTTATTTCTCGCCTCAACAATAATAGTGTGCGTCGTTCCGCTACTACCGGAGGTTTTCGAAGCTGATGTACCTATCCCCTCGTCACCAATATTAGAAGCTCCATCTTTGAATTGATAGTTCGCAATCATATTCCCATCATCAACAGCAGAAACCGCTTCGGTTACATGTACTCTGATAGGATCACCAGCTTCAATCAAATAAGGAGTTCCTGCACTACCGTTACCGCCATACAGCGTTGAACCATTATCCGTCATGGTTACACTACTTATCGGTGGACAGTAGGTGGTCCAAATGGGGGTAAAGTTGTCATCCCAACCTTTATTATCATCGGAAATAGCCATACAGTTTTGTCCGCTATTAGCACGATTGTAGGCACAACAAACAGCTGCATAGTTCCAGCGAGTGCCACCCATATTATTAGGATCCTTTCTTTCAACTTGGATTTGACCAAGGTAATCATGATTTGGCACTGTTGTATAATGTACATAGTCTTCCACAGCCGATGTACAATCAAGATTGGAATGGTCACCTCCGCTATCATAGTATTTATAGAAAAATCTTGCTCCCCATGTATAAGTACCCCATCCTTTCGTACTATTTCGTCCGTCAAAATAAAGAACTGTATTCTTTTTCAAACGAGATTGAGGATAATACACAGAAAAATGGTGTTTGTCATCATACCAACTGTACTGGAAAATGTACGTTCCTGCTTCACCTGTGGTAATAGAAATATTGTGACCGTCCACATTTTCTTTATCCAACACATAATTGAGAGTAGTATTGGTAATAGAGGCATCACATGAGCGCCATTTATCCCCATCCACAATTTTGAAAGTGTAAGTCGTTTCTGCATCCAAAGTCACCTCAATTTTATTATCCACAAACTTTGTTGCATCAGTTTGCGCCCAACTATTCATGGTGCCTGCCAGATACATATCCGCCCAACTCTCTCCCACTCCCAAAGTAAACAGCAGCACGAAGAGGACGAGGGGTTTCGTCAAACATGTTAATAATTTCATTTGTTTTTCCATGTTATTTTATATTTTAAAGTTTCGTTCGTTGCATATACAAAAGCGGTAAACCCGCCTATTGGATTTACCGCTTAATCGTTTAAGTAACTATATTTATCATTCTCTATTCGGAAGAAAGAGGTCGTCTAACATGACTTGCGACTGGACAATGCTACTATGGCTGTTTTGTTTGACGCCGTATGTAGTTATCATCGTTACATGAAGCGCATCGTGTGTGCCTGTCGCATCACGGAAAGCACCTAATTTATTACGCAACTGCAATTCATAATCCTTGTCAATTGTATATTCACTCTGCGAGAACTTCATTTCGCACACATTGATGATACGATCCCGTCGTGCAATGAGCATGTCTATTTGTGCTCCACGGACACTTGATCCTTTCTCCGGCTTATAATACCACGTAGATTGTTCACTCACCACTCCCCAAATACCGATGGCATGCTTGACTTGGTCAATATGATCTTTGCATACTTGTTCGAAGGTATATCCTGCCCAAGTGCGCCGTGCCGGAAGGTCTATCGTATAGGACCAGAAATGCTCATCTCGTCCATAGTACTGCCGGATGAATCGGAAGTAAAATAGGGTGAAATAATCGGACAACTGGTACACGATGCCGTTCTTGGCCTTGCCAAAGTAGTTATATCCGCGCACGATATTACAATTAACTAAATCGCGCAACGCTTTTGTTAACTGACCATTATTGCCTACCTTGGCCGCTTTGCTTAGTTCATCGCGCGTCAGTCCCATCGTCTTTTCAGACAAGGCTTCTACTAATTTGATATAATACGACGAGTTCTCAAACAGCATCTTATACAAATGGTCAAACTCGTCTTTCAGCCGACCGTTTTTCTTGAAAAAAAGTTCATCCACATTGGCTGCATAAGTTTGTTGAACGTCCAGTTGATTCAAGTAATACGGAATCCCCCCCATCACCATATAGCACTCCGCTATATCGTATCTGTTCCAGTTGAAACCTCGCGACAACAAGTATTGTTCTGTCTCTTGTAGCGTGAATGGAAGTAGGAACATCTGGCATGTAGCGCGGTTGAATAATCCACCTTTGTCTGACAACAGTTTATCCGCGATCCATGAGGTCGCACTACCGCAAGCAATAAGGAAAATATCACTCTGCGATGATGCCCAACCATTCCAAAACCATTCCAATGCCCCAATAAAATCAGAACCGGATGTATCAAACCATGAAATCTCATCAATAAAGACCACTTTACGGTTGCTCTTGGAGTTCTGCAAACATTTCTTGAGTACGGCAAAAGCTTCTAACCATGTGTTAAAAGAAGGCATGTCTATCTCAAAGTACTCATTCAGTGCCATCGCAAATTGCGTCAATTGCACCTCTTGAGACTTTTTGTATAGGCCTGTTGTTACAAAGGCAAAGCGGTTCTCGAAATGCTGACGAACAAGGTAGGTTTTGCCTACGCGGCGTCTGCCATAAACCACCAGGAACTCCGAACCTTTGGAGTTATACAACGCCTCCAACCTTTGCTTTTCCTTGCTTCTTCCAATGATTTCCATATCTTTCAGTAATTAAAATCCGCTGCAAAGGTACGAAAAAATTCTAATATTTGCAAATATTTTTGTCTAAAACATCAATTATTTTGCAATTTTAGACGATTTTTTTTGAAACATCCGTCTAAAATATGTAATTTTTGGCAATTTTAGACAATATCCAAGGCAAGTTCATATTACGGTAAATCCAATATGTCAAAGATCTCGTTAGTAACCCTGCGGCGAGCCAACGCCGCAAGGCTGGTTAGGGCTGGAGCCCTAAAAGATTATTTTACTTCAGCGCCAAGGGCATTGAAGGACTTGCCGTCACGTAGGATACGCAGTTCGCCGTTGACGATACGTTTAACGGACTTGCCTTCCGTCTGGATAGTCTCCACCGCCGAAGGAAGTTCCGGGAAAGCGACAACGAGGTTCTGGCTTGCTAAAGTCCATGTGAAGGTGTAATCACCGGCTTGGTCTACGATGAGTTCGAAGTTACGGCCTTCATTCACAATATTAACATTATCCGCATGATCCCAGTCACGGCGGATTTGGAATAGGGTTTCGCCCTCGCCGTTAAGGCTGAGATAGAAGCCTTCGAGCCATACCTTCATCTCATAGGTACCTGCCTCCAGAGCAAACGTCGCGCT
The DNA here is from genome assembly GCA_902799875.1 of uncultured Bacteroidales bacterium. The sequence goes on along the minus strand of CADCCH010000036.1, from coordinate 12,621 downwards.
GGCGCTTGCTTTATCCTCGGCGATGGTCATCGGGTGCGCTTCCGGTCCCCATGCCCCTTCGGCAAAATTACCTACGATAGAGATAGCAGGGCTATCGCCATGTGACAGCCATGCGCCGTCCGTCCAACCGACCAGATAGTAGCAGTCTTTTCCATCAGGAATCACAAGATCTCCGGTTTGAGTCCAGAGGTCATCAGTGCCCCATGGGATAGACTCGCTTTCGCCCTGTGCACGGACAAAAAGCAAGTTGTTGTTGTCATCAGGAATTTCTGCTGAGAACAGATATTCCTCACCCTCTACAAGGGCTAACTTGGCATCCGCATCTGCGGTTCCTCCCCAAGAGTGAACAAAGAACACTGCCCCGTAGGACTTCCAATCATCGTTGACTTGCAGGTAAATGCTTTTTGCAGAGAGGCTGCTTACTGCCATCACTGCTACGAAAAAGGAAAAAATCTTTCGCATAATACAATGTTTTTTAATGGTTAATAATTAGGTTAATTATAGTTTTATTGTTTCGGTACAATCTTTATCGCACATCCCCCACCGGCAGCAGTGAAGAGTCTGAGCTTCGATTTAGAGGTCACGGTTTTGGTAGTAATGGTATATGCCTGCGGGTTATTGCGGTAATGCGCATCTTTCGCGTCGGCATAGATGGTTGCGGTATATTTCTGTCCTGCGGGCAGGAAAGAGAGGTCGATCATTGCGGTTCGCGGATCATAGCCGTTGGTGGAACCAATGAACCATGCGTTTTTGTCTTTCTGCTTGCGGGCGATGGTGACATACTCATAAGGCTCAGCCTCCAGATAATAAACCGTATCCCACTCTACCGGTACATCAACGATGAATTGGAACGCATCGCGGAATCGCTCGTAGTTATCCGGCAGGTCCGCCGCCATCTGCAGCGGGCTGTAGAGGGTGACGTAGAGCGAGAGCTGGTTACAGAGCGTGGTGTTACACCATGAGTTGGAATTCGGATTCAGTTTATGGATATCATTCTCAAAGATACCCGGTGTATAGTCCATCGGACCGCCGATAAGGCGGGTGAAAGGCAACATAGTGGTATGGTTAGGCGCCGAACCTCCGAAAGCCTGATACTCCGTGCCCTGTGCAGACTCATTACCGATAAGGTTCGGCCATGTACGGCATAGTCCTGTCGGACGCACTGCTTCATGCGCATTCACCATCAGATGATACTTAGCAGCTTTCTCAAGACAGTACTGATAGTGGTTATTCATGAATTGGGAGTAATGATGTTCACCGATCGGCAGGATATTTCCCACGTAGCCGGATTTGACGGCAGGGTACTCGTATTTGCGCATGAACTGGTAGGCGGTATCGAGCCAACGCTCGTAGTTACGGATAGCACCGGATGTCTCATGATGCATGATCATCTTGACTCCTTTGGACTTGGCGTAGTCATGGATACCTTCTACATCGAAATCCGGGTACGGCGTCACGAAGTCATACACGAAGTCTTTCTCGTTGCCGAACCAGTCTTCCCATCCTACGTTCCATCCCTCGACAAGCACGCCGTCAAAGCCGTATTTGGCTGCAAAATCGATGTATTTCTTCACGTTTTCGGTGGTAGCGCCATGACGTCCGTGCGGTTTGGCTTTGGTATAATCGGTCTTACCGATATGGATGGACGGGAAATCCCATGTGTAGCTCCAATCACGCATGCCGGCAATCATCTCCCACCATACGCCTACATACTTCATCGGTTTGATCCATGAGGTGTCGGATATCTTACAAGGCTCGTTGAGGTTTAGCACAATACGGGACGCAAGGATATCCTGCGCTTTCTCGCCTACCATAATCACACGCCACGGGCTGACCGCATCCGTCTGGATATGTCCTTTCGTACCGTCGATATCCGGCGTGAGCCATGAGGTGAAAGTCATCGTGTTCTCATCGAGATTGAGATGCATACAAGAGTAGTCGATGAGAGCTGCTTCGTGGATATTCAACCAAAGCCCGCTATTGGTCTTGAGCAGGATAGGCGTCTGCACACCGGTATAGGAGAAATTCGTAGTGGACAGATTCGCCTTGCTGGTTTTCTCCTGAATAGCACGAATCTCACTCAACTTACAGCGCGTGTATTCGTACTCCTGCGTATCATAGTCACCGGGGATCCAATACGCCGTTATATCCCCCGGCATAGCGAATTCCGTATGCTCTTCTTCGATCACGAAGTAGTTTAGATTACGTTGTTGCGGGAAGATATAGCGGAAACCCAGACCGTCGTCATAGAGACGGAACTGAATCCGGATATAGCGGTCTTTTTCCGGTTGCTTGAGCGTAATGAGCATCTCGTGATAACTATCGTGTATACGACGTTCCTCTCCCCATACGGGTGTCCACCAATCGTCATGGATAAAACGCTCGGATCCGGTCATCACAAAGCCGTTCATCAGACCGTTGGTATTACTCTCGATCGTCTGTTCTTCCTTATAGTCATTGAAATTTCCGCGTGAGTGTTCTCCGCGAAGAGAGATACCCAGATAGGACGGACGGATGACGGTGTCGCCATTATGGAGCAACCAATAGACAGGACGACCACCCTGTACATCGAAATACGCAGTCAGGTTAAGCGAAGGGGACTCCACTTTCTCGATAGCAGCTATGGGACAAAAGACCGCTGCACTCAAAGACAATAGACAAAAGACAAAAATGTATTTTTTCATTGTAACTTATATTATTTTTCAACAACAATCATGGTCCAATATTGGATAGCAGGTACAGTGAGGGTCAACTGACCGCCGCTATACTCCCACTCTACTTCCTGCGCAGCACCCTGCTGATAATCCGGTGTAGCGACCCATACACGGCTCGGTTGGGCACTAACGGCAAAAGAGACCGGTATATCCTTGACAAGGCTCTGCGGTGCCTGGTCGCCGTCCGAGTCACACCAGTCGAGGTGCGTCGCATTGCGGTAGGAGAGCAGATGGATCACATCGCAGTCGTCCAGATGACGACCTACCGTAGCGATCTGGTTCGCTTTCGGTCCCCATTGATTGAATACATAATCGCTGGTGCTCGTCACGTCCACGCCGTACCAGTCGGAGTTGATGCCGCCAGCCGGCGTAGCAGGGCGAAGGAGGTTCTCATACGCTACCGCAAAATCGTAATAACGTATCATGGCGCGTTTCAGTTCACCGGTCATGGAGAGGTTATCGTCCGGGAAATACTCATGACAGAGCATATGTTCGCCCATCTGGAGAATCGTACCGCCCCATGCGGAAGCCGCAGCCGTAGCCATGATGATACCCGGCGTATTGAAATAGCCGCGACCTTTTAGACCGAGATCGTAATTGAGGTACGCCGCCAAGACCGTCTGCTTGCCGTTGGACCAGTTCGCATTATCCGTGATGATACGGGAGAAAATACCATAACCGTCCGTATTGCTGTGCTCCCATACCTCGGTGTAGCAGAAATCGACAGGCGCAGAAGCGATCTGTCCCTGCTGACCGTACTGACCGACGGCGTTCATCACGATACGCTTGTCCGGTTGGGCGGTTTTCTCATTAGCGATGAACGATCCGAAAGCGGACTGCACGTCGATGACATTACCGCTATAGTCATAGACGGTCGTCGGACGCACGCCTAACTGGTCGATCTGCCAGCCGTCAAAATTGAAGACCGAATAGACCTCATCGTTGCGGGCACGCAGATAATCGCGCCAACCGTCGTTATGCAGATCGGTCAGGTAGATCGCACTCTTAAAGGGCGAGCCCAGCGGGTGGTTGTCCACATGCGTATGCAACTTGTCGGTGTACATCAGCCATTCGGGGTTGACATCATCCGTCGCATAGTCCTCCAGACAACCGTAACCGAGATTATAGAAGAGCGTCACCATACCGCGCTTGTGCGCACCGTCAATGTAACCCTGTACCGTCGAGCGGTAGCAGTTACGGGAGATAATATCCGTCCATACGTCCATCGGCTGGGTAGCTGAACCTGCCAGCGGATGATGGTGCTTCCAATGCCAGTCCTGGAACTGCACATAGTTGATATGATAGCGGTTGAGATCATTAAGCACGTTGGCGATATCGGATGCGGACATCTTGCCGTAGGTCGAGAGGAAACCGTTACGCGGGAAGCGGCTCGGCTCAGACGACACGTCTATACCGACAGACGAGATCACCTCATCGCGTCCGTTGACATTCTTATGCAGTTCCACCATATAGCCCTGAAAATCCCCTGCAGGCGGTTGCCATGTCCAGCGGGACGAAGAGAGCGGCTCCTGCTTGAGGATCTTGCCCAGATGGGTATAACGCACCGTGACCGATCCTTCGGGCATGCTGTTGAGCGAGAGAGTGACTTTCTCACCGGGCTTATACGCCGCCTTATCCGTCGAAAGCAGATTCGGGATATAACTCTCGCCATAGGTGACGGGGTCATTGTCCGGCTCGATGATGTTGCAGGAACTGATCACGAGCGCAGCAAACAGAATATAGATCAGAGACATCCTTTTCATAATTTAACAAATGATATAGTCGTGTCATTAATGTTGATTCGTATCTGGTACTCACCGGGGTTGGAGATCAGCCATTTGTTATCGGCTCCGCCGACGCGTGCTTCGAACGTACCGTTGGTCGTTGGTGCGCAGTCCGGCGTCGGTGCATAGAGCATCTCACCCGACCAGTCGGACTTGAGCTCCGTGGGGAACTTGATCTGTCCGGCGCTCAGGTTACCCTCCCATGTGAAGATATTGGTCTCGGGATGCTGCATCTCCGTGATGTTATCCCAACTCCAGCCGCCCGGGGTAGCGTCACCGATCATGTACATATGGCTGTACATCTCGCCGCCAAGATAGGTGACAGAGATCGTCAAAGCTTTCACATCGGCTTCGATACGGTAGTTACCGCCCTTGTCGATGAGCCATTTATTATCCGTATACGATGCATCCGTCGGGCGATAAACCATCTTGGTCGCATCCGTGAGGTCACTCACGTAGCACGGCAACCATGCGGAGTCCGTAGTGAGCAGTTTGAACTCACCTTTGTTCAGTTTGCCGGTCCAATAGAAACGACTGAACTGCGTCATATCGATCACCATCGGTGTGGCGCGGTCAAGACTCCATCCGTTAGGCGTAGCGTCGCCGACCAGATAGAGAGCGGTTAACATGGATACGTTCCATGCTATCTTCACCTTCACCACCGGAGACACCTGTTCTTCGCCGGTCTGCATTACTTTGGCGCGTACTCGCCATTCGAAGGTCTGATACGCATCTTCGGGGTCGGTAGGGAACGTAAGCGCCAAGGTATCCGCCAACTGCTTGTGACCGAACACCATCGTACGATCCGCCGTACGACCTATCTTCCATTGGAGACCACCTGCGAAATTATTACCCGCTTTGTCCATCTCAAGGATATAACTGATGGAGGAACCCGTTCCGTGATTAGAACCCGCCGTCCACGCCATTTCGAGTGCAGGCAGGTCCTTATAGACCGGCAGGCAATATACCGAGTCCGTGGAGAGCGTCAAGGTCAGCGGTAATTCCTCCGCCGCCGCGTCTTTCTTCTCACAGGACGAGAAGAGAAGCGCGCATAGTGCCACAAGCACTATATTTGAAATTTGATATTTGAGATTTAAGATTTTCATTACCATCCGGGGTTTTGCGTTAATAACTCATTTGCTTCTATCTCCTGCATCGGAATAGGGAACAGCAGATGCTTGGTCGTGGCAGCCGTCTTGCCGATGGAGTGCAGGAACGTGAGGGCGTAATTGTCCGGATAGCGGAGCATATCGAACCACCGGTGTCCCTCAAACGCCAATTCGATACGGCGCTCATGGATGATTCTCTCCCGCATCTGGAGCTGCGTCAGTCCTTCTATCTGCGCACGACTGGTCAGTCCGGCACGCTTGCGCACTTGGTAGAGCGGCTCCTCCGCCTCTTTGGTACGGCCTAACTCGTTGAGTGCCTCGGCCTTCATAAGCAGCACATCCGCGTAACGGGTGACGATCCAGTTCTGGTTACTCGTGTTATAGTCCGGCGACTGCGCCTTGGTCAGCAGAAACTTACGGACGTTATAGCCCGTCGTGGACCATGTGCCGCTGTAGGTATAGCCGTCGAAAGTCGGACAACCGGTGTAGAAGAGGGTCTTGTCCTTACGTAAGTCACCCGGTTCGTACTGGCTGACGAACTCCGGCGTAGGCTGGTTCCAACCGTAGCAACCGGCTGCCATACCCGAGTTACGCGGACCCTGATAGGTGCTGATCCACGACGCCTGGTTCTCATTCGACCAGAAATCCTGATTGGTCTTGCCGTAGTACTGCACCTCGAAGATGGACTCCACCCCGTTCTGCTTGGCAGGGTTATAGTTATCCGCATAGTTAGGCGCCAATTGGTAACCCATCTTACCTATCTCTTCGCATAAGCGCACCACCTCGGTGTACTTGGTCGTATTCGGCTCATAAGTCATATAGACGCGTGCCAACTCCGCCATCGCCGCCTCTTGCGTAGCACGACCGATATCCTTGCTACCGTACTTGCTGCGTTGCGGAAGCAGCGAGATCGCCTGTTTCAGGTCCTCGGTGATAAGAGCATAGATCTCACTGACCGAGGCACGGCGCATCTTAAGTTGACTATCCGCCGAGAGAGGTTCCGTAGGCATCGGGACACCGCCGAACAAGCGCACCAATATAAAATAGTAATGCGCACGCAGGAAATGGGCCTCACCTAACAGACGCGCCTTGATATCGTTGTCGATATCCATCTGCGGCACGTTTGCCAGCACGAAATTGCAACGTAAAATACCCGGGGCAGGTCCGCGCCAGAGGTCAAGGGCTGCGAAATTATCCGAGGTAGCAATGAAATTCGCCATCTCCACCGTCTCCAGTCCGTCCGTACCACCGCCGGCGCCGACCACGCTCTCTCCGGCAATGATGTCGAGCGTCCAGATGCGCATGTTGTATAGTTTCGGCCACTGAAGAGGCTGATAGCACGCATTAACCGCAGCGATAGCGTCCGCCTCGGTCTGAAATCCATTCGTTGTATCCACCGAATCCCATGGCTTGCGCTCAAGGAAATTGCAGGAAGTGATGCTGAGCATCACGACCGCCATTATCATGGCTGACAGACCGTTGACACTGACAGACCGCTTCGCTGTTAGACCGCTTTTCAAGCTGTTAGATATATATTTATTCATAGCTTTTCCTCCTGCTTTAGAACATAATATTCAATCCGAATGTAAAATTACGCGTGAGGGGATAGACATTGCCGTCTATACCGCTTCCACCCACCTCGGGATCGAGACCCGTATAACGCGTGATCGTATACAGGTTCTGTCCGGAGACGGAGAAACGCACCTCATCCATCTTCGCTTTCTGCGTCAGATGTTTGGGCAGCGTATAACCCACCGTGATGCTCTTCAAACGCAGGTAGTCACCCGGTTCCAGGAAACGGTCGCTGGTGCGGTTGTTCTTGTTCGGATCAGAGAACACGGCACGAGGCATCGTGGTCGAAGGGCAGTCCGGACGCCAACGGTCCAACACCGTCGTCATCTGGTTCTGCGCTACCGACATCGCTTCCAGCGTCGCGCGGTTACCGTTATAGATCTTGTTACCTGCCGCACCCTGCAGATAAATCTCCACATCCACACAGTGTACTTGTCACTACCGATAGTCTGGATAGCATGCGCATCAACCTCCTCCTGCGACTGGAAGATACCGTCCGTCACATAACCGTAGAAAGCCGCTACAGGATGACCGACCGCGTGGATATTGCAGTCGAAATACATCGGTACATCGCCGTTGAGCGAAAGGATGCGGTTGTGGTTATATGCAAAATTGACAGTGGTCGTCCATGTGAAATTGGTCTTCTTGATATTCATGCTGTTGAGACTGACCTCAATACCCATGTTCCGCATACGACCGGCATTGATGCTCGGTACCGCCTCGTCCGAATAACCGCTGCTGATAGGTACGGACATCGGCACGAGCATGTCGTTCGTATTCTTGATATAACCGTCGATCGTAGCATGTAAGCGCTGGTCGAAGAGCGCCAGATCCATACCGACATTGTACTGCTCCACGGTCTCCCAGCGAACGTTGGGGTTAGGCAATACCCAAGGTGCCAAACCCGGTGCCTGCTTACCGCCGAACACGTACTGCACCGTCTGCAGCTGGGACGCATAGGCGTAATTGCCAACCGATGCCTGGTTACCCGTCAGACCGTATCCGGCACGCAGCTTGAAGTCCGTGAGCCAGAACGTCTTCTTGAACCAATGCTCCTCGCTCATACGCCAGGCTAATGCCACGGAAGGGAAATAACCCCAGCGGTTCTTCTTCGAGAAACGACTCGAACCGTCGGCACGGAAAGTAGCAGTGATCAGATAGCGGTTGTCATAACCGTACGTGACACGGCTCATGAACGAGAGCAACGACCAATCGGACTTGTTACCGCCCAAAGTGGGTTGCAGCAGACCGTTACTGAGCTGACGTGCCTCTTCGGAGATGAAGCCCTGCACCGCTCCGCTCATATACTCGTAGTTATTCGCCTGCATAGACGAACCGATCATCGCTGTGAAAGCATGTTTCTCCTTGAAGGTCTTAACGAAAGACAAGGTATTGTCCCAAAGCCAGGTGATACTCTTGTCGAACGAGTGACTCACCTGACTCTCCGGTTGCGCAATAGGCTTCCAGTCATATGCCGGCGACCAGCCTTCCGTGTCCCAGTACATGACCTGCATACCGAACGTGGTCTTGAAAATGAGCCAGTCCAGCGGCTTGATCTCCGCATAGATATTACCCAAGAGGTTATAACCCTTGGTCACACTGGTGTTCTCCTTCATCTTTCCGATCGGGTTTGTGATGTCGCCTACGTACATCGCCAAGCCTTCCGGTCCCGCCCACGAGCCGTCTTCGTTCTTAATCGCCTGCGTAGGTAACGCGCGCATGGTATTTTGTATATTGTACTCACCGGAAGACTTGATATCGTGGTTGAGGGAGAGCTTGTGTCCGAAACGCAACCAGTTGAGCAACTGGGTGTCATGGTTGAACTGAAGCGTGATACGCTTGTAAGCAGATGTCTTGATGATACCCTTCTGGTCAAAGTATGCACCGGATACATAGAAATTGGACTTCTGCGTACCGCCCGAATAACTGAGACTGTAGTTCTGCGTCGGAGCGAACTGCCACAGTTCGGACATCCAGTCCGTACCCTCACCGAACTGCGTCGGATCCGCATAAGCCGTGTATTGGGGTTGACCGGCTGCAGCCATCATCTCGTTATGAAGCGAGGCGAACTGCGAAGCGTTGAGCAGAGGCAACGTGCGCTGGATCTGGTCAAAGCCAAAGGAAGCTTTGATGTTGATATGCCCCTTCTCGTTGTCTCCTTTCTTGGTCGTGATGATCACTACACCATATGCACCGCGGCTACCGTAGATCGCCGTTGCCGAGGCATCCTTGAGCACGTCGATACTCGCTACGTCATCCATGTTGATCATGTTCAGCGGCACATCGGTCGGTACTCCGTCGATGACTATAAGAGGCTGGGAGTTGTTGATAGAGCCTATACCGCGGATATTCAGACTCACATTACTACCCGGTGCACCGGAACCCGTCACTTGCAGACCCGCAGCACGTCCTTCCAACGCCGCTCCAATAGAGGGCGCAGGCGTCTTCTGCAGGTCTTTTTCACTGACTTGCGAGATAGAACCGGTCAAGTCGCTTTTCTTCTGTACACCGTAACCGACTACCACCACTTCTTCAAGCGCCTCCGTGTCCTCCTTGAGGACAATATTCATGTTGGCCTTGGCAGGTAGAGACTGCGAAGCATAGCCCACATAACTGATCTCCAGCGTAGCGCCTTCAGCTACTTCCAACGTAAAATTACCGTCAAAATCGGTAATCGTACCGTTGGACGTACCTTTCTCCAGAATACTGGCACCGATAATCGGTTCTCCTGATTCATCTACAATTACACCCGTCACTTGCGCACTTAAAGGGAGTGCTGCAACCAACAGGGCAATAATTGCAATCAAAAATGGAGTAAAGAGTTTATTCACAATACTGAACATTTTAGGGTTAGACAAAATTGATTTTTCGCTGCAAAGTTACGACTTTTCTTGCTTGTACGCAATAGACACATATAAAAAAGTAGTACTTACAAGCCATATAAAAAATGCATATTACTGAAATTCAATAATATACATTTTTACAAGATTGTATAAAAAAGTAGTGCTATTTGATCACAAAGCAGCTATTTTTTGTTCAAATTCATCCCGATCACCCTTTGCCCAATTACGCATGCGTGTTCGCGAATTATAAATAGTAGAGAGGGAATAACGCAAGAAATCCGCTATCTGACGACTGTCCGTGATTCCCAGATGAATAAGTGCTAATACACGCAAATCGGTATTCAACCGCTCTTTAGGTTTGATGCGCAGTTCGGATTCAGGTACCAACAAGTCCTTGACCTGTGCAACAAAATCCGGGAACAGTTCCAGAAACGCATCGTCAAAATCCGAGAGAGTGGTCATTTTCATATACCGTCCGATATAGACCGTTTTAATACGGTTACTCTGACGCAACGCTTCGTTACTAAGCGCCAGGCGGCTGTTGAGTAGTGCCAACTGACGGTGTTGACGGTTACGATAGGCAAGGAAGATGATGAGCATGGCTGCTATAACCAACACGCTGACTATCATAGCTATCATCCAATACTGCCGCTTTTGCATCAGTTTAAGATGCGCCTCTTCCACCACCGGATAGAGAATACTCGTTTCAATAGAACGCACGCGTGCGCAACCGGACATGGCGTCTTGTGCCGCGCATTGCATATAATGGAAAGCGCGGTCTATATCCCCTTCTTCGTACAGTAACACCGCCAATTCGCGCAATGCGATATACTCGCGGATGGAGTTGCGTAAGTCTGCTATAGCGGATATAGCCAGATAATGCTTCGCCTTTTCTCTGTTGCCAATGGCCCTGTATATCTGCGCACGAGTGACGGCAAAAACCGGCTCTTCATACTGCCCTTCCACGCGGTGCACCTGCTCGTATGTTTCCAACACATGCAAGGCGCTGTCGTATAACTGCTGTTCATACAGATAATCCGCGCGCACCAACTCGTGCAGGAACGAACCGGCCGGATGCACCTCCATCATCTGCTCGCGGTAATGCTGGGTAATGGCAGAATACGTCTGCTGTTCGCGCTCGGTAATGGCAAAATCTTTCATCAATCCGTATAACGTACGGCGCAGATGACTATAATACGGCTCCAAGACCGGATCCAACGGGCGCTGCAAGGCGGAATCCATATACAGGATCGTCTCATGGTACATACCGCTGCGCATCATCACCTCCGCATAATTGAGCAGCGAGACCTGTTTCTCAAAGGGAGTCTGGGCAAGGAGCATACGCTGTTCCGTGTAATACAGCTGCGAATCGAGGTTATAAGAACGATAGGTCTCTACCAGCCTGCCATACAGTTCGAAGCGCTCGTTGGCTGAGCACGGCTCGGCAAGCAATGCCTGCAACGAATCTACCTGATGCTCACGCGGCGCATAATAGGCAGCGCGCTCCTCTATACACCTGTCCAGCTCCTCGAGCAGTGCTTCCTCCGTACCACCATTTCCTCCACAGGACATCAGCAATAGCCCTATGAGGTAAAGAAATAATGGTCGTATGTGCGTAATATCTATCATTGCGCTGCAAAGGTACTGCTTTTTTTGCACATACGCAAATAAAAAGCGAAAAATCGCCCGATTTGAGCGATTTTTCCTCTTTAGCCAATATCCTTTAGCCCTTCGTATTTATAATACTCTCACGCCTTGCACATTGTACTTCGTCCCTTGGTGCATCAAATACAGTACGCCGTTCTCAAGCACCTTGGTACATGGCATCTTATCCCCTTTCACCTCCTCTATGCCTTGCTCGGGATCAAACGCCATGCCTTCGATCTTCACGTTACGCAGACCGATGTACTTGCTGTCCTTCACCTCTCCGTAGTCGTGCCACGGCAGGATGCGGACGTGAAGCGTCTCACCGGCTGGAACGGTCAGCGACGGAGTGAGATCCACGTGCTCGATCACGCGAGATGGCATATTACGTTTCTCGGCGATGGTAGTCACGTCTGTGAAGGCATCGCCGAAACCGGTATTGAGGTGGTAACACATGGTCGAAGTACCGTCGGCTGCTATCTCCATGGCAATACGGGTGATACGCACCTCCATAGCCTCAGGAGCGGTGATCGCGAAATCGAGGTAACGGCTTGCGTTCTCGTCTATCTCGCCTGCAGGCCACGGCGTACGTGCGGAGCCATCGGCGGAGTTATGGAAACGCGCCAAGACGATATTGGTCTCATCTCCGTCCACGAAGTAGTTCTTCGTTGCGCTATAATCGATACAAGCCATCTGACTCATGCTGAACTCGGCGCTTATCGGTCCTTCTACCACCGGATCTGGAACCGGTTTGGCACCGATAGCCCAGAACGCACTAACGGCAGCACCGCCGTCCAGCGAGATAGCGGTAGCACTCACCGGCAAAGCGATCACATGGTCACCCGTAGTCGCATAAACGGTGTCATAATGGAATCCGCCGGTTGTATAATTAGCGCGGATAAACACTTTCTGGAACATCGAACCGCCTTCATACGAAGCCTGTGCGGTCGAAGCG
>CADCCH010000035.1 GCA_902799875.1 uncultured Bacteroidales bacterium | reverse complement strand
ATCGGCGGTTATCTGGCACTCGACGAGGACAAGAACACCATTTATGGTGTTAACTTCAACCACGAGTCCGAGACACCGGGTCTGGGCGCTAAGATCGTGGACATGCCTTTCCGCGCTCAGTTCGAGGGCAAGCATATCCGCAACGCCGAAGGACAAGTCGTTTCCGTGGCGGTCCTCAAGGCCGGTACGCGTGCCGAAGGTCAGGAGCAGGTAGATGCCATCTCCGGCGCTACCATCACCTCGACCGGCGTCAGCACGATGCTCAACGAGGAACTCGTGAATAACTATGTTGAATTCTTAAACGAAAAGGAGGTCGCAAATGTTGAGTCAGAAGACTAAGGACACATTGTTAGGTCCTCTTAACGCCAATAACCCTGTCGTTGTGCAGATCCTCGGTATCTGTTCGGCTCTCGCCGTAACGGTCCAACTGAAGCCTGCCCTCGTCATGGGTATCGCCGTGACGATCATCGTCGCTATGGCAAACGTCATCGTGTCGCTTATCCGCAACACCATCCCGATGCGTGTACGTATCATCGTGCAACTCGTGGTCGTAGCGGCGCTCGTGACACTCGTCAGCGAGATCCTCAAAGCGTTTGCGTACGACGTGGCTATGCAGCTATCCGTCTATCTCGGTTTGATCATCACCAACTGTATCCTGATGGGTCGCCTCGAGGCGTTCGCCATGACCAATAACGCGTGGGATTCGCTCCTCGACGGTCTGGGCAACGGTCTGGGCTATGCCATCATTCTGGTCATCGTAGCCTTCGTGCGCGAGTTGTTCGGCTCGGGTCAACTGCTGGGCTTCCAGATCATCCCCGAATCGTTCTATGCCGCCGGCTACGAAAACTGCGGTATGATGCTCATGCCTGCCATGGCCCTCATCCTCGTCGGCTGTGTCATCTGGGTACATCGTTCAATTAATGATAAGGAGGCTAAGTAATGGAACACGCTTTAAGTTTATTTGTCCGCTCGATTTTTGCGGATAACATGATCTTCGCGTACTTCTTGGGAATGTGCTCTTACCTCGCCGTTTCAAAGAACGTGAAGACCTCAGCCGGTCTGGGTGTAGCCGTTACTTTCGTGCTCGTCGTTACCCTGCCGGTTAACTACCTCTTGCAGACGCTCGTGCTTGAGCCGCTGCATCTGGAATACCTGTCGTTCATCCTCTTCATCGCCGTCATTGCCGCTATCGTGCAACTGGTGGAGATGGTTGTGGAGAAATACAGCCCGTCGCTCTACGCGAGCCTCGGTATCTTCCTGCCGCTGATTGCGGTGAACTGCGCTATCATGGGTGGTTCGCTCTTCATGCAGCAGCGTATCGGCCTGCCCGCAGTAGATGCCAAGGCCATCACCAGCCTGCTCGACGCGTTCATGTACGCGCTCGGTTCGGGTATCGGATGGTTCCTTGCTATCGTCTGCCTCGCAGGTATTCGTGAGAAAATGGAGTATAACGACGTTCCGAAACCGCTGCAGGGACTGGGTATCACGTTCATCACCGTGGGCCTCATGGCCATGGCGTTCATGTGCTTCAGCGGACTGGAAATCTAATAGGAGGACAACACTATGAATATGACTGCAATTTTATATGCTGTAGGAGTGTTCCTCATTGTGATCCTCCTGCTCGTGGCTATCCTCTTGGTGGCTAAGAAATACTTGGTGTCTTCGGGTAATGTAAAAGTTACAATTAACGGAGATAAAGTGTACAATGTTGCCGCGGGGGGAAGCCTCCTCAACCAACTCGGCGAAGCCGGCGTTCACCTGCCTTCTGCTTGCGGCGGTAAGGGCTCTTGCGGACAGTGCAAGTGCCAGGTACTCTCCGGTGGTGGTGAGATCCTGCCTACCGAGACCGTTCATTTCTCCCGCAAACAGCAGAAAGAAGGATGGCGTCTGGGCTGTCAGGTCAAGGTCAAAGAAGACATCAACATGAAGGTCGATGAGGCTGTTCTGGGTGTCAAGGAATGGGAATGCGAGGTTATCTCCAACAAGAACGTTGCTACCTTCATCAAGGAGTTCAAGGTACAGCTGCCTCCGGGCGAGCACATGCACTTCGAGCCGGGTTCGTACGCACAGATCATCATCCCTGAGTACGACATCGACTACGACCGCGACTTCGATAAATCGCTCATCGGTGACCTCTATCTGCCGGCATGGCAGAAGTTCGGGCTGTTCAAACTCAAACAGAAGAACACCCAGGCAACGGTACGTGCGTACTCCATGGCTAACTACCCCGACGAGGGCGATATCATCACCCTTACCGTCCGTATCGCTACACCGCCTTTCAAACCGAAAGACCAGTGCCCCAACGGACCGGAGTTCATGGACGTTCCCTGCGGTATCGCTTCCACGTATATCTTCTCGCTCAAACCGGGCGATAAGGTACGCATGAGCGGTCCTTACGGTGAGTTCCGTCCTGTTTACGACAGCAAGAAGGAGATGATCTGGGTTGGTGGTGGAGCCGGTATGGCGCCGCTGCGTGCGCAGATCATGCACATGTTGAAGACCCGCAACTGCCGTGACCGTGAGATGCACTATTTCTACGGTGCACGTGCTATCGACGAAGTCTTCTTCCTCGACGATTTCCTCGCTCTGGAGAAGGAGTTCCCCAACTTCCATTTCCACTTGGCGCTGGATCGTCCGGACCCGAAGGCCGACCAACTGGGTATCAAGTATACCCCGGGCTTCATCGCTCCTGTCATGGGCGACACCTACCTCAAGCAGCATGATGCTCCCGAGGATGTCGAGTACTACCTCTGCGGTCCTCCTATGATGGCGAAAACCGTCCTCGACTTGCTCCATTCGCTTGGAGTCGATGATGCAGACATCCGCTTCGACAACTTCGGAGGATAACTCGTCCCCTAGTTTCCTAGTTCTACCTAGGATGACCTATTTATAATAAAGAACGCGCGTGCACACGTGCGTTCTTTATTTATTTCCACCTGCTTTCCACCTTCTTTCCAGCATGTTCCAATGGATGCTGAATGGATGCTCAATGGGTGCTGAATGGATCCTCCACCCAACGTCACTATAATCTAATTGCAAGAATCTCACAATATCTGGCGTCCTCAAAACACCTTCTAGAAATCGACTGCAAATATACAACAATTTTTTGATATATGCAAATTTCCCCTCTCCGTTTTGTTAATAAAATGATATTTATTCATATTTTTCTTGCATATATCATTTTTTTTTAGTACCTTTGCAGCCAAAAGTTGCAAAGACAATGGAAATAGAGCACTTGCATAGTATTCAAGATGTATCCAAACAATACAACACAGGCGATTTGCCGGTGTTGGTTTTGTGCTCGGACACGCAGCAATATATATGCAAATATGTGCGTCCGAATGCGACTATTTCCTACAAATTGGCTTGTGAATTTATAGGAGCGGTATTTGCTGAAGCATGGAAAATCAGCTCTCCACCATTTGTGTTGGTACAAATCATGCCTGCGCATTGGAAATCAGTAACGGCTTCCCATAGTTCTTCAGCACCTGCAATCGGTTTTAGGAAGATAGATGGCGTTATTGATATTACGCCGACCTCTTTCCGGCAAGTTGTTGCCAATACGGACACGTTGTACCAATTGCTCAAAATTGCCCTTTTCGATTTCTGGGTTGCCAATGAGGATCGTACATACAACAATGCCAATTTGCTGTATAATATTGAGGATGAACAGTTGATTTCCATTGATTACGGGGGAATACTGAACAATGTGACTTTTGACTTCCCATTGTCGCAGTTAACTGAAACAGATAGTATTCTGGGCGCGGATATCTTCGCACATATTGTTAAATCTGTATCGTCTAAGCAACTAACCGAAGCGGTCAAACGATTAGAAAAGGATTATTTACAATGTATAAGTCGTAGCAAGAAACAATCTGTCTTATTGTCGGAAATGCCCAAAGAATGGGCTGTGCCGACAGCCAAAATCGAAAATAAAGTAGAAGAGTTGTTCTCTCAAAAGTGGATCAATTACACGTGGGAGAACTTTGTAGAATGTTTAAAATCGTATAGCAATTATGGAAAATAATCTTCAATATAGTATTATTTACGCAGACATCCGTCCGGAAATCCAAGAGCGGTTGAGTTTGGGCGTTTTGACCATTGAGAATAACACGGTACATGTACGCCACTCGGAAAAGAAACTGCGTGTGCTTAAGCAACTTTATACGCCCAGAGAGTATAAGGCTATTTCTTCTATCGTTCGTAGTGGATTACGTGAATTGACTTCGGTGGATACGCTGAAATACCTCACGCGTTATTCAAATAACCTCATTTCTTTCTCGCCGATACAAAGTATAGACAAAACGCAAGCAAACATCACCGGCGAGTGGCTGTATAAGAATTACGTATACGATGCCGCAACGGCATAATTTTGTTGCAACAAATTTGCAAAGACATGAACGAAGAGCAGCGCCTCATAGAAGCAATTAATCGAAGTATGCGGGAAACCGAAGTTCGATTGAGGGCGATGGGACGAAAACCATATTGCGTAACGCGAGAGCAAGCAGAAAAACAAGTCGCTATGCTTCTAAAAGCAAAAGAAGAGTTCTTTGCAAAGCAACAATAATCGGGGTATTAGCTCATCTCACCTCCCTTTCGAGTCCGCTATACTCCACTAAATAATCTATCGGTCAAACTTGACCGATCAACCCAAGCGCAAAGCGTTGCGCAGACATATTGAAAATATTGAGCTTTAGCTCTTATTCTCCAATCTCGAATTCTGGAAAAATTCACTACAGCGAGAATAAGTCACTAAGGTTCACGTGTGAGCGTGAACTATTTTGTACTTATATGCTGTAAGGTTTTCCAGAGCCTGAGATTGGTATAAGAACAAATAGTTCGCGCTTTTTGTTGTATTAACTTAATAATACTAATTAAAACCGACGAGGCGATGGAATATAACAGCCAACAAATATTATGAGGAGAATGTTGTCAATACTAGTATTGATGTGTTCCTTGGTATTATCAATGAGTGCGCAACGATGCGCGGTACTTGAATTTAAAGCAGGTGTTGGAATTTCACAAGCTGATGTGGATGGTATCTCTGCCATCTTCATTACGTATTTCCGTCCGGCCGGATATACGATGGTAGAGCGAACGCAGATTGACAAAGCCATTGACGAACAAGGCTTCCAACGCAGTAAAATGACGGAAAGTCAGATGGTACGTATCGGTGAAATACTGAATGTATCCAAGGTTGTTGTGGGGGATGTCAATGTGGTAATGGGGCAATACAATGTGGACGTACGTGTCATCAATGTAGAAAGCGGAACCATTGCAGCAACGGAAGGTGCAACATTTGCAGGTACATCTTATAGAATAACCATGCAAAGTATCGCCCAAAAACTGGCAGGCAAGATTGCTATCATTTCTGGTGGAACTATGCAATCTACTTCATCTCAACAAACTTCACAACAGCGTACGGAACCATATGTAATTTATGGTTACTTGAAAGTATTCCCTAATGATTTAGGTACATTTGAGGATGAACCATGGAAAGTGATTGCCAATATAAATAAACAACAGCAATATGGTTATGGAAGTTGGCGATTGCCAACGAATGAAGAATTACAATTGATGCGAGCTAATAATGTGGTTGGCGATTATTCGTATATGACACGGGAAAATAAAAGAGGTATAGTTCGATTAGTAACAGATAAAGATAAAGGAGAGATAAGTATTGAAGGATTTATTGATTTAGGACTTCCAAGTAGAACATTATGGAAAGATGATAATGAAAAATGTAGTAATTGTAAATATAAGAATCAATATACTTATGATCAAGCGATAGAAAAGTATGGGAACAGTTTACCAACGAAAGAACAATGGGAGGAATTAAAATCTATATGTACATGGAAATGGCAGGGGAGTGGTATTAGAATCACAGGTCCCAATGGGAATTCAATATATTTACCTGCTTTAGGCTGGGTTGAAAAATATTATGTTGGCGAGCATGGATATTATTGGTCTTCAACCCGTATTGATTCAAGCAAAGCATGGAACTTAAGTTTCTCTGCTGAGAAAATATGGTTTGAAGATTCATATCGCCATAATCCACATGGAATTCGCTTAGTTTTCAATCCTTAATTATTTGAGTAACAAATAATATCCACAAAAGAAATAGAGACGCTCGGATGAACGTCTCTATTTCTATACCAAGTTTCGTTTTCTTCGTATTTCATGCGATTGTCATTCTCCCTTTTTCTTCCTATCGAACTTCTCTATTTTTCGAAATCCAAAAGAAAAAACTTCCGATTTTTTTACATAAGAAGTAAAACATTTGCATATGTTATTTATTTTTTGTAATTTTGCAAGCAAAATGGAATGACTTATGGATACATATCGATTCAGGAAACAGATTCACCGATTGCCAGGGAAGGTGATACACGCCATCCCACTGCCGGAACCGGAGGTGACAGCAGGTCAAGGCGCGCGTCGTGAGATCGGCGCAATGTGCAAGAAGGCAGGTTACAAGCAAGTGCTGGTAGTAACCGACGAGACCTTACACCATTTGGGCTATGACGAGGCGATATTAGAGTCTTTGAATGAGGCGGGAGTGAGCGCTTCGCTCTTCTGCGACATTCACTCCGAACCGACGATCGCCATTATTGAAGCAGGGCGTCAGCAGGCATTGGAGACCAAAGCGGAAGCGATCATAGCGTTAGGCGGCGGGTCGGTGATGGATAGTTGTAAGATGATTGCCGCAGGTTGCAAGATGCCCCATGTGCCGGTGAAAGCGCTGCTGCTGAAGTTCCTGCCGGTTCCCGGTGAGACCATCCCGCTGATCATGGTTCCTTCTACCGCAGGAACCGGTGCCGAACTGACTGTAGGTGCGGTAGTGACGAACGAGCACGGCGCTAAAGGCTCGACCGTGCTGATCGGCCTGAAGGTGACGCATGTGGTACATGACAGCGAATTGACCGAACATGCACCGAAGCATGTGATTGCGGCGTGCGGTATCGATGCCCTGAGTCATTGTATTGAAGGGGCGGTGAGTGACACGGAGGTCGATGAAGAAGATATGCGCATGTCCATGGAAGGCGTGAAGTTGATTCTGGAGAATCTGCCGTTATTAACGAGTGAAGGAGTGAAAGAATTAACGAGTGAAGGAGCAGAGCAAGCCCGGTTGAATATGGCGAAGGCGGCGATGTACGGTGGTAACGCCATCAACACGCAACTGGCAGGATATGTGCACGCATTCGCACACAGTATAGGGGCTATGTACCATCTCTCGCACGGGCAAGCTATCTCGCTGATGCTGATGCCGGTGCTGGAGTTTCAGAAAGAAGCTTGCAAGGCGCACTATGAGGCCTTGGCGAAATACTGCAACGTGCCTGATTTCCTGCAAGCGATACGCGAACTGATGGCAACATGCGGCATGAATCAAATCGTCTCACCGGTACGCGCTTGCGATCACGAACAACTGATTCCGATGATTGCCGCCGATTCGATTAACTACTCCGCGCCGGTGACACTCAGCAATGCGGATATCAAGGCGATACTTGACCAAATCACCAATGACCAATCACCAATCACAAATAACGAATCGCAGATTCGTGACATCGTGGCAACGCAGAGAAAGTTCTTCCGCACGGGTGAGACATTGCCGATTAAATGGCGTATCAAACAACTCAAGCGCCTCAAAGAAGCCGTGATAGCTCATCAAGACGAGTTAATCGGCGCGCTATGCGAGGACCTCGGCAGAAGTGAGTTGGAAGCCTACCTATGTGATATTGGTCCGATTATCACCGAAGTGAATGAGATGATTGCGGGGCTGCGCAGATGGTCGAGACCGGAGATCCATTTCAGCGGTTTGATGTGCTGGCCAAGTATCTTCACCAAGGTTTATAAAATGCCGTATGGCGTGACGCTGGTGATTAGTCCGTTTAACTTCCCGATTCTGCTGACGATAGGCGTCGTAGCTGCAGCCATGTGCGGCGGTAACACGGTGGTCATCAAGTCCAGTTCGAAGTCGTCAGCCAGCACGGCAGCGCTCAAGAAGTTCTTTGCCGAAGTGTTCCCGCCGGAATATATCACGCTTATCGACGGCGGTCACGACGTGGCGGATATGTGTCTTGCACAACGCTTTGATAAGATTTTCTATACCGGCAGTCCGTCGGTGGGTAAGCATGTATTAGCCGAAGCTGCGAAGAACCTGACGCCGGTAGCATTGGAGTTAGGCGGCGAGACAGGTAACTGGTGTGTGGTACGGGCAGACGCAGACCTCAAAGACGCCGCGCGCAAGATAGCCTTCTTTAAGTTGCTCAACGCAGGACAGATATGCATCAATATCAATCAGATAGCGGTTGCCGAAGAAGTAGCCGACGAGTTCCTGAAAGAACTAAAAGCAGCCTTCATAGCCCAGATAGGCGAACATGCGGAACGTAATCCCGAGTACCCGAAACTGATTACATACACGGCGTACGACAAGTGCGCGAACTTGGCGGACGAGTACCGCGAGCGTATTGTCTTTGGAGGAACAGGCGACAAGTCCGCACGCAAATACGCTCCGACAATCATCTATCCGGTGGATAGCAACGAACACATCGTGCAACACGAACTCTTCTGTCCGCTGTTGCCGATCGTACCCTATAAAGATGCTGAAGTGGATAGCCTCATGGACGTGATAGCCGACCGCGAACATCCCTTAGCTATGTACCTCTTCACGCGCGATATGCGCTGGGCGAATCGCGTGATGCAAACCCAGCAGTTTGGCGGCGGTTGCATCAACGAAGTGTGTGTACATATGATGGTGAAGGGTGTTCCATTCAACGGTACCGGTCATTCGGGCATGGGCGCGTACCACGGCGAATGGGGTTTCCGCGAGTTCACACACCCGCAGACCGTACTAAAAGGAAGTTCGCGCTTCAATCTCTCGTTGCGCGAACATCCTTATACCGGTAAAGCCGGTGAAACGAAAATGCGTCTGTTACGTCTGTTTGAACGCTAATCAAGCAGCCATGCTTTTGATATAAGCGAGGATGAGGTCAACGGCCGCGTCCTCGTTTATTTCGTCCATATTGATGACGAGTTGGTAGTTACGAGTGTCGTAACGGGAAGTGCCGGTGAACTCCTGCACGTAGTTCTCACGCATTTTATCGACCTTCTCGATGGTGAGACGCGCTTCCTCTTTGCTCATGTTCTGCTCACGCGCCACACGCGCCATGCGGCAAGGCATCGAAGACTGAATGAAGATACTCAGATGGTTCGGGTGCTCACGGAAGACGTAGCACGCCGTACGGCCGGCAATGACGCACGAGTTCTCTTTGGCAAGCGCTTTGAGCACCTGAGTCTCTGCACGGAACACATCCTCGGTCTCGATGTTCGTTTGGTTCAGCTCGTACTCGGACTCGGAGAAGGTTATCTTGCGCTTGAACTCTGCCCACCAACCGGTTTCCTGACCTTTGAGGTGCTCGATCTGCTCGACAGACAGGTTATAGCGCTCCTGCAGAGCATTGATGACGGCTTTGTCGAAATACTCGACACATAATTTCTCGGCTAACTTACGACCGACGGTTCTGCCGCCGCTACCTAATTCACGATTAATCGTGATGACAAATTTATTATTGATATTCATAATTTAGAAGATTCTACCGTGGCTGGTTTGCCAATCTTCTCGAAGGCTTTGAGAAGCGTCTCCAAATCGGTCTTACGCGTGTCGTAGGTCACCTTTACAGTTTTGGTCTTGAGGTCACAAACAAGATCCTTCATCCCTTTCTCAAAGGCGATATTCTTCATGATCTTGTCACAGCAACCCTGGCAATGCAGGTCGCATTTCAACACCACCGTACGCTTGTAATTCGGCTTGTCCGAGCGCACGGTCTGCTCGGATTGGTTAGCCTGTTGACTGGCACCCGTTTGGGCATCCACCGGCTCTTGTGCATAACAGAGCGGCAGCGCGCAGAGGGCAAAAAACAATACTATCTTTTTCATATTATTCGGGTTTTTCTAAATCATATCTAAATCCAAGATACACTTTCCAGCCGGTTGTCGGACCGCAGACCATCGAGGCATCGAAGTCCGGTCCCCAAGGGTGGTAACTGTCCACGATCGAAGGATCTTGGCGGAAGTTCGTCATGTTCTCAGCACCCAGATAGAGGCTGCACGTACGGAAATACTTCGTCACCTGCGCCATGAGTTGCGGATACCAGGTGAAAGGCTGATCAAAACCGTCCGGAACACGACTCACACCGTTAAACTGGGCCGTTACATCGAACTGCCATTTCTTGAGCGGCGTCTGGTAGCTGGTCGTCACAACCCCCTTGAAACGATTCGTCAAGGCCTTTGGTCTCAGACGTGCAATACCGTCTGCTCCAATCGTCGTCTGTCTTACGTCCGTATAACGGAAAGCGGCTGTCCAGGTCCAACCACGGAGCACCTCGATACTCGCCTCTATCTGCGCACTATGGGCAAAGGATTTGGCTCCGGGCAGGTCGGTCTGGTTATAGATATAAACGGCATGTTTGTCCCGGTCCATATCGACGATAAGCGAGTTGAGGAAATGGGTGTAGTAATACTCCATGCTCAACTGTAACTCCTTGCTACCCAGCGGAATATAGAACGTCGTCGAGAGACCGGCATTCACCGCACGCTCCTGCTGGATCTCGTCCGCGAGGTGCAGTACCCTACTCGACGGCAGGATAAACGCATTGTCCGCAATCGCATTCGGCGAACGATACCCCATACCGACACTTCCTCTTAACGTCCACCACTCGAAAGGCGTGTAACGGATATTCATTCGCGGGGTCACAAAGAAACCGTATCGCGTCGAGTAATCGGCACGCACACCGGCTACGAGCGAAAGCATCTCGTCGTACTTCAGATTGTATTCCGCGAATATTCCGGGCACCACTTCCAAACGATCCAAAGCCTGCGGCAGAAGACTGAGAGCTTCCCGATAATTGTCCACGTTCAGACTCAAACCCGTCGTCAGACGATGGTCGTTGTCCACCTCTCCGCTGCCTTCAAAATTGAGTTGACAGAGCGCATTGAGGTAGGCATTGAGTTGGTTGGCTTTCCAATTTCGCAGACCATAACTGTTGTTCAGATCATGGTAACTGACCGCCGTGATGACCGCCACGGACGAACCGCTTTCTTCGTCAAACACATAGCCGTTTTTCATAAACCCTTCCACGCGCCATGTATTTAAATTAATCAAATACGGATTGGCAATCGTATCTGCTCCATGCCCGATCTGACCTCCGCGACGACGGTCATACAGACCCCGCACGAAAGCCTGGAAAGTATAATTGCCTTGCTTGTAGAACCAACGGTTAGCGAGATTGGCGTTCTGGGTCTTCGGCATGTCTGCAAACGTGTCATGGTTACCGTCCATCGCCATAAATCCACCGCCATAATGGGCCAAAATACCGGTATAGAGGTGGTCTTTAATCTCCCATCCACCCATAATATTCGCCTCTGCCATCGCTTCGCTATTGACCATAAGATTGAGACTCAGCGGATTTTGCGTCTGGGGCTTGAGCAGCTCCACATTGATCTGTCCGGAGGTCGCCTCGTAGCCGTTGATGACCGACGAGGTACCTTTGCTCACCTGAATCGATTGCATCCACGGACCGGGTATATACTCGAGTCCGAAATTCTGCGCCAGACCACGTACCGCCGGTGTATTCTCCTGGATCAACTGCACGTACGTGCCGCTCAGACCCAACAGACGAATCTGCTTGGCACCGGTCGCCGCGTCCGAGTACGCCACATCCACCGAAGCATTGGTCTCAAAGGCCTCACTCAAATTACAACACGCCGCACGACAGAGCTCTTCGGAGTTGATTTTCTCCGTATCAAAAGCCTCCGTACGGCTCTTGACCTTGCCCTTCTTGCGCTGCACAACCGTGACCTCCTCAATCTGGAAATCACTGGCCTCTTGCGCCCAAACGGAGGTCGCTATCGCCAAAAATAATAGTATAATGACTTGCTTTTTCATCTTGTTTTTTAAAATCCGCTGCAAAATTACTGCTTTTCCGGCACATGCACAATACCTAAAAATAGGTAAAAATACACATTTCTCTTGTTTATGTCGTAAAAAAGCAGTACCTTTGCACTCCGAAATGAGTAACGAAGAGAAAGCGAACACATTGACCCACCTCTTTCCGACCCTCGCGACCTTAATTATCGCGTGGCCGTTAATGGCGTTGGCCTACCAATCACAAATCACAAATCACAAATCACAAATTGCAGGAACATTGCTGTTCCTGCTCGGCATGATCTTGATGTTCCTCTCCTCTACCCTCTACCACGCTGTGTCGGCACCGGCACACAAAGCCCGCCTGCGGATCTTCGACCATATCTCCATCTACGTCATGATTGCGGGTTCGTACTCGCTGATTTGTCTGTCGGTCGTGGGTGGTTGGATCGGCATCTCCTTATTTAGTTTTTTGTGGGCGTGCGTGCTCGCGGGCGCGATCGGTAAGTTCATTGCCCTCGGAAAATACCCCAAACTCTCCCTGGCCCTCTATCTGGCAATGGGTTGGGTAGCGTTGCTGATACTCTACCCTATGTGGCTTCACATGCCGCACGCGGCGTTTTGGTGGATCGTCGCAGAAGGAATCTTCTACTCCATCGGTGCGTATTTCTTCAGCAAAGACGAACAGCACGCCTATTACCACGCCATCTGGCACGTGTTCATCACACTCGGTGCCACCAGCCACACGATTGCCACGTGGCTCATTCTCTGTTGTTGAAACTATAGTTTCAAACTCAGTCCTGCAAAATAGGTCCTCGGAATAGTCGGACCGTAGATATAATTGGCATCGCGGAACTCTCCTCGATCAATATCCTTCTGGAATTGGTCGAGGATATTTTTGATACCGCAACTAACCTCCAGACAGTAGTGTTTGTACAGGTGGATATCGTACGCCAGACGGATACCGAGGTCCCAGAACGCAGGGGTCTTCTCCATCTTGTCTTGCGCAATAAAGCCTGCCAGGTGCGGCACCAGCATCGAACCGGTGGCTTTGCCGTTCACCGAAATCGTGAAATCGTGTACCGGCTGCACATCGATCAGCACGTAACCGTAGTTATCCGGTGTATGGGTCATGCGCACGTCCGCCGGCACGTCCTGACTCCACGCCTGCGGTTCGGTATAACGGCTCTGCTGGTAGGTGTAGCCCATCTGGAGGGTGAAGAGCGAACCGTAATTGACCTTTCCCTCGAGGTTGATACCCCCTACCCACGCAGCCTTGGCGTTGGTGCGGGTGAAGAGGATGTTGCCTGCCGGATCCTTACCGTCTTCTCGCAGGAAGAACACATCCTGCAGGTAGGTATAGAACCCTTCTGCGGTCAGGTTCAGTTCCCATTTGCCAAACGCCCGGTACCAGTCGGCACTCATCGTCGCACTATGCGAATATTCGGGCTGGAGATTCGGATCCAGACGAATCAAGGACACATTTCCTCCCACAGCCGCCACATGCAGGTCCTCGTCGTAGGTCTGCGGAGCCCTGTAACCGCTGCTGTAACCGGCACGGAGTACCAAACCGTCAACAGGCGTATAACGGAAAGTCGCACGGGGGTTAAAGACCACATTTTTCAGCATGTTATGCTTCTCCAGACGACCACCGATTAACACCGACCAGTGCTCCTGTTTCCATTCGTTCTGGGCATACACACCCGCCACATGCACATTCTGATGGATGTCGCGGTTATACCCCACCATACGATCGTGCAGGCCGTTAAACGTATATTCCGCACCCACACTCAGGTCTCCTTTTGCACGCCCACAAGGGTACGAAAAACGGTACTGCATACCCGTGATAGAGGTCAAGTCCGTACTGCGACCGTACGCCGCCGTGTCACGGCTGGCACCGAAATAACTCTCCCGACCGATATGCTGAATCGCCGAATAAGCGGACACAAAATGCCGGTTGTCCGGTGAGAACCAATCGAACGCCAACTGTCCGGCATCGATGTTATGCCGCAACTGCTCGGCGATATCCGCCTGGTGAGGCTCGAACTCAAAACGGTTGCCGCCCCTGCGAAAATCGGTCGTGTGGTGGTACGAAGCGGTGATCTTACTGTACGCACTCGTTTTGAAGAAGGTCCGTGCACCGGCAGTCGTAGCACGCAGTTGCGGTACCTCGCTGAAGCCGTCCAGATCGCGGTCGTAAGCGCTGCGCGTGCGATGGCTCGCAAAGAGATACGCCCCTATTTTCCGGTTCTCGCTCAGCACGGACGCGTTGAGGTCGGTATGGATATCGTAGCCGGCATGTTCGTTGACCATGCTGGTGTTGGCTATATTGACGAAGTTCCGCACCGGCTCTTTGGTGATGATATTCACCACACCGGCAATCGCATTGGCGCCGTACATCGCCGATCCGCCACCGCGGATGACCTCGATACGGTCGATCATCGCCGAAGGCACCTGCTCCAGTCCGTACACCGACGCCATACTCGAGAACACCGGCCGGCTGTCCATCAAAATCTGTGTGTACTGGCCTTGCAGACCGTTGATACGCAGTTCGGTCTTACCGCAGTTACTGCACGTGTTCTCCACCCGCAGACCCGGTTGAAAATTCAGCACGTCCGCCACGCACGCCACGGCCGTCGTCTCAAACAACTTCGGTGACAACACGTTCACAATCGTCGCTGCCTCCTGCCGCTTGGTCTCATACCGGTTCGCCGTGACGACCACACTGTTGAGCAACTGCGACACTTCGTGAATAGCCGCCTTCAGCTCCACGGTCTTGTCTTCCTCTATCTTCACCGGTAGTTCCAGATTCTCATACCCCACGTACGAAAAGACAATCATCTGCTTACCCAACGGCAGGTTCTTCAAAAAGAAGTGACCCGACTCGTCCGTCACCGTACCGATATTCGTACCTTTGAGTTGCACGTTCACAAACGGCAAGTGTTCACCTGTTTTCTCATCCAACACATGCCCCACCAAGTGGGCATCAAACTCCTCCTGCGCCCACATCGGAAGGACGCACAGGAGCGCAAAAACCAATACCTTTATATATCTTTTCATACCTAATATTTCTCCAAAAAAGCGTGCAAAATTACAAAAAAAAATCCATATCACCAAATCCGGAGCCCAAATTCCCTATTTTTAGGTATTGGTCATTTTCGGCAATCTTTGTAACTTTGCATTGATTTTTAATGGGAAATGACAAACGATGAAGAAATCACGGATTATCTTATTTATTGTATTGATTTTGTGCGCTTTAAGCGTACATGCGGAAGATAGCATCACTGTGAGTGCCGCCGATATGCAGGCACTGATCCGGCGTGTAGAGTGTTTGGAGCAAAAAGACAGCGTATCCCAACAAATGGGGAAAAATCACGGCCGTTTCACGATCGGCGGATACGGTGAGGTGACCGCCAAACATTGCTGGTTCTCCAACAACTACCTCCGTTACGGCAAGAACCCCGAGAAATACGCCAACGACCATTATGGGGAGTTTGACCTGCCGCATGTGGTCATTTATCTGGGTTACGATTTCGGCAAAGGCTGGAGTGTCGGCACCGAAATCGAGTTCGAACACGGTGGTACGGAATCGGCCATCGAGATCGAAGAGGAAGAAGGCGGTGAGTACGAAGCCGAGATTGAACGCGGTGGAGAAGTGGCGCTGGAGCAGTTCTGGCTCCAGAAAGCCTTTAACCGTTATGCCATCCTCCGTGCCGGAATGCAGGTCATTCCGGTTGGCGGACTCAACGCCCACCACGAATCGACTGAGTATTTCGGGGTCTATCGTAACGAAGGCGAGTTCACCATCATCCCTTCTACCTGGCACGAAGTAGCCCTCACGTTTATGGGCTCTACCCCCAACGGCTGGCACTACCAGGCCATGTTCCTGCCCGGTCTCGACAGCGACCGTTTCAACCGCAAGAACTGGATCAAACCCGGTGCCGGCAGTCCGTATGAGTTCAAGTTAGCGAACGTCTTTGCCGGGGCGGCACGAATCGATTACACAGGGGTGCAAGGACTGCGCTTATCCCTCTCCGGTTACTGCGGCAACTCCTTCCGCAACACCCTCAGCAAGACCAACGCCGAACTCGACGCCAGTGCTTACAAAGACGTCAAAGGTACGGTCTCTATCGGTGCGTTTGACTTTGCGTACAAAGGTCACGGTGCTGTGCTGCGCGGTGAGTTCCTCTATGGACATCTCAGTGACGCTGCCGCCATCACGAAGTACAATATCGCCATGCGCAAGGGTTCGGTCTCCAGCAAACAATGGGTAGCCTCCGACGCACTCGCAGCAGGTATCGAAGCCGGCTTTGATTTCTTTTCTTTAAGCCGTCAGCATTCAGCTATCAGTAATCAGAAGCTATATTTATTCGGGCGCTACGATTACTACGACTCCATGTACAAGTACGACAATCAACCGACCGATATGTACGCCTGGTGCGGTCGTCACCGTGCGGCCGTGGGTATCAACTACTTCCCCATCAAGCAGATTGGCGTCAAAGCCGAGTTCTCGTACGGGATACTTAAGAAAGGTACGCGTGCGGACGGTACGCGCGGGAAACTCTATAACGATGAGCCCCAGATTGCCATCGGTATCGTTTATGCAGGATTTTATCAATTATAAAAATAGTTCATTATGAGAAAGAAATTTTTAATTCCCCTAGTCTTCCTTGGAATCTTAGGTTCCTTAGTAAGCTGCAAGAAGAGCAGCACCACCGAGCCCACCTCTGACAAAGAGGCGGCATTGCAACAGGCGGTTACACCCTATGTTCAACACACGGTCGTTGCGACCTACAGCGCCATGGCAGATGCCGGCATGACGCTCCTGGAGCAGACCGAAGCCATCCTTGCCAAAGTGGAGAAAGGTGAGGATTATGCGGCACTTATGAAAGACGCCGGCACGTCCTGGCGCGCGATGCGCAAGCATTGGGAGCAAAGCGAAGCATTCCTCTACGGTCCCGCCGGGTCGCATAACATTGACCCGCATATCGACTCGTGGCCACTTGACTTCAACGCCATGAACGCCCTGCTCCATGACTCTGTCCGCATGGCGACGATCGAAGAAGAAGGCGGTGCGTACGTGGGTGACAAACTGGGCTATGCCCTCAAAGGTTTTCATGCCGCCGAGTTCTTGCTTTTCGAAAGCATTGAGAAAGACGGTCGTGCTGTCGGTACCGGTAAACCGCACGCTGATAACCTCACCCACGCCGAAGCGGTCTATCTGCTCGGTATCGTGGAGGACCTGACCCAACAGGCTATCCTGCTGGAGTACGCTTGGGCAGGTGAAGTGAGTGCAGCTAAGCAGGCCTTGCTTGACGAGGCGGAGATCGAGCCCTACGAAGACAAATACGGAGACCAGATGATCAACGCCGGTCAGAAAGGTTCGGTTTATGTCACTTACCAGGAGGTAGCTGAAGAGATCATCGCCGGTGCGATCGACATCGCCGGAGAGGTAGCGGACCTCAAGATGGGTAATCCCTATATCAGCAGTACTCCCGAAGAACGCGATTATATCGAGAGCCCGTACAGTTGCACCTCTACTATCGATTTTGCGGATAATATCCGTTCGATCCAACACGCGTACTGCGGCGCCCAAACAGGTGATTACTCGGTTTCCAACTATGTCTATCTGCAGAACGCCGAACTGGATGCCAAGGTGCGCCAAAACATCGAAGACGCCATCAAAGCCATCGAGGCCATTCAAGATTTCGAGAACACCGCCAAAGGTAACCCGCAGGTCAAAGCCGCTATCGACCAAGTATCCGCACTCGAAGAGGTACTGGACAAAGAAGTTTTACCCTTATTAAGCAAATAATATGAAAAAGAATTTTCTAGTTATCCTGAGTTAGGTACGACCGAGAACCTCTCGTCCATGACTTTCCGTCAGCCCACACCGGCTACGGAGAACGCAGGTCTGGGAACGATGTTCGCACAAGGCGATCAGATTGCCGAGAAACCCTTCGTCACCAACACCGAAGGTCGTCAGCACGGTCTGGGACCGGTCTATGTCCGTTCGTCCTGCCAGCACTGTCATCCCAACTACTCGCACGGTACATCGGTACCCGAAGGCACGTACGATGCCGCTAATGTAGGTAACGGAACGCTGCTCGTCGTCTTCAACCCGACCACTCAGGCTTATGTACCCTGGTTAGCCGGTATGCCGCAACTCTTCGGTGCAGCACCTTTCAAAGCACCACTCGATCCGGATCAGATCACCGTGACCTGGAAGACTGCAACCGACGAGCATGGTAACAAGTTCGCCGACGGCGAGACCTACGAGTTGCGCTATCCGGAAGTAAAAATGCCGAACACTGCCGTCTATGTCTATAACCAAGGTTACCGCGACCCGGACGGTCTGCTCGAGAGCCAAGGCTATGAGGTTAAGCTCGAGAACACCATCGGTGTCTATGGTTCCGGTCTGCTCGATGCCATCACCGATGCCGATATCATCGCTCAGTACGCCAAAGAGGCGGCAGACGGTAAACTCAAGAACGGTCTGAACCCGGCATTCTGGAATGGTAGTTTCCAGACCTCGGGTTACTACAAGAACGACTCCAAGTGGGGTCCGAAGCGTTTCACCTACGCCCTCACACGCGGTCCAATTATGGATGCAGCCGGTGCGAATGCTATTTGGAACATCACCAACGTCACCCGTAGCGACCGTCAGTACCACTATCTGGACCTTGCCGGCACGATCTACGCCGAGTACGCATCCAAGGATCCGGAGGTACAGGCTGAGTTCGGTACCGAGCAGGAGATCTACGACTATCTGACCAGCAAGACACTGCCGGCAGAGATGACCGACGAGGAGTTCACCCAAGTCATGGTTTGGCACCGCGGTCTGGCGGTTCCTGCCGCACGAAACGTCACCGACAGTGCCGTATTACGAGGCAAGGAACTGTTCACCCAGATCGGTTGCGACTACTGTCACCGTCCGACATGGACCACCGGTCCGGACGAGGTGCGTGACCCGAATAACTTCCCGGTCACCGCTTCCATGCCGCGTTACCCCAACCAGAAGATATGGCCGTACACCGACATGGTGCAACATAAACTGTGCATGGTCAACGATATCCGTACCGGTTGGTGCCGTACGACCCCACTCTGGGGACGCGGTCTGCATAAGAAAGCTACCGGTGACACCTACGAGGCACGTATGCACGACACCCGTGCACGCAACGTCATCGAAGCCATCATGTGGCATGGCTATAGCAACCAATCGGATGCTTACTGGCCCACACAGCAGTTCTATAAACTGAATAAGGAGGATCGGGATGCTGTCGTGGCTTTCATCAATGCGATTTAAACCCGTGACCTTGCTGTTACACATCGCCCTGGGGATTATTGTCCTCGGGGCATGTGTGACCCATTTCTTCGGGGAACAAGGTCAGATACACTTGCGGGCAGATAAAGCCATTGTTGTTCCGCATTCACAGATCTCCTTGTTCCTCTGGGACTTCCATATCGTCAATGACGCGGACGGAAATCCGGTAGACTTCATATCCGAACTGCGCTTACTCGATCGTAGCATCCAGCCGCTGCACGTGGACGAAGGCATCGTGCAGATGAACAAGCCGCTCAAGTACCACGACTTCCGTTTCTGTCAATCGGACTACGACAGCGACATGCAAGGGGTTGTACTCGCTTACAACCATGATCCCTGGGGCATCGGTATCACGTACACCGGCTACGCCCTGCTGCTCATCGCGATGATTGCTTTCTTCTTCCAACCCCGCACCTATTTCCGTGCGCTTCTGAAAAGTCTTACAGCGAAGCGGTCCTACAACGAAGCGGTCCTACAGCGCAGCGGTCTTATAGCGTTAGCGGTCTTAATTGTCATCTTGGCAATTATTATGACCAAAGTGGTCACACCCAAACCACCCTTGCAGCCCGTTCTCCAAACGCCGCTCTTGGGCATCCACGTCTCGGTTATTATGCTGGCCTACACCCTCTTTACCGTCATGATGATTAACGGTATCCTGGGTCTGTGTATCCCCGCCAAACGCGAAGCGTTGATGCAGCTGTCGCAGATACTCCTCTACCCTGCACTCTTCTGCCTCACGGCAGGAATCTTCCTCGGTGCCGTGTGGGCGAACATGTCGTGGGGACGGTACTGGGGCTGGGACCCCAAAGAGACCTGGGCACTGATCACCATGCTCGTCTATGCCGCCTTGCTCCACTTCCCGTGGCGGAGGCCTGTGGTTTATCACGTCCTCTGCGTGATAAACTTCCTCTTCGTCCTCTTCACCTATTTCGGTGTCTCTTACCTCCTCGGAGGACTTCATTCGTACGCCAATTAACAAAAATATTCATTCTTCATTTGCTTATGTCAAAAAAAAATAGTACCTTTGCAGCCGATTTTGATGCAACGATTATGTACAAGGCTACGGATAAGATTTGCGACCTCATGGCGCACGAAGAAGACGCCATCCAGATCATCAGTCGTTTTGGACTGGAGATGGGTGTAGGTGACCAGACCATCGAACAGGTCTGCGAGGCACACAACGTACACACGCCTACTTTCCTCGCGATCGTCAACTACAAGGTCTTTCATCAACGGGCTATCCCCGAGGATATTGACCTCCCTACCCTGCAGCGGTACCTGCAGAACGCCCACACCTATTTCCTCGATTTCCGTCTGCCGCGTCTGCGCAGAGCTCTGATCGAAGCCATCATCCCTGCCGACCCGACCACCAAGATTCCGGGACTTATCCTGCGTTGTTACGATGAGTTCGTGGAGGAGATACGTACCCATATCGCCCATGAGAACGAAGGACTCTTTGAGGAGCACGAGCACGATGACGAGCGGATCACCGGCAAACTGACGGAGATCAAGAACCTCATCATCAAGTATTATCCGAGGCGGGAAGAACAATCACCAATAACCGATCACCAATCACCCATCACTTATCTTTTGATAAGCGTCATGTCCGACCTCTGGCACACCGAGCAGGATTTTGCGGACCATTGTGCCATCGAGGATGATATCTTGCGTCCGGCCCTCTCCAAGGAACATGCGCATGCCCATCGTCGGCACCAGTTGCCCCAGACCGAAGAACTCTCGGATCGCGAGCGGGACGTGCTGGTACAGGTCGTTCGGGGCTTAAGCAACAAAGAGATAGCCGACGTGCTCTGCATCTCCACCCACACCGTCATCTCGCACCGCAAGAACATCGCCCGCAAACTGAATATCCACTCCACCGCCGGTCTGACGATCTACGCCATCGTCAACAAGCTCGTGGACATCAATACGCTCGAATAATTTATGGCCTATCCCAAGTTAGTCAACCGCCCGTGGAAGGTGGTCAAATCGGAAAATATCTTACGTCTCGGCCCCTGGCTGTCCGTGCGGCAGGAGTGCGTCGAGATGCCTTCGGGTAAGCAGATTCCCACCTGGTACGTCATGGAGTTTCCCGATTGGGTCAACGTCATCGCCATCACCAAAGACGGTAAGATGGTCATGGAAGATCAGTACCGCCATGCCCTCGGTGAGACCCATTATGAGCTCGTAGCCGGCGTCATCGACCCGGGTGAGACACCGCTCCAGGCTGCCCAACGTGAACTATCCGAAGAAACCGGATATGAGGGTGGCGAGTGGCGGCTCTTCATGACCCTTTCACCCAATCCTACCAATCATAACAATCTCTCCTACACTTTCCTTGCCACCGGCGTAGAGAAAGTACGCGAGCAGCATCAAGAAGAAACCGAGGACATCCATGTGGACATCCTCGATCCTGAACAAGTGCTGGAGATGCTTCGCGACGGCGAGATCATCCAAGCCCTTCATGCGGCGCCGTTGTGGCGCTACTTCGCAGAGAACCGTTAACTGCGCGGATGCTCGGCGTCGTAGGCTTGACCGCAGACTTTCCAGAGGTAAGCGTTGAAGGTTTTCTTACGCAGGTAAATGCGGTTGCAATCCTGGCTCTCGGTCGGTGCTACGCGGTGGGTACCAAGCAGCATCTTGCTACAACGGTGCTGGGGGTTGTTGCCCGGCTTGCTCAGTGCTCCGGATACGGAATCGATACCGGCGCTCCATTCAATTTTTGCCATAGTTAATAAAAATTTAGGTTTGGTTAATAATTAAAGTTTCTTCGACGCATCGTAACTCATATGATGCACCGGGTCTTCAAAAACAACTTTTCCCCGGAGCGTTCTCCCAACGGATCCTACCGTTCAAAGCCAAAAGTCACTTGGCTTTTCCATGCCTAAGAGGGAAAGATATAGAGCGGCGTTTAGCAAACGCCTGCAACTACCAAGAAGAAACCATAATAAGAGATGCCGTCTGGCAGACGGCGCAACTGCCAAGAATATATTGCAGGATAATATCCCGCGTAAGAAAAAGAAAAAGAAAAAGCCAGCCTGCTCCATAATGGAGAAGGCTGGAGTTCGGAGAGAGCAGGTTATCGGAGGATTGAGAGAGCGAAAGGGGTTATTTTACCTCTTGACCTTGAAGCGTATATACCTTCTCCCCACGGAGAATGTAGATTTGACCGTTCACCATAGTCTTGACATTCTTCACATTGCCTTGTATGTTCTCAACGCCTGTGGCTTCTAACGCAGCGAGTGCTTGCTCTGCGGCGGTCAGTTTGGCTAAGTCTTCTGGAGTAACCAGTGCTTTCTGGTCATCGGTCAGAGCGTCGTATGCAGCGCGTGCAACTTCGATAGCCTCTTTGTCATTCAGCGTAACAGCATCAGCCACAGGCAGGGCATCGAACAGAGCCAGTACTGCATCTGCAGCCTCTTGGTCAGGGTCAGTAACCGTAATAGTGCAGGTGGCACTAAAGTCATCGGTGGTGTCATCTGGTGTGCCGTTGGTGGCGGTGGCGGTGATGGTAGCGGTGCCGGCTGCTACGGCGGTCACTACGCCGTTAGCTAC
Source organism: uncultured Bacteroidales bacterium (assembly GCA_902799875.1). The sequence goes on along the minus strand of CADCCH010000035.1, from coordinate 1,399 downwards.
AGTTGCTACGGTTGGGTCCATAGCCATACACCTCAATCTTTTTTATACCCTTACTTTGATAAATGCCACCATCAATGGGTGTGCCATTTATTCTCGGTGTCTTATCCTCTTCTGTGGTTTCTACAACAAATGGAGCTTCGCTATCAGTAGCAGTACGATTGGCATCGTCATAGAATATGCATTTGGTGATGGTATATCCTTCGGCAGCATTGACGGTTGCCGACCAACCGTATCCCCACCAGCCCCAGTTAGCTAAGTATGCTGAGGCCCCTCCAGCAGTATAACTGAATGAAACGGTTGCCACGTTCGCCGTACTGTAGTTTGCCTGCTCTTTTGCAGTTGCCGTAATTGTGGTCAGCAGCGTTTCCGTCTGCGCCATTGCGCCCGTCGCTGCCATCAGCAGCAGGACGAGAATGGAAAATAGTTTAATTTTCTTCATTGTTTTGTTGTTTTAAATTGTGAATTATTAGGTTATTATATATAAACCCTAGAAATTTTTAGACATATGGACATAGACATAAAAAAGCGTGCGCTTTCGTTCGCTTCATTTGATTTTCTGAGGTTCTGGACTACCTTACTTATTCAAATAAATGCACGGAAAACTCACGCTGATACGTGAGCGTGCATAAACCGTACTTGAATAAGCAATTGATTTTTCTAAAAGTGTCCAGTTTTCAGAAAATCAAGTTGGGCTTATTACGCTATTATTTATGTATGTTGCCTTTTAGTTGTGATGTTTCATAGGCGGTTGTTTTTTCGTTATTTGTTGTATCAGTTCTCTATCAGTTCCAAAGAAGATATTTGTATCGATGAGATATCTCATAAAGCCTGATGCAACGCTGTCTCTGCATATCTTTTGGCTGCATAGAAAGCCGGCGACAGCCGCTTGCCTTGGCTTGTCATCTCCTGTTCAATCGAGAGCAGATATTCAAGATTCTCTTGTCTTCTTTTTTTAGTCATAGTTATTGGTGTTATTTATCTTTGCAACTTTCGGCTGCAAAGTTACTGCTTTTTTTTGACATTTGCAAGGAAATGGACAAAAAAGCATTTTGGAAACGCGTTTTTTTATCTTAAAATGCTCGCAATGCGACGTTAAAGCGTTATTTCGCTTCCATTTCACGAAGGAGGCAGGTGCGGATGAAGGCATCGAAGCGGAAATAGGTCTTATGTCGGCCTGTGTCGGGATCGGTGGGTGCTTCGGGTTCGGGCTTTTGGAGTTGGGCTTTGAAGCGATCCTGCCAGTATTGGAGCGTAGCAAGGTCTTCGGGTGTGGGCATGTAGTCCGACGGAAGCGCAGGGTTGGTCGATTGGGTGGCTTGCGCTTTGAGGTATTTGGCAGCCATGAGAATACGCTTGGTCTCGGCACACGCGGCTTTGAACCGAAGCTGATGCTCCAGTT
>CADCCH010000034.1 GCA_902799875.1 uncultured Bacteroidales bacterium | reverse complement strand
TACAGATCGTATTTCTTAACCAGATCACGAATCTGGCGCATCTCCTGTTTGGTATAGAGGTAACCCGTCGGATTGTTGGGGTTACAGATCAGGATCGCCCGTGTCTTGGGTGTGATCTGTTTCTCGAACTCCTCCACAGGAGGCAACTTAAATCCGTTCTTGATATCCGTCTTCACACTCTTCACCACCGCACCGGCCGAGATAGCAAAGGCCATGTAGTTGGCGTAACTCGGATCGGTCACGATAATCTCGTCACCCGGATTCAGACAACTCATGTAGGCAAACATAATCGCCTCCGAACCACCGGCAGTGATGATGATCTCATCCGGCGACAGGTCAATACCGTACTCCGCATAATAACTCACCATCTTCGTACGCAGTGACTTCAATCCCTGCGAGGGTGAGTACTCCAGGATATCCGTATCAAAATGACGCACCGCTTCCAAAGCCTGCGGCGGAGTCTTGATATCGGGTTGTCCGATATTGAGATGATACACGTGTACACCGGCGAGTTTCGCCTCGTCAGCGTACTTGGCTAATTTACGAATCGGGCTCTCAGGCATCGATTGTGCCCGTAAACTTATTTCCATATCCTTCAATATATGCGCGCAGCGCGTGTATATCCGCGAACGCGTCGGTTAATTCTTTGATGTTAGCTACCCGTTGCCGAACAGACGCCACGCCATGTTTGGCTAACTTGGCAGCCGTCGGCGTGATGGCCTTCGTTAACGCCTCGAGGTTCACATCGTACAACATCGTGCCGTGAACAATCGTCCCCGTAGCACACGTGTAACAGGCCCAGCCGGATACTTTGCGTTCCTCTATGAGGATGTCATTATGATCCGTAGCCACCGCTGGCAGTCCTTTGGCTCGTAAAGCCTCAGCAATGAGCTTCAGGAAGTCCGTAAAGACCTGCTCACTATGGGTACTCGGCGTCACGAAAGAGATCATCAGATTTCCCTCATCCGCATACACACATCCTCCCCCGCTCTTTCGCTGCACAACGGCTATACCGTGCTCCCGGCACTACACTTCGTTCACCTCCACTTCTGCACTTTGGTGCTTTCCGTATATCACCGTCGGCGATACGATCCAGGTAAAGAGCGTGGGCTCCTTGACCTGCTGCACCAGTTCCTGCTCTTTAGCCAGGTACTCAGCCAGCGTCAGTCCCTCCGGGTAATGAACTAAAAGCACGGTTCTACCAGTTCAACACCTCTACAGAAACGACGTTTGATATCGCGATCGTCTCCGAGGTAGATATAGCGCTCGAGCCGCTGCTCAAGGGTGTAATTATCAAAATTGAGGTACCGGTCATCGATCAGCAGCGCATCGAACTCATAACCCGGCTCAAACGAACCGACCTTACCGAAGAACGAACCGCCGCCCTTGGTTGCCAGGTAGAACACTTCACTCAGACTCAAGAACGGCATCTCACCTTTGGTCTGCGCGTAGTTCAACTTGCTCACCTGAATCGCGTACTGCATCACGCGCATCATTGACATATGGTGTCCGGCCGACACATCCGTTCCAAGTGCCACGTTGATACCGGCGTTGAGGAACTTACGTATCGGTGCCATACCACTCGATAAGTTACTATTCGACATCGGACAGTGAACCACATACACACCGTTCTTACGCATCAACTCCATCTCCTCGCCGTCCGTATAGCAGCAATGCGCCATCAGCGTCGGCGTCTGGCCAAACAGTCCGTACTTGTTATACGCATCGCCGTAGCAGGTCGTATCCGGCTCCAGTTCCTTGACCCACATAATCTCCGAACGGTTTTCACTCAGGTGCGATTGCACCGGCAGACCCGTCTCTTTGGCGTATTCGCCTAATGCGGTCAGCATCTTATCCGAACAGGAAGGTACGAACCGCGGCGTAATAATCGGCGTTACAAGGCCGTTACCGTGCTCGTCCAAATGCGCCTTCAACATCCGCATACCTTCCATCACTTCGGCTGTGGTGTTTTGTAAGGTGTCCGGACTGTTACGGTTCATTCCTACCAGACCCACCATCGCACCCATACCGGCTTGGATGAATAAGTCCGCCAGGATACGTGTGGACTCCGGATGGATGGTGGCAAAGACTGCACTACGCATCGTACCCTGCATCCAGAGCTCGTGTACGAATCGACGGTATAGACGACGTGCATACTCCGGATCGGCGTACTTGGTCTCCTCCGGGAAAGTATAGGTATTGAGCCACGGCAACAACTCCAGATCCAATGCCAAACCCATATTCCGGTACTGCGGTGCATGTACGTGCAGGTCATTGAAGGCCGGAATCAGGATCTTATCACCGAAATCCATTACCTGCCGTCTCCAGTCCATGTTCTCCGGCAACTCCTTGTAGATCCCCTCCACAAGGCCGTTCGACTTGACAACGATATAGCCGTGCGGGATGATCTCCAGCTTACCGGGCGTCGGGGTATGGATAATATTCGCTTTGTATATTTTCATGATCTATCTTATTTGACTGTTTGTCCTTGAATCGTATAGATTTTATCGTCACGGAGGATATAGACGTTTCCGTGACGAATCAGTTTCTGTGTTGGGTTAGCAGGGTTCACATATACCGCCGGTGCTTGGGTCGGAGTCGGAGTGTTGGCCTCATAGACCGCCTGCAGTACGATGCCATCCTCTAACATACCCGGCAACACTTGCCAGCCGATAAAGGTAAAGCCCTCTATCCGCGGCTCATGCGGCACGGCCCAAGTCTGCGACTCCATATAATGCAGCGTAGTGTCATCCTTAAGATAACTGATGTTCACAATCTGATCCTCAAACTGCAGATCCGTTGCTACACCGATGATATTGGCAAAATCCTTCCATACATTCGCTTGCTGATAGAGATCGATATAATCCATCGGCACATAGAGGATACAGGTCTGCTTGTTTACATTATAAACCGCACGCGACTGAAGGGATTGCGGGGTAATGGCATAGTTATGAATGCTCATCAGTTTGGAGCAGTTGTAGAACGCATCCTGACCGATTGTCGTCACCGATGCCGGGATGATGACATCCTCCAAGCCCGTACAGCCTTCCAGCACACTGGTAGCCACCGTCTTGATGCCCTTCGGGAACTCGAAGTTCTTGAGGGACGTACAGAATGCAAACGCATAGGTACCGATGCTCGTCACCGATGCCGGGATGGTTATATTCTTGAACAGCGAACAACCGTTGAAAGCGTATTGACCGATGGTCGTCAGTTTCTCCGGCAGCACCACACTGTCCAATTTGTTCATTTTATAGCACAGATAGCCCGGAATAGTCTTCACGCTATCGCCAAAGACAAACGAGGTGATCTGCGAACTTGTGCTGTAGAATGGAGCACTAGTCTCCGTACTGATGCTGCAGTTAGCCGGCAGCCAGGTCACCGATTTCAAGGGGTTGCCCTGGAAAACGGCACTACTCAGCGACGTCATCGTACTCGGGATCGTGACCGACTCCAATTTACAGTTTTGGAACGCCCGTTGATAGATCGTGGTTATGCCTTCGTGCAGGTTCACATTGCTTAAATTTGAACAACCGTAGAAAGCGTCCGTGTTGATGGTCGTGAGGGTCGCCGGCAGTTCAATCGACTCCAGTGCCGTACAGCCCTCAAAGAAACTGGCAGGCAGCGTCTTCTGGGTAGCAGGCAGGTTGATGGACTTGAGCGAAGTACAGTACATGAACGCACATTGACCAAGTGAACTGACGGATGGCGGCAGCACAACGGTATCCAGTTTGCTCATGTACTTACAGAGATACGACGGAATCGTCTGCACGCTGTCGCCAAAAACAAACGAGGTGATCTTAGAACTCGTGCTGTAGAACGGCGCGCTATCGTCCGAACCGATAGAGCAGGTCTTCGGCAGCCATGTGACCGAGGTCGTCGGGTTTCCCTGGAAAGCCTTGCTGCCAATAGAGGTCACGGTCTGAGGGATCGTGATTTGAGCCAGTTTGCAGTTAAAGAACGCCCGTTGGTTAATGGTCGTTATGCCTTCATGAAGCGTCACATTCGCCAATTTGGAACAGCCATAGAAAGCATCCTGATTGATCGTGGTTAGGGTCGCAGGCAGTTCGATAGACTCCAGCGACGTACAGCCCTCCAAGAAACTAATCGGCAGCGTTTTCTGTGTCACCGGCAGGTTGATCGACTTGAGCGAGGTACAATACATAAACGCATACTGACCCAACGAAGAAACCGAAGGCGGCAACACGATGGTATCTAACAGACTCATGTACTTGCACAGGTAAGCAGGAATAGTCTGCACCTGGTTTCCGAAGGTGAAAGACTTGATTTGTGAACTCGTGCTGTAGAACGGCGCACTATCGTCCGTACCGATGGAACAGTTAGCCGGCAGCCAAGTGACCGACTTGATCGAGTTGCTTTGGAATGCCTTATTGCCGATGGATGTCACCGTACTTGGGATAATGATCGTATCGAGGTTACAGTTATAGAACGCATATTGGCTAATAGACGTCAGTCCTTCCGGCAAGTTCACACTGCCTAATTTGGTACAGTAGTAGAACGCAGACGAATTAATAGCAGTGATGCTATTAGGCAGCGTCACTGACTGCAAATTGGAGCAGGACTCGAATGCGCTCGAACCGATGGTCGTGACCGGATAGGTGTAGTTGTTGTAATACACCGACGCCGGAATGGTCACAGTTATATAAGCCGAATAAACGGACTTGCCGGAAGTCGGGTCCGGTGCTACTTGCGCCGTCGTGTTACCAAGGTTGTAGTACAAGCCGTCAATCAGCACGACGTCTGCAAAAAGTCCTGCACTGAACAGCAGTGCCAAGAGCGAGATAAGGATTTTTTTCATGATTCTTTTGGTTTTTTAAAAAAGAGCAAACAAACGAGGTAGTTGATACATCCTCCGATGAAGATGACCACGTAACTGATATAATCGTCCCGCCAGGTAGGCAACAGATCGATCATCAGCGGTAACAAGCCCAACTGAATCACCAGATTGAATGCACGTGCCACCAGGAATCCGCCGGCATTCTTGATATCGGGTTTGGTACCGAAGGTGTACCAATTGGTGCACAAATAGTTCGGTATCATCTCCAAGATGTAACCAATTCCAAAGGCTACATAATACAATACCGCACCTTTCTCAGGATGATCCAACAGCAGCAATGCCGCCATGAAACACCACGTCTGCACAAACATACCCGTAGTACCGATCACAGTAAAGCGAACGGCACTACGGATTTTCTCCGGCAGATAACTAGATGGTAGTTTCATTTTTTTTCGTTATAACGTTATAACGTAATTACGTTATTACGACAATCCATTCACTAATTCCTCCATCGCAGCCTTCAGGCCGTTGACGTCACGACCACCGGCAGTAGCGAACCACGGTTGACCGCCACCACCGCCTTGTATGTTTCGAGCCGCAGCCTTGATCATCGCACCGGCGTTCTTGCCGGCATCGACCATCGGTTGAGAGAGGAAGACCGCAATCGTCGGTTTGTTCTCCCAGGACGTAGCGGCTACTACGGCAAACTTCACATCCGTGAACTTACCGCGCAGCAAAGGCATAACGCCACGAATCATATCGGGGTTAAGTTCACTCTGCAAGCGAACGAGTTTAATATCACCAAAGTCTTCCGCTGATGCGATGATACGATCACGGAACATCTCAATTTTTTCCGCCACGTACCGATCAATACGTTTTTTCAAATCGGTATTTTCCTCTATCTGCTTCAGGATTGCGCCCTCCAAATCAGGAGCATTATGGAATATATCCCGTAGATGGTTGAGAATATCCTGCATACCATAGTATAACTGGTCAGCTTTTGCGCTAGTGACAGCCTCAATACGACGAACTCCGGCCGCAATGCTGGTTTCCATGATAATACGTACAGAACCGATACGTCCTGTTGAAGACACGTGACATCCAATTTAATCACGCGTACGTCATCTCCGTATTTCTCGCCAAACAACGCCATAGCCCCCATTGCCTTTGCTTCTGCTATCGGTGTATGACGGCTTTCTTCCAAGTGAATATCCAGACGGATGAGTTTATTCGCGAGTTTCTCTACTTCGCGGAGTTCCTCCGGCGTCACTTTCTGGAAATGACTGAAGTCGAAACGCAGACTCTCAGGTGTGACAAGACTACCCTTCTGCTCCACGTGTTTGCCCAACACTTCGCGTAACGCATAATGGAGAATGTGCGTAGCCGAGTGATTGCATGCAATAGCCTGCCGGCGCTCTGCGTCCACGATAGCAGTCAAGGTTCCGGTTATATCCGCCGGCAGTTCTGCAAGAATATGTACCGGCAGGTTGTTCTCGCGCTTTGTATCAAGCACACGCACATTACCCAAAGTGCCGGTGTCACCTACTTCACCACCCATCTCGGCATAGAACGGTGTCTTGTCGAGCACCACTTGATAGAACGATTTGCCTTTCTGGCTCACCTGACGATAGCGAAGGATACGGCACTCCACGTTCAATTCGTCATAGCCGACAAACTCCGTTTCGCCTTCGGCCAACACGGTCCAGTCGCCGAGGTCTTGCTTATTAGCCTCGCGGCCCATCGATTTCTGGTGTTCAAGGGCTTTGTTGTATTCCTCCTCATTGGTAGTAAAGCCGTTCTCGCGGAGGATAAGTTCCGTGAGATCCAGCGGGAAGCCGTAGGTATCTTTGAGTGTGAACACATCCACGCCACTGATCTCTGTCTTGCCGGCCTTGCGCGCTTCGTCCATCAGTTTATCCAATAGGCCTATACCTTTGTCCAACGTACGCAGGAAGGCCTCTTCCTCGGATTTGATGACCGGTACGATCTGCGCCTGCTGTGCCTTCAACTCCGGATAGGCTTCTCCCAAGTCCTCAATGAGTTGCGGTACCAATTGATACAAGAACGCACTACGCATATTGAGGAAGGTATAGCCGTAACGCACCGCACGACGAAGGATACGACGAATGACATATCCCGCTTTCTCGTTACTCGGCAACTGTCCGTCCGTGATAGCAAAAGCGATGGTACGGATATGGTCCGCAATGACACGCATCGCGATATCGGTCTTCTCGTCCTTACCGTATTCGCATCCGCAGATAGCACCGATCTTACGCAACATCGGCTGGAACACATCCGTATCATAGTTTGACGTCTTACCTTGGATCGTACGCACCAGACGCTCAAAACCCATACCGGTGTCGATCACTTTCTTCGCCAGCGGCTCCAAACTACCGTCCGCTTTGCGGTTATACTGCATGAAGACGATGTTCCAGATCTCGATGACCTGCGGATGATCTTTGTTGACCAACTCACGGCCCGGCACTTTAGCGCGTTCCTCAGCCGAACGGCTGTCGACGTGGATCTCGCTACACGGACCGCAAGGACCGGTATCACCCATCTCCCAGAAGTTATCGTGCTTGTTACCATTCAAAATATGATCAGCCGGCAAGTGTTTGGCCCAAATAGAAGCAGCCTCATCGTCGCGTGCCAGACCCTCTTCCGGCGAACCCTCAAAGACAGTGGCATATAAGTTAGCCGGATCGATCTTCAGTACATCCACGATATACTCCCAGGCAAAGTCAATCGCCTCTTTCTTGAAGTAATCACCGAACGACCAGTTACCCAGCATCTCGAACATCGTGTGGTGGTACGTATCGTGTCCTACTTCCTCCAGGTCGTTATGCTTACCGCTCACGCGCAGACATTTCTGACTGTCCGCCACACGCGGATACTTGATCGGATCATTACCTAAGATAATACCCTTCCACGGGTTCATACCGGCGTTGGTGAACATCAAGGTAGGATCATCCTTGATCACCATCGGTGCAGAGGGTACCACCTGGTGTCCCTTGCTTGCCATAAAGTCCAAAAAGGACTGTCTAATCTCTTTGCTTGTCATCATTATATTTAGTAGTCTTAAAGTCAATAAACTCACGGCGCGGACGACCTTCTTTGTCCTCACGCACGATGAACGGCAGCGGGTTGGCTGTCAGCTCATCATACTCCTCGCGTTGGCGCAACACATCGATGGCCATGAAGAGCGCATTGCGCATCGAGCTCTCGTCCGCTTGGTTCTTACCGGCGATATCGTAGCCCGTGCCGTGGTCCGGCGAGGTACGTACGATATTCAGTCCCGCGGTGTAGTTCACCCCACTCATATCGAGGGTCTTGAACGGAATCAGTCCCTGGTCATGATACATAGCGAGCACCGCATCGAAATGCGTGAAATGTCCCGTACCGAAGAATCCGTCGGCAGCGTACGGACCGAATGCCCATATACCCTGCTCTTTCGCTTTCTCGATCGCCGGCACAATGATCTCTTGCTCTTCCTTACCCAGCAGACCGGCATCACCGGCATGGGGATTCAACGCCAGCACCGCGATACGGGGTTTCTCCAGACCGAAATCGCGCTTAAGGGACTTATTGAGCAGCGTCATCTTTTGGATGATCCGCTCTTCGGTGATCTGCGCCGGTATATCCGCCAGCGCCACGTGGTTGCATACCAGCGCCACACGAAGATTCTCCGTGCAAAGCATCATCAGGCTTCCACCATTTGCATCATTTGCACCTTTAAACCTTTTCTCCAGATACTCCGTATGTCCGCCACCGAGCGCTTCCTTATTCAAGGGCGCGGTCACGAGGGCCTGTACTCTACCCGCCTGCAAGTCCGCACACGCGCGATCAAGCGCCGCCTTAGCGGCCTTATTCGATGCCTCGGTGTTCTTACCGAGTTCTACCGGTAAGTTATCCGTATAACAGGTAATGAGGTTCAGACGTCCGTCTTTGGCCTGCTCGGGACTGTCAATAGTGTTCCAGGTGATATTGCGGTACTCCTCATCCAGGGTATGGATATGTTGCTTCGCCACGGCGGCATTGCCGTAGATCACAGGGCGCATCACTTCAAACACGTAGCCGTTGAGCAAGCTCTTGATGATCACTTCGTATCCTACACCGTTCGTATCACCGGCTGTTATCGCTATAATAGGTTTCATATATATATTTTTTTGCGAGGTATGAACTCAATCAAAAGCGTGTGAAGCGGTTTGGGAACGCTGAACCGCAGTCCGGGGCAGGACGGTTTTGATGAGTTGTATACCGAGTCTAATATCTTTCATTATGTATCTTGTCGTATTTTAATTTCGAAATATCGTAGTTTTGTCGCTCTTCATCGGGGTAGCCGAGCGCAATCGCGCAGAGCACAATCTTGTCTTTGGGAATACCAAACAACCGTCTCGTCAACTCCGGTGCACCCTCGCGTTCGTACACATGGCACCAGCAAGCACCTACTCCCTGCTCTGCCGCTGCTAACAGGATATGCTCCGCCGCAATCGCGCCGTCTGCCATCCAGGTGTTGTCACACAATGTCGGGTCCAACGCAATAATAATCGCCGCTGTCGCCGTGTTAAACATCTGCGATCCGTACGTGCGGCATCCCGCCAAGGGACGCAGTTTGGCTTCATCACGCGTCACGACGAACTCCCACGGACAGGTCCGTTTGGCGCTCGGCGACATCAACGCGCAACGCAGCATATAGTCTATTTTCTCCTGCTCCACCGACTGATTCGTATACTTCCGAATCGACCGCCGATGTTGGCATAATTGTTCAAAAGAATCCATATCTATCCAAATTAGCGTGCAAAAGTACTATTTTTTTTGCATATATGCAAATTTTTACGAAAAAAAGTGAATAGAAAATTCTTTAGCCAGTTCATCGCTGATGTTATTGCCGATCTGTTGGCAGACGTCCTGACTCCAACGCTGGGCCATAGCGATACGGGAAGCTTGATCATCGATGCCACGCAGTTTGGCGTAGATGTAACCGGCATTGAAATTATCCCCGGCTCCGACTGTACTGACCGTATCAATCTTAGCCACAGGATAGGTCTCGCAACCATCGGGAGTATAGACACGGATGGATCGTGCTCCATCAGTCAAAATGAGCGTGGAGCAGAGAGGTTTGACACGTTCGTAGATGGCATCAGCATCCTGTAAACCAAAGAGATAATCAAAGTCTTCCATCGAACCACGCACCACATTCGCAAGCCGCATGTTCTCTTCGATATTCGGCAGAATATTCGGCAAATCCGCGATATGATTCTTGCGGAAATTGACATCATAATACAGCCATGCGCCGGCTTCGTGCGCCGCCTTGAGCAATTTGCGGGTAACAGGACGAATAACCGGATTGATGGCAAAGAACGAACCGAAAAGAACAATATCGTCAGAGCTTATTTGTGGCAGGGGGATGTCCAACAGATCTCGCGCATGGTCCTTGTAGAACTCGTACTGCGCGTCGTTATTCTCATTCAGAAAGGCCAGTGTGATATGCGACTTGGTGTTCGGATGTCTGCAGACGAACTCATCGGAGACACCGTTCTTGCGCAAGAAATCACAAATCATATCTCCGATATGGTCACTTCCCGTTTGGGTGATCATGGCACAAGGCACACCGGTACGTCCGAGCGACACGATGCTATTGAACGTCGATCCCCCTGGAACGGCTTTTTGCGGCTGGTCGTTCTTAAACAAGATATCCAGCACCGTTTCTCCAATTCCGATTACGCGTTGCATATTAACAGGTTGTTATGTATTCGACTTTATTGCCCACACAGGCCAAATATTGCTGAAAAGCGGCTTGACTAATCACCACCGTTCCGCGACAATCATTCGGATGAAAAGAAAGCGACTCGGCATCTTTTAAACGGCTATCGAGGAAGAGGATGACATGATGATCGGTGTCGTTGATGAGTCCGAAAGGACTGACACTGCCTGGTTCCAGACCAAGGTATCGCATCATCCGTTCGGGAGAGGCAAAAGAGAGTTTGCCGGGTGCTTTGAGCCCCTGTGAAACAAGGACATCTTTGAGCCAATGTTCGATGTCATGAATCGCCAAATCATAGTCACACGGGAAGCAGATTAAGTAATGTTGGTCACCCTTGTGGTTGCGCATGAAAATGTTCTTGCAATGCACACTTCCGTCGTCGTGCCACCAACGCTTCGCTTCCTCAATCGTCTTCCCTTCCGGATGATAGTACACCGTGAACGCAATCCCGTGCTCCTCCAAATACCGCAGCACCTTTGGAGCCGGTTGCTTGTCATACCATTCGCGGCAGAGTTTCCGCAGTTCTGGTTCGTTATGAATGAGCGCACGTAGTTGCGCAAGTCCTTGCACATTCCGTTCGCTATTGAGCCAAAGTTTCAAATAACCTCCTTCGGCATATTTCTCATGCAAGTGTTCGAGACTACGTTGGTACAACATCTCGAAATCTCCGTCCGGATATAGTTTCTGACTATATGCCATAGTGCGATGAACAACGGTAAGCGGATCAATTTGTCGATCGGCTTCGGCAACGATGGCTCCGTAAATGGTTCGCGGAGGATTCTTGCCGCTTGCACGATGATCTTCCACCGCGTCACGCATGGTCATTAACTGCTCTTCCGTGAACCATTGCCGCAAGTGCTCGTCTGCCATCATCATCTCACCCGAATGAATATGATGCTTCTCCCGGTCGAACTTCAACCCCAAATCATGGTACGCCGCAATCACGTACGCCATCGTCTCATCGGCATCATAAGCACGTGCCAGTTTGAGGCTCTCCCGAATAACTGTTTCGGCATGATCCCGCTTGTGTCCTCCATCAAAATTGTCGTATTGCGGAAGGATGGATTGCTGGAGATAAACGTCCAAAAGCAGTTCTTCCGGCTTGTCGATAATCCGTCCTACTCCATTCTCAATCAGCGACTCTCTACTAACAAAACCCCACGAACACGCCACAAATGGTACGTTCGCATTTGCCGCAGTATCACGATCCACCAAACTATCTCCGATATATAACAATTTAACGGTTGAACAGTTTAACGATTTAACAATATCGTGTACGATAGTTGGATTTGGTTTTCGTTCGATGCCTTCGCGTTCACCTAAAATCACATCAAACAAACCCGGAAAAAAGTGCTCCACAATCTTCTCCGTTGCAGCCTGGTACTTATTGCTTGCCACAGCCAATTGATGCCCCTGTGCTTTGAGCACAGCCAACAACTCCGGAATGCCTTCATACGGACGTGTGTAGTCGCAGTTGTGCGCGTTGTAATAAGGAACGAAAAACTCCCGCACCTTCATTACCGTTTCCTCCGTTCGCTCCGACTCCGGCAAGGCACGACGAATGAGATTATTGATCCCGTTACCTACCATCCGCGGGTAATCCGCAATCGGGTGTGTCGCATATCCCGTCTGCTCCAATGCATAATTGCACGCATAACCCAAGTCGTCAATCGTATTGAGCAGCGTTCCATCCAAGTCAAAAATGATTGTCATGTCCTTCAAATTTGCTGCAAAAGTACAATTTTTTTTTGATATATGCAAATTTTTTACTACCTTTGCACGGAATTTTAGAAATGGCCTATTCGTTTCGTGCATATTACCCCTTTTACAAACGCAACCTCAAGTTAGCGTTTCCGGTGATGCTGACGCAGTTCGGTGCCGCGTTGGTGGGACTCGCTGACTCGATTATGGTGGGCCATTACGGCACAACCGACTTGGCTGCGGTCAGTTTCTCCAATGCCCTGTTTTTCACGGTGATGGTGTTTGCGATGGGTGCACTCATGGGTATCACTCCGTTGGTGGGACAGGTCCACGGACGACTCGAAAAACTGCTAAAGGAAGGTACCACGGACGAAGAGATTGCGCATAAGCACGAGCAGATCACGTCGTACCTAACGAACGGCCTGGTGTTCACGGCGCTGATGAGCGTGCTGTCGTTGGCACTCCTCGCTCCATGTATCGGTTTTCTGGACGCGTTCGGACAAGAACCCGAAGTCGTCACCTGCGCACGGCCCTATTACATCCTCATCGTACTGTCCATCGTGCCGTTTTTGCTGTTTACGTTCAGCAAACAATTTTTGGAAGGACTCGGCAACACCACAGTTGCAATGCTCATCACGATCGGTTGTAACTTGCTGAATATCTTGCTGAACTGGGTGCTCATCTATGGTCATTGGGGTTTCCAAGCAATGGGAGCAGAAGGTGCAGGATGGGCATCGCTCATTGCACGATGTCTCATGCCGGTTTGTTTCTTCATCGCGATGCTATGTAAAGCCGATTGGCGACGGTATCTCACGTCCATGCGTAGGTATCTGATCACCCGTCGCGAAGTGGAACACCTGATTAATATCGGCATGCCGATTGGTTTGCAGTCCTTCGCGGAAGCTTTCCTGTTCACAGCTTCATTCGTCATCATCGGCTGGATCAGCAAGGAGTCTCTGGCTGCCCACCACATCGCCAACCAGATGGCCGATCTAACATTTATGTTGGCACTCGGTATCGGTTCAGCCACCACCATCCGCGTCTCGCATCAACTCGGCAAAGGCGACTTGCAAGCCGTGCGCATGGCGAGTCACGCGTCCGTGCATCTGTGCCTACTGATGAACACGATAGGCGCGGCAATCATGATCTTCGGACGCAACGTCATCCCATATATCTTCACAAGCGATCCCGAAGTGATTCCTATCGCTTCGACGCTGCTCATTATTGCCGGAACATTCCAGTACGCGGACGGACTCCAATGTATCGGAGCCGCCATGCTTCGCGGCATACAAGATGTACGTGTGCCGATGCGAATTGCGTTGTTTGCCTATATCGGTGTGGCGCTGCCTCTGGGACTTGCTCTCACCTTCCCGATGGGTCTCGGAGCGAAAGGTATGTGGATTGCCTTTGTCATTGCGTTGGCCATCCCGGCAGTCCTTTTCCACGTGCGCTTCCATCGCCAAATGAAACGACTCAAATTTAACGGTTTAGACGAAATAGATTGATATGAGACGAATCCTCTTTTGCATCCTATTAGCCGTAACTTTTGCGGCATGTCAGAAAACGCAGACACTCGAAGAACGCGCTGCTGAGTTATGTGCGTATATCCCGGATCATGAACTGCTGGAGAAATCCCGCGACTACATGACTGAGGATTTTTATGCGGTACTCGACACGATGTTCTATCGACTGCCGCAACACGAAGCACTGGACCATGAGTGGCTCTATTATTTCGTCACCGGCAACGGAGGTACGATTGCTGATTATGAAGTAGTTAAGGTCGAACAAACAGACAAAGACCATGCCCTTGCCACGATCTCCGTGCGTCAAGTTTGGGAAGATGGTTCGTTTGATCCGGAGAGCGATATTGAGGAGCACATTTTGTCCATGGAACGCGTAAACGGACAATGGTTGATGTCCGATTTTGACGACCATAAAGCCGATTGTATCCGCTATATTGCCATAAATCGCAAGGAGCAAGCCATCCGTCATGCCATCAGCGACTATCTCTTGCGCGAGATTGCTCCGTACTACTTACAAGGCGAACTATGTGTGCCTTCGCTCATGATCGTGCACGAAGAAGATACCTGCGTGTGGGGCGATTTCTGGGTGTTCTGGTATAACATCTCCGGAGACACACTCAAAACCGTTTCCGGTGGTAGCCATCCGGGAAAGATGACGCTTACTTACGAAAACAACCAACCGCAAGTCATTGATTTTGAACGTGTAGAAGATGGTTCGCGATTCATGCCGACTGCCAAACAGATCTTTGGAGACCATCTCGATATCTTCATGAATATGCACTCCAACGAGTCCGTCCGTGAAGCCGTTCGTCGTGAACAATTATCCGAGTACGTGCAGCAAAATAACCTGAATATCCATTATTACCAAGACTACGGTTGGGAAGCCAGGAAATTAGAATATTGATTATGACCAAAATCGAGACATACCAATCTCTGCTTCCGCAGATCGAATCGCTAATCTCCGGTGAATCAGACCCGATTGCCAACATGGCGAACGTGGCTGCAGCCTTGCACGAAGCCTTTGGTTTCTGGTGGACGGGATTCTATCGCGTAGAAGGACAACAACTGGTTTTGGGACCCTTTCAAGGTCCTATCGCTTGTACACGCATCCCCTTTGGTCGCGGAGTCTGCGGCACAGCTTGGCAACGCACAGAAACCGTCATTGTACCCAACGTCCATGAGTTCCCCGGACATATCGCCTGTTCATCTGCTTCCAATAGTGAGATCGTTGTTCCCCTCGTCCGCAACAACCGCGTCATCGCAGTCCTTGACATCGACAGCAAGGACTTCAACACCTTCGACGAAACGGACCAACTCTATCTGGAGAAAATAGCAGAAATGCTATAGTACATCCTTATATTCATCCGTACGCGTGAGCACCTTACGCGCATAGGTTCACCTACATGTACATCGTCCAGCCATGCCTCAAAAAGGCCGTTGCGTACGGATTCTGTGTGTTTGATGGTTAGCATAATCTTTTAATTTTGACGCAAAATTACAAAATTTCTCTGATATACACAAGTTTTTGCGCAGTTTATTTGCATATCTCAGAAAAAAGCACTACCTTTGCACTGTCATTTAGCTTAGCGATCCGACGGTGAGCCGACAGTCAACCGACAGTCAAGGCTAGGATGAAAGGAAGAACAAGCCAAGGAAAGACCAATTTTTGAACAACATATACTATATTATATATTTATATATAATATACATTTAAAACCTTTTTTTATGGCAGAAATAGAAACCACATCAGCTATCGACATCGTTCGTGGCAAGTTCAAGAAAGCCGACAAAGGCTATTTTTACATTCGCAACGGCAAGCAGTTCTACCGTGATCGTGAGGAAACTTACCAACAAAATCAGTCCCCGAAGCAGAAATACAACTCTGAAGTCTTTGCCTATGCCAATGCGTACATGGCGCAACACTACGGAACTCCCGAAGGCAAACTCCAACTAAAAGCCGAGTACGAAGCCGCTCACCATATTGGCTCCAACGGCAAAACCTACACCACCCCTTGGTCATGGAAATTCAACTCACTCCAGTTCGAATACCGCCAATCGCATCCCTATGGAGCATAAAATACACTTTTTAAGTATCTTTTCTTGCGTATATGAGATATTTTTTGTACCTTTGCAGTCGGAATGGATGTGACCCAGCAATATATTGATGCGCGAAAGCAATCTCTGCCGTATTATCTGGCAGAGCAGTTTGCGATGCACACGAACCGGCCGATATTCATCACCGGTAAGGCCGGAACGGGAAAGACGACTTTTTTGCGGAAGTTGCGGGAACAGTCGCCGAAGAACATGGCTGTGGTGGCACCAACCGGTGTGGCTGCCATCAATGCGGGAGGAATGACGATCCATTCGCTGTTTCAGTTGCCGGTTCGGACGCTTATTCCGACACCCCAATCGTATAGACAACTGTTCGCAGAACAGCGACTTACACAGCGCAAACGCAACATGCTCTATCACCTCGAGATGCTGGTGATTGACGAGATCAGTATGGTTCGAGCGGATGTGCTGGACGCGATAGATCAAGTGTTGCGGCGCTATAAATACCGCAAGGATCAGCCTTTCGGCGGCGTGCAACTGGTGATGATCGGGGACCTGTTTCAGTTGTCTCCGGTAGTGACGCGCGGCGAGGATGAAGAGGCGATGAACAAGTACTACGAAGGGCCGTATTTCTTCCAAGCAAAGGTGATGCAGGAACTGCAACCGATCTATGTCGAGTTGGATCACGTGTTCCGGCAACAGGACCAGACGTTCGTTAACTTGTTGAACGAAGTGCGTGAGAATCAGTTAACTGCGCAAGGTCGTGCGTTGCTGAATAGTCGCTATAATCCGCGGTTTAAGAATACGGATGAGGATTTTCATATTACGCTCACGCCCCATAACCGTTCGGCTGACGAACTGAACGAACAGGAGTTGAATCGGTTGCCGGACGAGCCGCATGTATTCGAAGCGGACATCAAGAAAGATTTTCCGGCTAATATCTATCCGACAGAGGAGATTTTGACGCTCAAAATCGGGGCACGGGTGATGTTTGTGCGCAATGACGACCAGAAACCGCGGCGGTTCTACAACGGCAAGATCGGCGTGATTACGGAGATTGACAGCGAGAAGATTGTAGTGCGATGCGAGGATGGCGACATCGAAGTAAACCGCATGGTGTGGGAGAATATCCGCTATCGCGAGGACGAGAAAACGGGGAAGATCGACGAGGAGATTTTAGGTACGTTCACACAGTATCCGTTGCGACTCGCTTGGGCCGTGACGATTCACAAGAGTCAGGGTCTGACGTTCGACAAAGTGATCATCGACGCGGCACGTGCTTTTGCTGCCGGACAGGTCTATGTGGCGCTGTCCCGTTGTCGCACACTCGAAGGCATCGTGCTGTCCACGCCACTGGATTATGTGGAACTTGATAACGATCCGTCTGTATTGCGATATACCGATAGTCAGCCTTCTGTAGAGACTGTTAATCAGGCACTTCCGAAGGCGCGCAAGGAATACGAGATGCAACTGTTCAGTGCGCTTTTTGATTTCCATCGGACGCTCTCGTTAGTGGATCAGATGCGAAAAGTGGCTGCGAAAGCAGTGTCGTTCAATGAGGAGACGTTGCCGTGGTTGGAGAGTCTACAACCGATCTTCTCCGAGTGGCAATCGATTGCCGAAAAGTTCAGGCCACAACTGACCAAACTGCTGTTACATGGTGATAAGGCAGTGTTGCGTGGACGTTTGCAAGCGGCTTGTCAGTATTTCTTGCCGCTCATGGAACCGATTGCGCAACAAGTGGCGAACCATCCGTGTCGCAGTAAGAACAAAGGCGATGTGTCGGACTTCGAACCGCTGCTGAGTGACTTGTTCCTCGTGCTGCATGAGAAGATGCACTTGATGCAGTCAATCCTCAAAACGGATGAACCTTCTTCCGAATCTTTACTCCAAGCACGGAATAATTTCGTGGCTCCCATGGCTGATTTGCAGCCACTTATTGAGAAGCCGCAAAAGAAGACCAAAGCACCTAAGAAAGAGCCGAAACCAAAAGCACCAAAACCCGTCAAAGGTCCGGCTAAGAACAACGAAGTTAATCGTGCCCTTGCGGCTAAGAATGAATACAAAGGCAGCGCGTTGGACGATATGGCTGTGGAGGCAATGATTCACGACATGCTGGCGGAAGGTAAGCCTTCACCATTCCTTCTGGACTTCATTAAGATGGTGAAACAACGCCGCAATTCCGCTCCTGCACCGCAACAACGGTTCGGTGAACGATGGATGGTAGAGGACGATTTGCGTCTGCGTGAACTCTTCCTCGAAGGCACAACCATCGCCCAACTGGCAAAAGAATTCAACCGCACACAAGGTGCGATTCGTGCAAGACTGAAGAAATTTGGATTAATTGAATAATCTTAAAATCAAATACTTATGTTACAAATTGGAGACAAGATGCCGAACTTTGCGGCAGCCGACGAAACCGGCAAAATGGTTACAAACAACGACCTGATCGGCAAAAAAACAGTCATTTACTTCTACCCGAAAGACTCAACTCCGGGGTGTACGGCAGAGGCATGTAACATTCGCGATAACTACCATACTTTCTTGGCGCAGGGCTATCAGGTGTTTGGTGTGAGCAAGGACAGCCAGGCTTCGCATATCAAGTTCAAGGAGAAATACGACTTACCCTTCCCTCTCTTGAGCGACCCAACCACCGAGATGCTGCAAGCCTTCGGTGCATGGGGCGAGAAGAAAAACTACGGCAAAGTGACGATGGGTACATTAAGAAAGACCTTCGTTTTCAATTCCGAAGGTCTTCTTGAACGTATCATCGAGAAAGTCGATACGAAAAATCACACCGCGCAGATTCTATAATTTATCCTGCGTAGTTGCTCCTATCCAAAGAACGGTACGAGATAGCTTCGAGCATGTGCTTCTTTTGAATGTTCTCGGAGCCTTCCAAATCAGCGATTGTGCGTGCAACCTTAAGGATTCGATCATAGGCACGAGCCGAGAAGCCTAACTTGGTCATCGTGAACTCCAGCAGTTTGTCTGACTCGGCATCTAAGGCGCAGTACTGACGAACCATCTTATTGTTCATCATGGCGTTGCAATGCACGAGTTTGCTATGCTTGAAGCGTTCTGTCTGAATAGCTCTCGCCCGGAGCACCCGTTCACGGATAGCAGCTGATGTCTCACCCGGTTGGTCATCGCGTAACTGGTCATACGGCACCGCTTCTATCTCGCATTGGATATCGATTCGATCGAGTAGCGGTCCACTGATCTTGCTCATATACCGATGTACTTGAGCCGGAGTGCAGGTACACGGATGCGCGGGATTGTTCTCTCCGTAATGGCCACACGGACAAGGGTTCATCGCAGCCACGAGCATGAACGAAGCCGGATAATCCACTGTCTCTTTGGTACGTGCCACGGTGATATGCCGATCCTCCAAGGGCTGACGCATCACTTCCAACGCAGAACGCTTATATTCAGGTAGTTCGTCGAGAAAGAGCACACCGTTATGGGCAAGTGAGATCTCTCCGGGATGCGGGTTCTGGCCGCCACCCACGAGCGCTGTGTCGGTTATTGTGTGGTGAGGCGAACGGAACGGACGCTGTACGATTAGCGAACTGCTTGCTCCCTTCTTTTTGTTCGTCAGACCCACAATCGAATGGATCTTGGTTGTCTCCAACGCCTCTTCGAGTGTCAGTGGAGGAAGAATAGTCGGAATGCGCTTGGCAATCATCGATTTACCGGCTCCCGGAGGGCCAATCATGATCATGTTATGGCCACCTGCAGCGGCAATCTCTACAGCACGACGCACCTTGAATTGTCCGCGCACATCCGAGAAATCCACGTCTGAGGGGAACGCCAACTCGTCAAACAGTTTCTGTGTATCTACCTTCGTCGGAACCCATGGCTCGTCCGGTTTCAACTCATCTTTCGGTTCGCCATTCAGGAAACGGATCACCTCTTGCAAGTTCTTCAGTCCATACACTTCCAAACCATCCACCACAGCAGCTTCTTCGGCATTCACTTCCGGCAAAATAAGTCCTTTGAAACCTGCCTTACGTGCGCATAATGCAATCGGCAGCGCTCCACGAATAGGCTGCAATGAACCGTCCAGTGACAATTCGCCCACCATCATATAGTTCGCCAACTCCTTGGATTTCAGTTTCTCTCCTCCGGCCAGCATGCCTATCGCCAAAGGTAGGTCATAGAGCGAACCTTCTTTCTTGATATCCGCAGGAGCCATGTTGATGGTGTACGAACGATGGAGTGCTTCTAAACCATTGACAGTTAGCGCAGCCATGATTCGTTCATGCGACTCTTTAACAGACACATCCGGCAGTCCTACCATGATAAACTCAAAGCCGGGTTTGGAGTGCACTTCAATCGTCACTTTCACGGCTTCGATGCCGACAGGAGCAGCACTATAGATCTTGGTTAACATACGCGCGTATATATAACGAAGAATCGAGATTATTCAGTATAACGACGGTTGATCTCGTCCCAATTGATGATCTGCCAGAGAGACTGGAGGTGGGCTGCACGACGATTGCGATAGTCGATGTAATAAGCATGCTCCCAGACATCCATCGTCAGCAGCGGTTTCAGGCCTTTGGTAACGGGATTTCCGGCATTGGGTTCCTGGGTAATGACGAGTTTGCCGTCCTTGTCTGCAGCGAGCCAAACCCATCCTGAACCAAAGAGCGTGGTACCTTTCTGTTCAAACTCTGCTTTGAAGGCATCGAACGAACCGAAATCGCGGTTGATAGCCTCGAGTATAGCACCTTTCGGCGTGTGGTTGTCGGCTGCGACCGGAGAGAATTGGAGGAAGTACAGATTGTGGTTTAAGATCTGTCCGGCATTGTTGAAGATGCCACCTTGCGACTTCGCAACAATCTCCTCCAGCGGCATGGACTCAAATTCCGTACCGGCAATGAGTTTGTTGAGGTTATCGACGTAGGTCTGCAAATGCTTACCATGGTGATATTCAATCGTTTCCTGGCTGATTACAGGCTCTAACGCATTCGGTGCGTAGGGCAATGTAATGAGCGAAAATAGAAGTGCCATCATATCAATAATTTTCTGCTAACAGTTGGAAATAAGCTTGTGCGTGGTGGCAAACGGGACACTCTTCCGGAGCCGCCTTGCCGACAACGATATGGCCACAGTTGGAGCACTGCCAAATGCAATCACCTTCACGCGAGAAGACAACCTTGTCCTCGATGTTCTTGAGGAGTTTTCGGTAACGCTCTTCGTGGTGTTTCTCAATTTCGCCTACCATCGCGAACTTGGCAGCAATCTCGATAAATCCCTCTTCCTCAGCCTCTTTCGCCATGCGAGCATACATATCCGTCCACTCCGCATTCTCACCTGCAGCAGCGTCTGCGAGGTTAGCAGCCGTGTCGCTGATCTTGCCTCCGTTGAGGTATTTGTACCAGAGTTCTGCATGCTCTTTCTCGTTGGCAGCAGTCTCCTCAAAAATCTTGCTAATCTGCACATAACCATCCTTTTTCGCCTTCGATGCAAAGTAGGTGTACTTGTTACGCGCCATCGATTCACCGGCAAAAGCCTCCATGAGGTTCTTCTCGGTTTTTGTTCCTTTTAAATTTTGCATAATGATGTGAGTTTAATGGGTTAATACGTATCGGCTGCAAAGGTACACAAAATTTCGCACATACGCAAATATTCTATCCATTTTTTGTAATTATTTTAGTGAATCCTACGTACGCCAGCAGGATCAGGTTCATCTTTACATTGTAAACTGCACGGAGGCGCTCACCCAATGACGCGGCTGGACGACACCGGAGAAGTCGTAGTATAGTTGGTCGGCCATGTTCTTGGCGTCCACACTTATTTTCAAGAAATCGTTGCGCCAATAGACGCTTCCGTCCAAGAGCCAGACCGGCCGGTAGTGCTCGATAGTGCCTTCCAAGGACGTGTAATTACCTTCGCGTTGGCGGAAAGACAGCGCCCAGGACGCACCGAAACCCTTGTAGATCTTATGCTCGATACGCAGGGTGGCTTTGTGGCGGAGGTAATCGAGGACATAGAGCGACATCATTCCTCCGGCGTCGGCATGCACATCGCAAAAAGCATAACTCAGTTCGATACGTTTGATCCACTCGTAGCCCTGCAAGCCCACCGTTGCTTCGGCTCCCGCGGCATTCACTTTCGAGTTGTTCGTACTACGCCAAATTACAACATTCGGATCGGGGGATTTGATCCAATCGATAATATCCGTTCCCCAGCGGTAATAGCCTGCCACGGACGCGTACCAATGGCCTTTGCTATACTGCGCCGACAGTTCCAGTTGCAAGGCTTTCTCGGGTCTCGTCAGCGGGTCGGCTTGCTGGGTCGCCGAATGGTAATACAGGTCCGTGAAGGTCGGCACACGAATGGCCCGGTTCACGTTGGCAAACAGATGCAGGCCCTGGATAGGTTCGTAACCAATATTGGCTCCAAGCGACCAATCGTGACCGAACTGCGAATTCCATATACCGGCACCGCCTACTGCAGCACTCAGCCCACGCCAGTAGAACCGCTGCTCCGCAAAATACCGCACTTGCAAACGGTTGTGCGTACCCATGTTGGATGACCGGATATACTCGTCGCGAAGATCCGCTCCGACTGTTGTCTTTGCCCATTCGTTCGACCAATTTCCTTCCAAATGTGCACCGCTTGTGTGCGTCCAGTGGCGGTTAAGCGGTGTGCCACGAAACAGTTCATACCGATCGTAATGAGCACGATAATAGGCGTTTGCGTGGATAGTCCAACCTCCCGACCAATGGTGGTTGTAACTAACCGAACCGAAAGCCATGCGCGTGGCATCGAACTGATTCGGGTATTTGGTGGTGTAAAAACAATTGGCTCCTGCGTCTTTGAACTGCGCACCGAGTTGGAAGTCCAGCCTTTTGTAACCTGCCTGCGCGTACGCGTTCACTATTTTATAATCGGTGTTGGTCGCGTACCCGTCCGAGCGGTTATAGGACGCCGAAGTGTTTACGTACCAGTCGTTTGTATTACGTTTCACCGCCACACCCGGATTCACCAAGCCGTACTCACCGGCTGTCAGTTGGGCGGTAATGGCTTTGGAGTTAGGAGTTTCGACTTTGGGCTTGGTCACAATATTTATTGCCCCGGAGAACGCGTCTATGGCATAGTTTGTGCCTTGCAGCACCTCAATCCGCTCAATCAGCAACGCGTCTATCGGGATGTCCATCGTGTAGTGCTCTGTCTGCGGGTCAGTCATGTCGATACCGTTCAGCAGCACTTTGACTTGCTTGGCCGAACCGCCCCGAACGGAAGGGTCCATCTGTACCCCACTCGCCCCTCGTTGCCGCACATCGATACCCGGTATGTATTGCAGCAAATCTGCCACGGTCGTTACCGGCAATAACTGCACCTCCTCTGCTGTCAGCGTCGAAACCAATCGGTATCCGTTGCCACTCACGGCTAACTGCTCCCCGCTCACCGTCACCTCACTCAACTGCAGCGAAACCGCCAATAAGATAGCTAATAACCCCATATTCTATTTGCTTCTATCGGATAAAATGCATAGCTTGGCGAGGCTCGTAATCGGGTCTCGCTTTGTTTTCTAATGCCTTCAGCATAAACGCCATGTTCTTTGCCAGCGACCGCATCGTCTGCATGCCTTCGGCATCCAAGGCAGCTTCGCCTTCCAGGCGACCATAAACGATGTTCCAGTATTGGCTCGTCACAATCGGCATATTGAGCAACTGAAACGGCATATTCAGCGTCTGTAGCGCAGCCGTAGCTCCGCCACGACGACATACCGCCACACCTGCTGCAGGCTTGCCGTTGAACGCTGCTCCATTCGAATACAGCATCCGCTGTACCAATGCTAACACAGTTGCGTTCGGTTGACCATAATACACCGGCGAACCCACAATGAGTCCGTCGCTCGCAGCCATCTTGGCACTTACCTCGTTGCAGATATCGTCGTCGAACACGCAGCGCCCATCTCCCTTCGTCTTACATGTCGAGCACGCAATACAGCCGCGTACCGGCTTCGTTCCGACACCCACAATCTCGGTCTCGATACCATTCCTTTCCAACTCCTGCGCCGCTTCCTTCAGCGCCAGATACGTATTCCCGCTCTTATGCGGCGAACCATTAATCAATAGTACTTTCATTGCCTTGCACAATTTTCTCTGCCACAAGGGCGCGATTATTTTTCAAATTCTGCTGCAAAAT
>CADCCH010000033.1 GCA_902799875.1 uncultured Bacteroidales bacterium | reverse complement strand
TTCGCTGTTGTCACAAACAATCAACCTTATATAGATGGATTTGTATCATCTTATGCGTAAAAATTAATTTTTACTAAATTTTTATTATAGTTCGTTAATTTTGGTTAAGCACTATAGTCCCGAAGAATATCCTCATTACGACAACTATGATGCAATCAATGTCAATGTGTCAAACAATATTCCTTGTGATTTTAGTGGTGTAATGGGTGTTCCTATTACCTTCCTTGATAAGTATAGTCCTGATCAATTTGAAATTGTAGGAGCTATGACTACTACTAAAGTTGACGATTATAACTTTGGATATCCTTATGTCAATGGCGTTAAACTTTATGCTCGTATCTTAATCCGTAACAAAAAACCACAGATATCATGAGAATAGAACCGATTAAAGTAAAGATAGCCGATTTAGTGGATGGCTATCGAGACAGTGACGAAGAAGGTATCGTCGGCTATCACGGTAAGTTGGACATTCGTCCAAAATACCAGCGTGAGTTCGTCTATAGCGAGAAGCAGGAGAAAGCCGTCATCGATACTATTTCCAAAAACTACCCGCTTAACGTAATGTATTGGGTAGAGAAGGAAGACGGCACATACGAGGTCATGGACGGTCAGCAACGAACCCTCTCCATCTGCCACTACTATTGGGGCGCGTACGCCGTCAATTGGAAGGGCAACCTGTGGGGCTACAGCAACCTACCGGAAGCCGAACGCGAGCAATTCCTGAATTACGAACTGGATGTGTATATCTGCAAAGACGGCACCGATGTGGAGAAACTGGAGTGGTTCCAAGTTATCAACATCGCCGGTGAAGAGTTGACCAACCAAGAGATACGCAACGCGGTTTTTGCAGGCTCATGGGTAACGGACGCCAAGCGCTATTTCTCCCGTAGGAATAGTGCTGCGCAACGTATCAGCGATGGGTATATTTCCAAGCAGTGGATACGTCAAGCCGGTTTGGAAATGGCTATCGAGTGGGTCGCCAAGAGGGATGGTCTGACGATTGACGAGTATATGCGTCGTCACCAACACGACTCCGATTGTAGCGATCTATGGACTTATTTTAATCTCGTCATGACGTGGGTAAAGATGAAATTTATCGGCAAGCATGCCAACCTCTATACCGCTACCGATTGGGGCGAGATGTACCGCAAACACAAGGACGATGAGATTGATGCCAAGAAGCTCGAAGCATGGATATCTGACCTTCTAAAAGATGGCGAGATTACCAACAAAAAAGGCATCCTTTGGTATGTCCTCGACAACAACGAGCAGCACCTTGGCTTGCGTGCGTTCGATGAGAAAACCGCACTAGAGGTTTACGAGGAACAAAAGCATAAGTGTGTCGGTGTAAACTGTCCGGAACACGGTCGAGAATTAGACTTCTCTGAAATGGAAGCCGACCACATTATTCCTTGGTCAAAAGGCGGTAAAACAGTAAAAGAAAATTGCCAGATGCTCTGTCGTCATTGTAACAGAACAAAAAGCAATAAATAGATGAAATAAGACATATTTGCGAAAGCAAAAAGCATCGCTAACGATAAGCTTAAGCGGGAAACTTTTGAACACTATCGAGAACGATGCCTATGGCGTAGTACGCAACTACGGCACGGGCGGACGTTTCTATAAATGGTGTTCGAAGATTCCCGCTTAGGCTCGTTTATGGTCACCGAACCCCGTGCCCTTTTTGAACAGAATTGATACTACATATATGCAACAAATTATCAAAATGGACCAGCCTACGATTGGTCAAAATTTCGGGTCTGTGACGATCAACAACTACTATCCTCAACAGGTTGCAGACCCTAAACAAGAGGATGCCGTTTCTAATACCACTTCGGCTATACCGCCTGATTTCTTCTGCATCTCTGCCCGCTTCTCCGAAGAGAATATTCGTGAGCGTCTTGCTGCTGAACTCGCGCAAGCTACGTCAAAAGTTGATTTCTGCCGTGCTTTGTATCGGCTTCAACACATCGGTTGTATCAACATTCAGCAATACGCGTCAGATGCTCAAAGAGCCATCGTGTTTAATCGTTTTCAGTCCAAATTCAATCTTGCGCCTGATGATTTTTGTAGGGCAAGGATGAATAAGTAACGCGGAATTTCTGCGGACCTCGCGGCGTATCTGCGGTGATTTAGCGGAGAATACGCGGAATCTGCGGAGTTTTTGCACCTCTCTTTAGGGGTGCTTTTTTTATACCTACCTTTGCATCGGATTTGAGCTGTAGCAACGTCGCTGCACTAAAGATCCGGTACTATGATTTATATATTTTTATCTTCGGTGTTTATCACCTTATTTCTCGTTCTGGGAGCACTCTCCCTGTATGGTTTTCTTGAAGCAAAGGAAGCTCGTTATCCTCTCGGCTGGACGTGTTACCAACATGTTATCGTACTTGCTCTCGCAGCACTATTATGTTCAATTTTGGCTGTTCTCTTCGGCCTCCAAATCCCCTCGCCTTATGTCTGCTAAATCACCCCAAAAAGTGGTATCTAAAAAAGGGTCCTTTTATGTGTCCAACAAATTTGGGTGCAAAGGTACACAAAATTTCGGATATATGCAAGAGGGAGAGCGATTTTTCCCGAAAAAAGGCTCGCGGGAGTAACCGCGAGAGCTGGACCGGCGGAGGTAAACAGCCCCAACACAAGCAAAGGCAAACCACTACAAACAAGAAAAAAATCCCCTTTTTACTTGCGTATGTCAAAAAAAAGCAGTACCTTTGCAGCCGCAAAGGTTTTTGAATATGAAAAAGATAATTTTTATTGCAATGATGGCAGCGGTGAGTATGGTGTTTGCCGGCTGCGAGAAGAATGAGCCGTGTACGTGTCAGCAGGCGCCGTGTGCGTTCCATAAGATGACGGTAGATATACCGGTGGCAGCCGGTGAGTGGACGTTTGACACGAACACCCGTGAGTATTTCGTGCATGTACCGGTAGAGGCGTTGACCCAAGAGGTGTATGATTTCGGGGACGTGACCATTTTCCATGAGTACCACCCCGGTACGCAGCAGGCCTTCCAAGTAACGCTGCCGGAGACGACGTACGAGGAGACGGCTGGCACCGATAACAATCCGTACCACTATCAGATACACTACAACTACGCGATAGGAGTGGGATTTGTGGAGATCATGGTCACCATCTCTGACTTCTATTACGATGACTATACGCCGGTGGATGCGATGTTCCGCATGCAGTTGAGCTATTGAGTATTCAGTATTCAGTTATCAGTAGTCAGATCTACATATTGGGTCCGTGTTCGGCGGAAAGTCGCGAACAAGTGATGGAGACCGCGAAGGCGATCTCCGATTTGAGATTTAAGATTTTAGATTTCAAATTTATTTTTCGCGCGGGCGTGTGGAAACCGCGTACGCGCCCGGAGACGTTCCAAGGCGTGGGTGAACCCGCGTTGGCGTGGTTACAGGAAGTGAAGCGGACGTACGGCGTGGCGGTGGCGACGGAAGTGGCGACCCCCGAGCATGTGGCCCGATAGCCGTTTCCGCTATCGGCTCCGCAATTGAAGATTGGAGATTGAAGATTGGAGATTTGAAGGGGATTTTTATTAAGAATCCCGTGAATCAGGATGCGGAGTTGTGGTTGGGGAATATTGCGCGGTTGGAGAAGACCGGTGTACCGGTGATGGCTATTCATCGTGGGTGCGGGCATCAGCCGTGCTGGTCGATGGCGCATAAGGTACGATTGGCACGACCGGATATACCGATGCTGCTGGACCCGAGTCATATGAGCGGGGATGCGGCACAAGTGCCGGAACTACTCAAAAAAGTAGAGGAGTTGGGACTCGATGGCGCAATGATCGAAGTACACTGTAAGCCATTCGAAGCTTTATCTGATGCAAAGCAACAGATAAGCCCAGATGGCTTAATGAGCGCACTGAAAGTGCTCAATGATGCGACAAAGTCGCCTAATGATGAGCCTTCGGCTCCTAATGATACTGAGCTCAACTGGCTCAGGGCGGAGATCGATGAGTTGGATGAGCGGTTATGGGACACGATTGCGGCACGGATGGAGGTGAGTAAGCGGATCGGTGAGTGGAAGAAAGAACACGGCGTTACTCCACTCCAGCCCGAGAGATATCAAGAGATTGTTGAAAGAATTAACGAATTAACGAATGAACGAGGTCTATCGACCGATTTTGCGCTCCGGATATGGGAGCAGATTCACGAAGAGAGTTTGAAACAACAGAAGTAAGGTTAAAGGACGCAGCAAGCTGCTACAGGACGCTGCGCTATAGGTGAAAGAATGAGATTTAGACAAACCATATTATTTATATTCCTGTGTTTCGCCGGGATGGTGATGGCGCAGGAAGTGACATCGATATCGGGAATTGTGGTGGACGGAGATACGGGAGAGACGTTGCCGTTTGTGCAGATTTATTTCCTCAAGTCCACGACGAACAAAGGTATGATTGCGTCGGAGGTGGGTACGACCTCGGATATAGACGGTAATTTTACGATCAGTAACAGTTCGGGCTACAACACTATTAACTTCCAGATGATCGGTTACAAGACGGAGATGCTGACGCTCCGTAAGGGTCAGAGCAGGAAGAACGTGAAGGTGAAGTTGACGCCGGACGTGTACGGTCTGCAGGATATCGTGGTGACGCCCAAGAACCGCAAACGCGAGTACAAACGCAAGGGTAACCCGGCGGTGGAGCTGATCAAGAACGTAATCGCACACAAGGATTCGTTCTACGTGACCGGCGGCGACCAGTACACGGCGCAGACCTACAGCCGTATGTCTTTTGCGTTAGACAACCTGAAGATGAATTTCCAAAAGGGCTTCTGGAAGAATTTCCAGTTTGTGCAGAAATATATCGACTCGACGGGTGTGTATCCAAGTGTGACGGTTTCTATCCGCGAGCATATCGGTGAGGAGTACTACCAGCGTAAGCCGCACCGCGAGAAGAAAGTGCTGCAGAAAAAACGTATCTTCGGTGTGGAGGATATTATCGATTCGCAGTCTTTCCACGAGAACGTGAATGCGATCTTCAAGGACGTGGATCTGAACGAGAACAGTATGACTCTGCTCTTCAACCGTTTCGTCTCACCGCTGAGTTCCACGCTCGCCGTGACCTTCTACCAGTATTATATCATGGACACGATCATGGTGGACGGTTACCCGTGTATCGACCTGGCTTTTGTGCCGGTTAACTCGGAGAGTTACGGTTTCACGGGTCACCTCTATATCGTGAACGACAGCACGTACCGGATCAAGAAATACGCGATCAACGTGCCGCCGGACATCAACCTCAATTTCGTTAGTAACTACTCGGTGGAAGCGAGTTACCGGCAGTTGGAGGACGGCACTTGGGCACCGGACCGGACGAGCACGTTTGCGAAGTTCTATATCTTCAACAACAAGCGCGGTATCCTGGCACGGCAGACGAAGATCTACACCGGCTGGGACCGTGAGACGCCTATCCCGAAGGAGGTTTTTTCGGGTTTCAAGGATGATGAAGTGGATATCAATGATTCGACGGCGGTGCGGTTGGTAGGCGCCAAGTGGGATGACCTGCGTCCGGAGCCGCTGACCAAATACGAGAGTTCGGTGGTGGACCTGGTGAATGAGTTTACAAACACGCCTAAGTTCAACAGTCTGGCGCTATTCGTCAATGCCGTCACGACGGAGTTTATCCCGACCAAGCCCTCGAAAGAGATGGACGAGAGTCTTTTTGATTTGGGTCCGATTTATAATTTCGTGAGCTGGAACATGTTAGAGGGCGTGCGTGTACGTTTCGGCGGCGCGAGTACGGCGAACATGCACCCGCAGATTTTCTTCCGCGGTTATGCAGCGTTTGGTACCAAAGACCTGCGGCCGAAATACAACGCGACGCTGATGTACACCTTCGCCAAGCACAAGTACCAACCGTACGACGGTTTGAGGCATCATATTTTGGCGGAAGTGCAGTACGACGTGGAGGAGCCGGGTATGCGAACGGACGTGATCAGCCGAGACCATATTTTGATGTCCATCCCGACGAGTACGCCGACGTACGGCTTCAACCAGTATGTTTTCCATGCGCGGTTGGAGTACATGAAAGAGTGGACGAACAAGTTCTCTATCAAGACGAGTTTTGATTTCTCGAACAACGAGGCGGCGGGTGCGTTGAAGTACAACAAGATGGATTGGTCCATGAATCCGGACTCGAGTTGGACGATCACGCAGAGCAATATCCCGTCGTACCGCAATTATGAGGGCTATCTGACTTTCCAGTACTCGCCGGGTAGCCGTATCACGATCGACCGTTTGGGCAGGCCGACCTCGTTTGCGCTGGAGAAAGATGCTCCGACAGTGCAGGTAACGCACTATGTGGGCTATCTGGACGACCGGCATTTCGGCGGCGACGGGTATGTATATAACCGCACGGAGGTGCTGTTCGACAAACGTTTCTGGTTCTCTGCGTTCGGCCACCTGGATCTGCGCGTGCAGACGGGTATGTTATGGCAGAAAGCACCGTTCACCAAGCTCTTCATCCCGGAGAGCAGTACGAGTATTCTGCTGGCGCAGCGTGCGTTCAACCTGATGAAGCCGATGGAGTTTCTGATGGACGAACATGTATCGCTGTACGCGACGTATTTCTTCAAGGGTTGGATCCTGAACCGCATCCCGGGTATCAATAAACTCAAGTTACGCGGCATCGTCTCATTTGCCGGTATCTACGGTGGTTTGACGAAGAAGAACAACCCGTATCTGGAGACAGGATCGGGGCTGTACGAGTTCCCCCATACGCCGTGGGAGGACGGCAATATCCAGAACGCTTTTGACAACAACGGGTACATCAAAGATGCGTACCGCACCTCATCGCCGATCGGCAAGCTGCCGTATATGGAGCTGACGGTGGGTCTGGAGAATATTTTCAAGTTCATCCGTATCGATTATATCCGTCGTCTGACGTACAACGACTATGAATTGCCGTACATGATTCAGAAGATGGTACCCGACCCGACGAACCAGACGCAATATATCCCGGCAACCAACGAAGACGGTACGCCGATGCTGATACACGGAAGGCGTAAGATCGGCGGCTGGGGACGCAACGGAGTTAAACTGACTATACGAATTGCATTGTAAGACCATGAAAAGACGAACGATTAGCGATTATCGATTAGCGATTTTAGGCGGTGCGCTGGCACTGTCCATCGGTGTTTCGGCACAAAGTAAGGATCAGGTGATACAGCAGAAACTGGACAACATGAAGGCTCAGATTGTCAATTACGATATCGAGCACACGTTGGACTCGCTGGATCAGGACAAGTTACCGAAACCGGTCTCCGGTGGTGTACTGGCCGGTGCGAACATCAGTAATTTTATTATCACGCGCAACCACCAGCCCATGAGTTCGCACATGCGTATCGGCGGTGAGATCGGCGGATTCCTGGATTTCAGTCTGACCAAGCATTTCGGTATCCAACCGCAGGTTATTTTTACCGCCCATCAGAATTACTTCAAAGAGGCGGACGGTTCGCGTAACGACCTTTGGTCTTTCGGCGCAGAGATACCGATTTATTTCTTGGGTCGTTTCGGCAACCGCGAGAAAGGATACGTACAGTTTGGCGGCGGTATCTTCACGCACTTCACGTTTGCATCGAACGTCAAGAACAAGTACCAAAACGTAGAAAAGGTGGAAAAGAAAGCCGTGAAATCGGAGACGGTAGTGTATGACTACAGTCGTCTGTACACGCTGCACGACAACCATTTCGGAGTTTGTCTTACAGTAGGCTATGAGCTGCCGTTCGGCATGCAGATCCACGCGCAGTATAAAGTGAGTCTGTCGGATATCGCCGGTTTCTACAGCGAGATGAAAGGCACCGCCGATGCCGACGCTCTGATTTATCCGCAGTCGATAAGCCTGATGTTAGGTTACCGGTGGAGGTAAAAAAAAAGCAGCGTTGCGCTGCTTTTTTTTTGTCCGCTCATTTACCTGTTCCAACCGAACTTGCCTCCCTTGGCGATTTTCTTGGTCTTCGAATCGAAGAAGACGTAGAACATCAGCTGTCCTTCCGGAGCGGTGTAAACGAGTCCTTCTGCACTCGGGGAAGCAGAGATGAGTTTCTGGTTGCCCTGCTGATCGACCATCACCTCCACATCCGACGGATCGGCGGTCGGTACGGTTTCGATCATATACAGATGACCGTTGAAGTCGTATATACCCAGTTGGATACCGATACCGATGGTGACGGCTTTGAACTGGCCGCTACCGATGGGGAAGAAGAGATAATCGTCCGTATCGACGGTAGCCGATGCGGTCCAGTTAGCGTACTTGAAGGTCAGCTTATAGGTCAGCGTTGTGATGCTGTCTTCCGCCGTACTGAACACATCGATGGTGGTCGAGCCGTCCTCCTGCTCTTCGGGCATACCGAGGTCCCATGTACCGCGCGGATCAAGCGTCTCGGCGGTGAGGGTCGGCATGTTGGCGCCCGGCGTGAGGACAATCGTGTAATGGAGCGTATCGGGGATGAATCCGCGTACCTGGAGGGTGTCGTCCATCCAGATCATTTTCAGACGCGCTTCGTGAGAAACGAGTATCTCCTGCTCGATGACATAGACGCTGCGAGAGCCGTCCGGAGCGGTCACCATGATCAGTACCGTGGTGCCGTCCATGGAGATGGTCACGGTAGCATCCGGATCTGCAGGGATGGCTACTACGTTGGTCTCGTTGATCATCACCGACTCCGGTGAGCCTATCGGATAGGTGATCTTATAAGCAATTGTATCGGGATGGAAGCCCTCGATGGTCGTTCCGTTGACACGAAGGTCTTTCAAGGCGCTGTTGGACGAGAGCAGATGCTCGAAGTTGAGGATATACTCCGAGATGGTGACACCGTCTCCTGCGGTCACGACGATGGTCAGTTGGGTGTCCCCTACCCACGCCGTATCCACTACTTGCTGGTCGTCACCTACGGTCCATGTGATCACCGGCATCGTACCACCGTAACGCACCGTATCCTGGTACTCAAACGAGTCCGGACGGAAACCGTTTTGGAGCACGTTATCCAGCATGATTGCCTTTAACTCCGCATTGGTCGAAGGCAGATAACTGAAGGTCAGCGTATAGGTGGACGTGGTGATACCGTCTTCTGCCGTCACGGTGATGGTTGTGCCATTAACAACATAGCTTGCCTTCGGATCAGCCGTCTCGGCCGTGATCGCAGGCAGCGGAGCGTCGTACGGGAGTGTGATCGTATAGGCATACTCGTCTGCAAAGAAGGAAGCCAGCGGTTCACCGTCCAGCAGGATCGCCTGCAAAGCGGCATTATTGGATTTGGCGATCGTAAAGACGATGGTGTAAACGGTCGTATGGATGCCATCTTCGGCGGTCACGGTGATCGTCACGGTCTTGTCGTCTATGTTCTTGACCGCCGTACTCGTCTTGTCGGTCTTGATAAAATCGATCTCCGGCAGCGTCTTTGTATCGTACGGCAGTTCGATCGAATAGGTCAAATCCGTTGTCTTGAAATCTGCCAGGCTCACGCCATCGACCATCAGATCCTGCAGCGTGCAGATATCGGACGGAGCCACTTGAACATCCACCGTGTAAGTACGCGTGGTCTGCCGGTCCTCGGAGGTAACGGTAAAGGTGACAAGCGCCGATGAACCGTACGGCTCGGTGAGGGTCTCTACCGATGCGCCGGCACTTGCAATCGAACTCAACTCCGGTATCGCCGAATGGGCAGGCAGGGAGATGGTATAATCATACTTATCCGAAGCAAATCCATTCAGCAGCACATTGTCTGCGAGAATCTGCGTGAGGTAAGCGTCTGAGTTGAGCGTACGGATATTGGCCAGCACCCTGTAACGACGTTGACTCACACCGTTGGGGGCCGTCACCTGCACGTACACGGCTGCGTACGCGTCATCAATAGGTACGATCGTGTACCGGACTTCGGCATCCGGATCTTCGGCCGTAGCCTCAAACGCATCCAACGAGCTGAGGGAGACGGTGTAATCGTATGTCTCGCCGTTGAAATCCGGTACGGACTGGTCATTGGTCTTCATCGAAGCCAAGAGCGCATTGTCCGAAGCGTTGCGGTCGATGACGTAAGTCGTGTCGTCCGTAGCACCGATCACGTGCAACTCATAGGTCTGCGCGGTCACGGTCACAAAGACGCTATCCAAGGGGTACTCGCGTTCAAAATTGAGGACAGGATCATTGGTCAGCGTCACCAGACGAGCCGTGGACTCACCGGGGATATTCTGCTCTGCCGGCACATGGGTGATACGGGACGCTGTAGCGCCGTCTTGCGGCCACGCCGCGTAATAAACGGCCTTAGCACCGGATTCGGCGGTGACAGTGATGACGTATGCCGTATCGTTCTCAGTGATGGCGACAGTCTGGTAAGGCGAGCCCTTGGTGACCGTCAGATCCATGCCGTTGACAGCATATGTACAGGTCGTATTGGTGGATTTCGGACGGGTCACGGTCAGCGTATAGTCGGTGTACGAAAGGTTCTCCGCATAGTTAC
Source organism: uncultured Bacteroidales bacterium (assembly GCA_902799875.1). The sequence goes on along the minus strand of CADCCH010000033.1, from coordinate 18,262 downwards.
GGATAGTCGCCGTACGCACGCCCTCTACCTCATCCGACCACTCGATGACCGGCATCTGGTCCGCCACCGCATGCGTCATGATTAACTTCGGCGTTCCGAACGCATCTGCATCGATAGTAGCCGTGATAGTCTTTCCGCTGATGGTCACATCCAGACCGTTCACCTTCACATTCGTCAAGGTCGAATTGTAGTTAAGCCGGAGATTATCCACATACATCGTTGCATTCTGGCGATTAGACGTATTCAAGCCGGAGAACCAGTCACCGACATAATAGGCACTCAAATCATCCGTTTGACCGGCACTGATACGAATGTCCAACGTACGCGGTTCAAATGTATCGGCATAACTCAAATCTTGAGAAAGTGTATACCACTTATTCCGCGTCAGCGCACTGAATTTTTGCGCGAATTGGATTTGTTTCTCTTTGTTCGCATCATATGTAAAGCGCCAACCGGTTACTTTATTTGCCGATTCGAAATAATAATCCAATTGTATATTATCCGGTGTATTTCTAAAACGAATCGGCTCTCCGTAAACAAGCGTCGTCGGTGTATGGGTGCCGATCTTAAATGCCCCTACTGTGACAGTCGGCTCAGAGAGCGACAAAAATCCTAACATTGCTTCACCGGAAGTAAGCAGATAATTGGTGTACAACTTAGCTGCCTTATTGCCGTGTTTCTTCGGAGAAGTGACTGCAGACACATGCTGATCCGGTTCATACGAACCTTTCGAACCAGACGTAATCGAGTTGATGGGCGCAAACCATCCATTAGGTACATCACTATCCTTATTAGCATCGTCGTTATGTTTGCTGGTCCAATTCTCGAAATCCGGATCGAAAGTGTTATCCTGCGGATAGTAGAACGTCACCACATATTTATGCAGGATACCGTCGGCATCCACTTCCAGTGTGACAGTCTTGTCATTCGCATCGTCGTACACCTGAGCACCGGCCTGCGCCGTGAACGCAATTATCGGTACTGCACCGGTCACAGAGAGCACGTAATTATATACATCCGGATGGAAATTCGGGATGATCTGGCCGTTGACAGTCAGATCCGTCAACATCGCCGGATCCAAATCAGAAACACGCGGGGTGATGGTATAAACCTGATCCGGTTCATCCGGATTGAGCGAACGAACACGAATACGCGTCGGCGCATTGACACCGCCGTTGATGATCTCCACTTGCTGCTCCGGGTAGTTCTTGGTGAACGAAACGATATCCATCGTGGTCGTGCCGTACGGCAGATCGACGGTAAAGTCCGGACCCTGCGACATATCCAGCAAACCGAAACCGTCCACTACGATGCCCTGTAAGTCATTGCTCAAGTTCGGCAGCGCTACGCGGTAGGAGAAGGTATAGGTAGCCTGCGTACCGTCTTCGGCTGTCACAATCACGGACGATGGCTTACCAATCGGTGCCTCAGTGATAACAAGCGACTGCTCGGGCTCGGCGCGCTCTACGGAGATAGACGGAGCGACGGTGGTACCGTACGGCAGTTCGATATCGGTGTAGGTGTACTGCGCCGGGTCAAAATTGATCTCTGCGCCGTCTAACTCAACGGATAGGAGCGCTGTATTATTCGATTTCCGGGTCGGGAAGGCGATACGGTAATCCTGTGCGGTTACGCCATCAGCCGCCGTCACATGAATCGTGGTAACGCGATCCACTCCACCCTCAGCCACCGAGATGATCTGACCACTCGTAGCCGCTACCGGTACCACAGCCGGTGCCTGCAAGGTATGACGCGGCAGTGAATCGGTGTAGTCAAACTGATCCGGACGGAAAGAGGCATACGCCTGACCGTCTATATAGAGTCCGGCCAGCAACGCATCTGTAGAGGCAGGGAACGAATCCTCCGGGAAAGGCGGGATACTCGTTTGTTCCGGAGAAAGGAAACGGATGATGTAAATGTTCGGCGTACCCTCTTCAGGGGTCACGACGATACGTGCCGTACCGTAACTCGATGGAGCCGCAATCGTGATCGCCTGACCCTGCTCACCCAAGACGGTAATCTTAGGCATCTCCGCAGCCGTCCATGTAAGCGAATAATCCAAAGTCTTGGCATCAAAACCTTCCAGTTCTGTACCGTTGAGGTAGATCATCTGCAGGTAAGCGTTCTCGGATTTCTGCACCTCGAAATAAAGGATATACACCCGTGTCGAACCGTCTCCTGCCGTCACCGTCAGACGGGCAGTCATCAGGGACGGATTGAGGTTGCAGGTCACTGTTTGGTACGGATCTCCGGTTGTCCAGCTGATGGACGGCATGGTCGTGGTGCCTGCGGGTAATGAAATGTGATAATTTAGCGTATCGGCATCAAAATCAGCGATTGACTCACCACCCACCGTGATACCCGCCAGGGCGTTATTGGTCGATTTCTCCGTACGGAACATCAAGCGATAGGTCGTTACCGCACCGCTCGCTGCCGTCACTTCGATACGTGTAGTACCATCTACGCCACCTTCTGTCAGACGGATAGTCTGGTACGCGTCACCGGCTGTCCACGTGATAGCCGGTAAAGTGGTCGTACCCAAGGGGAGTGTGACATTATACACCGTCTGCTCCGGGCTGAAGCCCTCCAAAGGCACGCCGTCCAAGGCGATACCCGCCAGCAAGGAGTAGGACGAAGCCTCAATCTTATAGGTCAGCTTATAGGTCTTACTCAACGAAGTATTGGGGATCGAGACTTGAATCTGCGCACCGGACTCGAGTGTGTTATTGAGCAACTGAATACGCTGTACACCTGCGGCATACGCCGACTCCCACGTGATGGTCGGCACCGTGGTCGTGCCCAACGGCAAGGAGACCGTGTAGTTGGACTTGGAAGGCTGGAAACCCGTCAGCGGTGCACCGTCCACAAAAATATTCTTGAGCGTCACATCAGTCAGAGCTGCTACCGAGAAAGACAGCGTATAGGTCTGCTTGGTCGTTCCGTCGGCAGCGGTGACAATGATGGTGGAGGTGCCGTTGACCGAAGTTGGTTGGGTGATCTGCACCGAAGCACCGGCATCTTGGGCGGTCGCGCTCACTACCGGTACCGCCGTCGTACCGTACGGCAGCGCCACGTTATAGGTAGGCAGGTAGGCATTGAAACCGCTGATGGTCTGGCCGTTGACCTTGATATCCGACAAACGGGCATTGTTGGAAGCCTGGCTGACGAACTTGATACGATAGGTAGTCGTAGAAGAATTATCGGCTGCTTTGACCGTCACCGTGGTGGCCGCACCGTCCACTTGACCGTACACGATCGTACACTCGTTAGAGGTCAGACGACGCCCGGGAAAAGTGGCTTTCTCATTGCGTACGTTGGTCAACGAACCGGCACCACGAACCGCCGAAATCTCCGGGATGGCTGTCGCACCGGCACCTAAGGAATAGGTCTGCTCACCGGTCGTATTGTTCGGATCAAACGCTTTCCATTCGCGACCGCCGATATAGAGCTTCTGAATCTTACTGGAGTAAATCAACTCGATGTCATCCACCTCCAGCGTGCTACCGGCATACTGCCCCGTGTTCGCACGGAACTCCGGATAACGACCGGCCGACAGGATCACGTTACACTTCTGCGGTACATCGTCATTGAGATAATAAATCGGCACGGAGATACGCGTCCAGTTGGAGTAGGCTTTCTTCTGATAGAACCATCCCTCGGCTACTTGTTTACCGGGGGTCTTGGTGCCGCACTCGTTACCGTTCATTGCCAGACGGATATCGGACTCCTCGTCCACGCAGTATGTCGGAGCGGCAGAGGTCAAATTGGTACAAGAACCGTTCTTCGCCTTATACGACTCGCCTTGCGCTGTACCCGTCCATGCGTAATACAAGAGGTGGAAATTCTCCTGCGAGATATGATCGCCGGCGGCCTGGTCCACACTACTGTCGTAGTAACGCTTGATCCAAACGACCATCGAGTCCGGACGATGGGTCCAACTCATACCGCCATAGGTACCGGCGGTTGCGTCGTTGATAGAAGTCAGACTCGATACGTATGCCCAGGGATGTCCCAACGCCACATAACCCGGCGAGGTAGCACCGAGCGAACCGACCCCCACGAACTGGTCCTGGATCTTCAGGCATTTGCCCGAACGCCCCGTACCCTGATGGGCAAAGTTCTTATCTACACCCAACTGCGATACATTGGAGAAATTCCAATATTTGGGCTGTGCTGTGCTTGCAAATTGCGCTCCGGACCAATCCTCAAAATGCGGGTCCGGAAGCTGCTGCGCCATTACCGGCGATAAACAGACTAACAAACCTGCCGCTAATGACTTCAAGAATTTACTCATTTTAATATTTTTATTAAATTTATTACGATTTTAGTGCCAAAACAAGGCCATATTTTATCGGCTGCAAAATTACTGCTAATTTTTCAACCCCACAAGAGCTTTTCTTATGAAAAAGTATCCGATTATTCATAAAAAAAAATCGCTAACTCTTGCATATATCGTAAAAAAGTAGTAATTTTGCAACGCAAAATTGTAAGCTATTTATGGATCGGGAGTTTATTTTGATTAATATCATCGGTTTTGACAAGCCGGGTGTGACATCCGCGGTGACAGAAGTGTTGGGTAAGTACGGTGCGTTTGTGCAGGATATAGGACAGTCGAATCTGCACCACCAGTTGAATCTGAGTATCCTCATTCGGGTGGATGACCCGTCGCAGAGCGGTGAGATGATCAAGGAGGTGCTCTTCTGCTGTTCGCGTCTGGAGATGATCGTTCGCTTTACGCCGCTTAGCGAAGAAGAATATGCTGCATGGGTAGGCCGGCAGGAGCAGGACCGCTATGTAGTGACGCTCTTGGCGCGTGAGATCACAGCAAGACATATTGCCCGCGTAGCGGAGTTAGTGGCCAAACGGCAGTTGAACATCGATAATATTTTACGTTTGAGCGACCGTCCGGACGTTCATATTCCGGTAGAGAAACGGCATAGTTGTATTGAGTTCTCGTTACGCGGCAACTTACCTGACCGCGATATATTGCAACGCGAGTTACTGGAGGTATCACGCGAAGAAGGCATCGATATCTCGTTCCAGAAAGACGACATGTTCCGTAGGAACCGGCGCCTTATCTGCGTCGATATGGACTCTACCTTCATTCAGACGGAGGTCATTGACGAACTGGCGATGCGTGCCGGCGTCGGGGATCAGGTCAAAGCAATCACGCTCTCGGCCATGCGGGGAGAGATTGATTTCAAGGAGAGTTTCACACGCCGCGTAGCTCTGCTTAAGGGTTTGGACGCGTCCGTACAGCAGGATATCATCGATCATCTGCCTATCACCGAAGGGGCAGACCGGCTCTTCGGGGTACTGAAAAAATGCGGCTTTAAGATTGCTATCCTGAGTGGCGGATTCAATTTTGTGGGCAAGTACCTTCAGCAACGTTTCGGTGTGGACTATGTGTACGCCAATGAACTGGAGATCGCGGACGGCAAGTTCACCGGACGATATATAGGTGATGTGGTGGATGCCAAACGCAAAGCGGAGCTGCTCGAACTCATTGCGCAGGTGGAGCATATCGACCTGGCACAGGTAATCGCGGTAGGCGACGGTGCGAACGACCTGAATATGTTAGGTAAGGCAGGATTAGGTATCGCTTTCCATGCGAAGCCCAAAGTGAAAGAGAGTGCCAATCAGGCCATCTCAACGGTCGGTCTGGACGGAATCCTGTACTTCCTCGGTTTCAAGGACGCTTTCCTCAAATAGGCGCTTTTTGCGGATATAAAAGAGTCCGCAGGCCAGCACGAAATATACGCCCGTGAGGATCCACAGGGCGATGTACTCTGTAGCCGTTGCAGCCAGGGTAGCACCCATCGAATTAATATGAATGAAAGCGTGTGCACCGTGGGTGTAAGGGATACAGCAGGCGATGTACCACCATGCGTCCGGGATCATCTCTTTGGGCCACGAGATACCAGCCATGAAGAGGAAGATCAGAGACGACGAGATGAGCAGCACCAGTCCTGACTCGCGGTTGCGGATGAAGACCGATACACAAAGCGAGAAGAAGATAACTGCGAGTATATACGGTACAATCAGCAGCAATATATCGCCGATCGAACCGATATGCGGGATATCGAAGAGCCGCGGGAAGAAACCGAGCAGGATCGCCGCGAGGGCGTAATAAATCGTGAAACAAGCCCCTGCCCGACCGATCAGCGAAGCAAACGTATAACTCTCTTCATTCTCTTCGCGTGCCGTACCGCCCAACATACAGATACCGAAGAAAAGGGTCTGATGCAAGATCAGCACCAGCACTGCCGGGATGAGGAACGAACCGTACCCGCCTGTTGGCGTGAAGAGTGCCGTCTCCGTGTACGGTGCGTCCTGCACCAGTGCCCAAGCGAAGTTCTTATCCACACCCATTTGTTCGTACCGGTCAATCTGGATGTTCCGCATGGACTCTAACATCACCTGATTGCAGCTGAGATAAATCGCCTTCATGTAGAGGAAAGACGACATGTCGCAGTACAGCGATATATGTGCCTGGCCGAGCGGGTCCGCCAACTGTCGCGCAAAATCCCGCGGGAAATAGATGATGCCGTGTACTTTCTGGTCCCGCAGCAGTTGTTCCGCCTCCGCCATTGAGGTGCAGGTATGGGTCAAACGGATATCCGGTGCCGCGTTCCATCGATGGAGAAACTCCCTACTCTGCGGGCTGTTACTGAGGTCCACCACCGCCACCGGTACATTCGTGATCTGCTCGTTCCAATAAATGGCTTTGTAGATCAGCGGGTACGCCAGCGTCGCGACGATGAAGATGACCATCACACCCGGGTCACGGAAGATTCTCCATAACTCGGATACAAATGCTTTTACTATGGGATACTGAAAACCTTTCATCCTTTCATCCATTATTTAAGCGGATAATTCCAGTAAACAAGGGCACGATGCAAACGAGGAGCCACACACAAAGAAGCGACCATAAAGAGCGTCAATGCCAACATATGCGGGATGCTGTTTTCCACCGGGGCACCCATCAGCGCTTCGTTTACATAAATGAGATAATAATGCCGCAGCGGCTCTAGGCACGAGAGAGCTTTGACCGGCGGTAACATCGCCATCTGAGGGTAGGTAAAACCGGATAAGGAGAAACCTAACATCGAGTACAAAGCGCCTATCGACAAGGCGTCACGTAAGGTAGGAAGGAGTCCGATGAGGGTGATACCGAGGGCCTCCATAGAAAAGATGAAGAGCATCAGACCGAACATCAGCCGTGCCGTACTGCCATATACGGGAAAGCCCGCAAAACGGTACAGAATCAGATGACAACCGACGCTGAGGATGAGGTACATCACGGTGTACGGTATCAACTTGCCTATCATCGCGACGGTGTAGTTGCCTCCTGCGGCACGGAGCCACGCATGCGAAGTGCGCATCTTGAGTTCAAAACCGATGGCAAAGATCGTCAACATCAGGCAGATCAGGCCCAAGATACCCGGTAGGATGGTGCTTACCAGATAAACCGAGTAGTTCCCCCACGGATTGGCGACCATGTGTCCCTCGATGGCAAGCGGTTGGATCCGGTGCATGATCACATCGTCCGTCAGTCCTTTCTTGCGCAGCACCTCGCGCTGGAACGCACCCGAAGTGAGGTTCACCATCGTCAGCATCTGCTTGTAGGCGGTGTTACCACCGACGGTATAGGCGTTGGTCACATAGAAGTCCATCTGCGGCCGTTTGAAAGTCACCAGATCGCTGTAGAAACCCTCCGGAATGACGAAGATTCCGTATATCTTCCCCTGCTGCATGGACAGTCGCGCCTCGGGATAGGAGTTCGTGATGAGCTGTATATCCACCGAAGGGGTAGCCTGCATCTCGTGGATCAGACGACGTGAGATAGAGGTCTGGTCGAGGTCCACGACAGCCACCGGCATTTTCTCTGCCGTACCGCCTTTCATCAGCGTCAGGAAGAAGAAAGTGGACAGCAGCATCACACCTACCGACGCAAAGAGGTAGAGCGGTCGTGCAAACATCATCTTCAGTTCACGCACCAGCACACGCCAAATATTTATGAAGATGTACTTCATAAGTTTTCAGCTATCAGTCTTCAGCAACGAGAGCCGTCATACCCGGACGAATACCCGGGATGGTCATGGTCGGACGACATTTGACATCGAAGGTACGGACATCGTAGCCGCCGTTCTGCTTGGTGGAACGCCAGGTGGCGTAGGTGCCCATGGATTTGACATGCGTCACGGTAAGCGGGTACTTGACGTTGTTGCCCAAGGCAGGAATGGTCACTTGTACGACCGAGCCCAAGGGGAATTTCGTCAACATGTCTTCGCGTACGGCGAAGGTGAACCATATATCGCTCAAGTCCACGATACTCATCACCGGCGAGCCCTGTCCTACCAGTTCGCCAACTTTCGGGAAGAGTTCCGATACCTCACCGTCGCAAGGCGATAACAGGTATTTCTCCGCCTCAGCAGCCGCTACTTCCTGTAAGATACCATCGACCTTGGCGACCTGCGCTTCTGCGGCGGCTTTGTCTTCTTCCCGCGCACCGGAGAGCGCCATCTGGTACTGGCTTCGTGCCGCTTTGACAGTTGCCTCCGCCGCTTTGTACTGCGCCTCTACCTCATCGCGTTTCTGTGCGGAAACGACACCCTTGTCGTACAAACGCTGCACACGCTCGTAACTCTTGCGGTAGATCTCCTCACCGGCTTTGGCTTTCTGGTACAACTCGTACGCACCCTGGATCTGCTCGTTCCGGGCACCGTTCTTGGCTTTCTGGTTGACGGCCTCCGCCATCTCCCGTGCTGCCAGCGCCTGTGCTTTCTTGGCTTCTACTTCCGGGGAGTAAATGACGACCAGCGTGTCACCTTTCTTCACTTGTTCTCCCTCTTCGTAGAAGTACATCTCGATACGTCCCGGCACTTTACCGGACACACGGTACTCGGCTGCCTCCGCCTCCCCTTGGATCAGGGTCTTCTCCGGACGAAGCGCAACCAGTCCTACTACTGCCACCACAACGACTACTGTCAGGAGAGCAATCAAACCTAACAGCAGACTTCCTTCTTTCACTTTTTTCATATCAAAGTTTACCTAAATATTTGCGCAATTGTGTTTCTGTGGTCTTGGCTTCGACTTCGGCGTCCACCAAGTCCGTGGCTGCTGCGAGCCAAGCGGTCTGCGCCTGCATTAGTTCAGAAGCCGTGATCATACCGGCGTCATACGATTCCTGCGCCATACGCAACACCTCGGCGGCGTTGTTCTGCGTCAGTCGTGCCAACACGATCTTCTGCTGCGCCTCCATCAGTTTTTGGTTTGCCTGCGTGGTCTGTAGGGTCAGCAACTCACGGGTCTCTTCGGTCTTGAGTGCCACCGCATTCGCCGCATGTTTGGCGGCTTTGTAACGGAGGATATCGTCTGCATGGGCGATCGGTACGTTCACTACCACACCGGCGGAGAAGAAACCCTTGCCGTCCCAGTTACTGCTGAATCCGTTATCCACATTCGGGTTGGTGTACATATAGCCTGCGGACGCCACGATGTTCGGTTGCAGTCCCGCCGCCATGATCTTGGCATTGGACTTGGCGATCTGCTCGGCTTGTTGGAGCAGTTGAATCTCCGACCGGTTCGCCACCGCACCCTCTGTCTCTGCCTCATCCACCGGCAGGGAGGTCTCACTCAAACCACTCTCGTCGAGCGAGAATGCGGTGCTCAACGGCAAACCGCAGACTTGCGCCAGCGCCATGTTCGACAGCGTCAGACCGTTCTCCGCCTGCAGTTTTTTCACTTCTGCTTCGCCCCGTTTGGTCGTCACCTTCAGCAGATCGGCTTGCGTCACCAGTCCCTCGTCCAGCGCACTCTTGACGTCTTGTTCCAATTGGCAAAGGAGGTTATAGTACTGATTCGCCAGTTCTTTCTTCTTGCTGACCGACACCACACGCCAGTACGCCTCATCGACGGCGTAGATCGTCGCATCGTGTTTGGCCTCCGACTCAATCGAAGCCATCTGCTCGGTGGCTTTGGCAATCTTATAGGCCTGTATCAGTCGTCCACCGACCCAGATCGGTTGGGTCACCCCCACGTGTGCCACGAGCACATGTGTCAGGTCAGGTGACAACTTGTCATACAGCACCTGATACGCATCGGCGATCTTCTGTCCGGCTTTCACTTCGATGTCCTTCACCGCATCCTCGAAAACCGTTCCCTTAGCGGCCGTCTCCATCTTACCGAGCGTACTCTCTCCGCTCCATACGAAAGACGAGGTGCCGTCCGGATTCACGGTCGCCGTACCGAACGAAAAGGCGGTCGAGTTAGCCAATAAATGGGCGTCGAGGGAGTTCCACATATAACTGCCGTTCGCCGTGATACGGGGGAACATCGCCGCCAGAGCCGCCTGACGGTTATACTTAGCTGCTAGTTGGGTCTCCTGCTGCGCTTTGGAAGCATTACCGGATGTCAACGCCAGATCGCGGCACTGCGCCAAGCTGTAGTGCAAGGTGTCGCCGGCGAATAAAGGTGTATAGAGTACCGAACAAAGAATACAGAGTACGATATGTTGTATTTTTCTCATCGTAAAGTTTTTTTTAAGCCGCCTGTTATGCAACAAAAAGCGTGCCAGAGTTATACCATTCTTCGAGTTTTTCATTAAATTCTCTACGGCTCAGCGTTTGTGCCCAATGTTGCACCTCTTCGGTGTGGTCTTCAAAGTGCATCGTCACCGTCCGGCGCCATTTCCATTGTTTGGGTTGGAGTTTGGAGAACCGGCTGGACTCTAACCCGCGCATGTAACAAAGGATCACGCGCACGCCCGCGGGAAGCTCACGACATACCTCGTACGCCAGACGCCGGTTTCCGATGATCTCCTTATCCACCGTCTTGACGTGTCCCGAGGGATAGAAACAGATCTGCTTACCGGCTGCCAGACTATTGATGACGATGCGGCTCAGTTGTCCTGCCACCGCCGCACCTTCCTCGCGACTCATCGCACTCTTGTAGAGATCCGGCACCTCGATTGCATCGGCTTTGCGTAAGATATAGCCGTAGAACTTATGCCGCATAAACAACTCGTCGGTCAGCGGACTGATGGGCAGCCACCACTCTTCGCTGAAGAGAATGAGCGGGTCGATATAGGCGGTATGATTCGGCAGCACCAGATGCACGGAGTCGTTCCGCAACAATTCCTCACCGGTCACACGGATGTCGTAGTGCCAGTGAAAAAAGAACTTAACGATTTTTCCTAATGTATAACGGTTCATCAGTTTTCTTAGCCCAGAATGGGCACGATTATTTCAGTTTTCAGAGATTAGTTATCAGTTGCAATAAATCATCTTTTTTGCGGTCAAAGAAGAGCGCATCCATGCCGGCGGCTTGGGCACCGAGGATATCGGTGGTCATCGAGTCTCCGATCATCAGCACTTCGGATGGTTGCAAACCGCAGCGACGAAGGGCTTCCTGATAAAAACGAATGTCGGGTTTGTCATAACCGATGTCCATGGAGATATAGGTGTCTTCGAAGAAAGACAGGATACCTGCCTGCTCCAGCCGACTGCGCTGCAAGTGGCCGAAACTGTTGGACGCCGCAAAGAGTCGGTACCCCTTGGCAGACAAGCGCTCGAGCATCTCCCGCGCACCGGGTACTAAGGTATGGGTCGTACCCCATGCCGCACGAAACGCATGCTTGAACGGATCCACCGCCGAGTCCGGATATCCGATGGTAGCGATGAACTCCTTGGGATAAAGTTCCATCACTTCGGCAATCGTATGCAATCCGTGCTTGGCCTCCGAGAAGAGCCGTCCGCTGATGTCGAAGAAGAGCTGAAAATGTTCCGGATGTTCCGGAAACGCCGCCTCAAAAGCTTCCCGACAACAAGGGATATAATCCAGCAACGTATCGTCAATATCAATAAAAATAGCTTTGTATCGCATTTTTAATTTAAAAGGGAGCCATGTGGCTCCCCTAGTCGGGTAGGCGAGATTCGAACTCACGACCTCCTGCTCCCAAAGCAGGCATTCTAACCGGGCTGAACTACTACCCGAGCGTGCAGAGCACGCGAGAACTCTCGTTCTCAAAAAGCGGCTGCAAAATTACTGCTTTTTTTTGATTTGTGCAAATTTATTTGCAAAAAAATGCTATAATTCAACCGTTTGACCCTTTTCGGGTACCTCTATGTGCTTAAATCCCGCTTCCTCCAGATGTCCCTTATAGGTTTCCGCCGCGGTCTCATCGCCGTGTACGACGAAGACCTTCTTCACCTGATCGGCTATCAGACTGCGCGTCAGATAATCGATCATCTCCCGATAGTCGCCGTGCCCTGAGAAACCCTCCAGTTTGGTAATCTGCGCTTTGATCTTGCGGTCCTGACCGAAGATGGATATCCACTGCAGGCCGGGTTGCTGGATACGTGCCCCTAAGGTGGTAGGTTCGCAGTAACCGACAATCAGCACCGTACAACGCGGGTCGGAGATATGGTTCGCCACGTGGTGTTTGATGCGCCCTGCCTCGAGCATGCCTGAAGCCGAGATGATGATACAGGGTTCTTCCTTGTGGTTCAGTGCCTTGGACTCACTGATATCCGTGATATACCGCAGCGTGTTGAACCCAAACGGATCGGCATCGTACTGTACCGTGTCACGCACCTCGTCACTCAACTCATCCAGATACAGACGGAAGATCTGCGTCGCATTCGTACTCATCGGACTGTCCACATACACCGGGATCTGCGGCAGACGACCATCGTTGTACAGTTGGTTCAGCACATAGACGATCTCCTGCGTACGACCCACGGAAAAAGAAGGGATCAACAGTTGCCCCTTGCGGTACACGCAGGTATCATCGACGATACCCAACAGCTGCTCTTCCGTCACCTCATCCTCATCGTGCAGCCGATCACCGTACGTCGATTCGCAGATCAGATAATCGCACTATTCGGATCTTTCTCTTCTTCATAGATCTCCAACGAGCAAATCGCCCCGCCGAGCATGTGTCCGGAGTTAGTAAAGGTCAGCAGCACATCGTCGAAGAGTCGGAAACGGCGGTCGTAACTATAGGTTACGAAATGTTTCATCGCGCGGTTGACGTCCTGCTGGTTATAGAGCGGTTCAATGAAGTATTTCTTGCCCTTCTCCTTATGCGGATTCTGCCTGTCGATCTTCTTGTTGTAGGTCCGCACATCCTGCTCCTGAATAAACGCCGTATCGGCTAACATCAGTGCACACAGATCGCGCGTTGCCGGCGTACAGTAGATATCACCCTTAAAGCCCATCTTCACAATGTACGGAATCAAGCCCGAATGGTCGATATGCGCGTGACTGAGCACTACGCAGTCCAACTTCGCCGGATCAAAACCCAAGTCCCTGTTAGCGGATTCCGTCTCCATACCCTTACCCTGATACATACCGCAGTCCAAGAGAATTGTATGTCCCGAATCGGTCGTGATCAGATGTTTGCTTCCCGTCACCTCACGCGTGGCACCTAAAAACTGAATTTTCATGGCTTGTTCAATTTTGTGCTACAAAATTACTGCTTTTTTTGCATATATGCAAATTTTTTTGTACCTTTGCGGCGAATTTCAGATAAATATGAAAAAAATACAATTTTTTATTATGGCATTAATGGCTTTGGTGGGCACAGCTTGCCAGAAAGCAGCAGAAGGTAAGGCGCCTATCACGAAACCGCAGATCACGATTGAAGGCGGTCGTTTGACCCCGGAAGGACTGTGGGCGTTAGGACGTATCGGTAGCGTGAAGAGTGACATTGAGACAGGTATGCTCGCTTATACCGTGAGTTACTATAGCGTGGAAGAGAACCGCTCCACCTCGTGGATCCGCATCTGCAATCCGTTTGAGGACATGAAAGTGTGCGATGAGTTCGTGGGCTACGAACCGGCATGGTTCGGGTGCAGCGGATGGCTGGCATATATGAAGGGTGGTAAACTTTATCTGCGACGTGATAAAGAGGAGATCGAAGTGGAAGGTGCTGAGGACATCGACGGTTTCCTGCTCTCCCCGATGCGCGACAAGATCATTCTCATCAAGCAAGTGAAGACCGTTCCGGCGACCGTAGATAAATACCCCGATCTGCCCTTGGCAACGGGACACATGCACGAAGACTTGATGTACAAACATTGGGACGAGTGGACCGAGACCGCGCCGCAGCCGTTTGTATATGACCTGAAACTGACCTTCTACGGCGAAGGTGAGCGGATCAAATCTGCGCAACTCGGCGAAGGGTTCAATATCCTCGAAGGCACGGCTTTTGAGAGTCCGATGAAGCCTTTCGGTGGTATCGAGCAGTTGGCATGGGCCCCCAATAACGAGGAGATTGCGTACACCTGCCGCAAGAAAACCGGTCTGGACTATGCCGTGAGCACAAACAGCGATATATTCCTATTTAATATACGTACGCGCGAGGAGCGCAACATCACAGCGGACAACGGCGGTTACGACACCAACCCGAGTTACTCACCGGACGGCAAATGGATCGCTTGGCAGTCCATGGAACGCGACGGCTATGAGAGCGACGAGAACCGCCTGATGGTGATGAACTTAGAGTTCGGCGAGAAACGTTTCCTGAGTCGTATCATGGACACGAACGTCGATGAGTACGCATGGTTGGACGATACGACACTGGTCTTCACGGCATGCTGGCACGCCACCGTACAGTTGTACAAAGTGGATCTGAATGGCTGGACGACCAAACTGACCGAAGGACAGCATGACTTGGGCTTGGGTGACGTAACGGATTACAACATTTGGGTACTGGGTCACTCGATGCGGCAAGCAAATGAAATATATCGGTTGAACTTACGCGAAGAAACCGATTTGGTACAACTGACGCACGAGAACGACAATATCTACAATCAGATCGAGCGCTCGACCGTTGTGCCAAGATGGCAGAAGACGAGTGATGGTAAACAGATGCTGACCTGGATCATCTACCCGCCGTATTTTGACCCGAACAAGAAATACCCGACGATCTTGTATTGCGAGGGCGGTCCGCAGAGTCCGGTGAGTCAGTTCTGGTCGTTTAGATGGAATTTTATGATGATGTCCGCAGGCGATTATATCATCGTAGCACCGAACCGGCGCGGTCTTCCGGGCTTTGGTATGGAATGGAACGAAGAGATCAGCGGTGACTACGGCGGACAATGCATGAAGGATTACTTCACGGCGATCGATGAGTTCTGCAACGAACCGTATGTGGACAAAGACCACCTCGGTTGCGTCGGTGCTTCGTTCGGTGGATTCAGCGTGTATTGGATTGCAGGTCATCACGACGGACGATTCAAAGCGTTCATCGCCCATGACGGTATTTTTAACTTAGAGATGCAGTACTTGGAGACCGAGGAGAAATGGTTTGCCAACTGGGATATGGGTGGCGCGTACTGGGAGAAGAACAATGCGATCGCGCAGCGTACTTTCGCCAACAGTCCGCATAAGTTCGTCGACAAATGGGACACACCAATCCTCTGTATCCACGGCGAAAAAGACTACCGGATCTTGGCAAATCAGGCCATGTCCGCTTTTGATGCCGCGAAGATGCGCGGGGTTCCGGCGGAGCTACTAATTTTCCCCGATGAGAATCACTGGGTACTCAAACCGCAGAACGGTATCCTTTGGCAGCGTGAGTTTAGAAACTGGTTAGATCGTTGGTTGAAAGAGTGAATGGATGAATGGATGAAGGGATGAAGGGATGAAATATTCTTACGAATATAGTATAAAGTACCAGGAAGTTGACGGGCGAAAGAAGATCCGTTTGTTCAACCTCGAGAACTATCTGCTGGAAGTAGCCGGTACGGTGGCGGACGAGTTGGGTTTCGGTATCGCCGTACTCCATCCGCGGGGTTTGACGTGGATCTTGACGCGCTTGAGTGTAGAGATGTACGCGTTACCGACGCATTGTGAGAAAATACGTATTGAGACCTGGATAGAGAGTAACGCCCACATGCTCAGTACCCGTGATTTCCGTATCTGGTCAGGGGACAGACTCATCGGTATCTGTAAGTCCGTTTGGGCGGTGCTGGATCTGAACAAACGCGAGATTGTCAATATCTTCGACGATCCGATCTTTGAGGGTTGCGTAGATGGCGAAGTACTGGATATGCCGCGTGTGCGGATGACGACAATTCCGGAACCGACCGGTGTCGCACCGCATAAGGTCGTTTATTCGGATACCGATTACAACGGACACTGCAACAGTTGCCGCTACCTGCAAGCGCTGACCGATGCGTATCTGCCGGATTATTACGGTAAGACCATACGGCTGGATATCAACTACAGCAAAGAAGCGATGTTCGGCGAGACGCTGCAAACACACTATCTCGTTTCCGAAGACGGGGTACAGTACCAAATGAAGAACGAAGCGGGAGAGACTTCGTGTTCCGCGAAGATAACGGTGAATGGATGAATGGGTGAATGATTAAAGGTTAATTTTATGGAAATACAAGAGAGTTCGACGTTATTGAAACGTCCGGTAGAGTTGGAAGCGGATGTGGTGCGTTTTCAGAACCAGAAAGACAAATGGATTGCGTTTGTCGGTCTGAAGGACGGCCGTCCGTACGAGATATTCACGGGTCTGGCGGATGACGAGATGGGAATTGCGTTACCTAAGTCTGTGACCAAGGGTAAAATCATCAAGGTCGTACAACCGGACGGACAGAAACGGTACGATTTTCAGTTTGTCAACACGCGTGGGTTCAAGACGACGGTTGAGGGACTGAGTTATAAGTTCGACCGCGAGTTCTGGAACTACGCCCGTCTCATCTCCGGCGTCCTACGATACGGGATGCCTATTGACCAGGTGGTACATATGATTAGCGGTCTGGAGATGGATAACGACTCCATCAACAACTGGACCACCGGCGTGGCACGTGTGCTAAAAAAATACATCCCCGGTGCAGAAGATGAGGGATTAGAGATTAGGGATTAGAGATTAGAAAGCAAAAGCCGGCGAGTGCCGGCTTTTTTTTACTTTTCTGCAATAAATCGGGTTTCTAACATTCCCAGAGATTGGTTTTCCACCACCTTGATGCCGTACTTGAGTCTCCACTGTCCGGCTAAAGAGCGCCAGAAACCACGTGTGACGTAGGCATAGATGAAGGGGTGAAGGTGTAGTTGCAATCCCCGTCCGTGTTGGTTGAACTCGTGCTCTATCTGCTCCTGGAGCTTGTCCGTAAAGAGGATAGAGGGTTGAATCTTTCCTTTTCCTCCGCAGGTCGGACATACTTCTTCCACTTGCATCTCCACTGCCGGTCTTACCCGTTGACGCGTGATCTGCATGAGACCGAACTTACTGAGCGGCAACACGTTATGCTTGGCACGATCGCGTTCCATGAGTTTACGCACATAGTCGTAGAGTTGCTGCTGGTGTTCCTTGGAGTCCATGTCGATAAAATCGACAATGATGATACCTCCGATATCGCGCAGACGGAGTTGGTGAACCAACTCATCGGCGGCCAGCATGTTAAACTGGAACGCATTCTCTTCCTGGTCCTCGTAGATCTTCTTACTGCCGGAGTTGACATCGATGGAGAACAGTGCTTCGGTCTTGTCAATGATGAGGTATCCACCATGCTTGAAACCGACCGTTCTACCGAGTCCCGTCTTCATCTGACGAGTGATGTCGAAATGGTCAAAGATAGGCTGCTCACCCTTGTACAGTTTGACGATCTTCGCACTCTCCGGAGCAATGAGCTCCAGGTAATGGCGTACTTCGTCATAAATGGCCTGGTCGTTAATCTGAATATTCGTGAAGTCCGGACTGAGTACATCGCGGATGATACCGAGGGTACGTCCCATCTCTTCACTGACGAGGCTGACAGGTTGTTTCTGTTGGAGCGACTTGACGGTCTCTTGCCAACGTTCGACGAGCAGTCGTAACTCGTTGTCTAATTCCGCGGCGCGTTTGTCTTCCGCCACGGTGCGCACGATGATGCCGAAACCCGCAGGTTTGATGGACAGCAACAGTTGCTTGAGGCGTTGACGTTCCGCTTCGCGTTTAATCTTCTGACTTACCATAACGCCGTCCGAGAAAGGGATGAGGACGATATTGCGTCCTGCGATAGAGATCTCTGCCGTCAGACGCGGTCCTTTGGTGTTAATCGGCTCCTTGGAGACCTGCACCAAGAGTGTATCTCCCACTTTGAGCACATCCGCGATCTGTCCTTCTCTTCCTACTTCGGGCTGACGTTGTGTCTTCGTGATAATCGGCACACGGCGTCGATCCGAAACGGCTTTGGTAACATAGCTTTGCAGCGTACGAAACTGAGAACCTAAATCCAAATAATGCAGAAAAGCTTCTTTC
>CADCCH010000032.1 GCA_902799875.1 uncultured Bacteroidales bacterium | reverse complement strand
TAAAATACCGGCAAAAACACACAAACAATATGTCAACGAACACACAAATACTTAACAATATTTACTAACCCTGTCCAACTTTTTGGGGACACCTCATCCCGACGTCCTTATAACGTCCTTACGACATCGACCTAAAAAAATCTCCTTTTTATTTGCACATCTCATTTTTTTTTTGTAATTTTGCACCCGCAAATTGAAAGAATATGAACTTTACGCATTTACATGTGCACTCGCACTACTCGCTGCTGGACGGATTAAGTAAGGTAGAGGAGATAGTGGATAAATGTATCGACAGCGGGATGAACGCGGTTGCCTTGACCGACCACGGCAACATGTACGGTATTAAGGACCTGCTGGACTACTGCAAGAAAAAGGAAGGTTTCAAGCCGATTGTCGGTACCGAAGCCTACTGTGCCCGTCGCGGACGTCATTCAATGAATGACGACAAAGCGGTGAACGGTGAGGGTCGTACGTACGTGATTGACCGTTCGGGTTGGCACCTGATCCTGCTGGCGAAGAATATGGTGGGGTATCATAACCTCTGCCGTCTCGTGTCGCACGGGTACATGTCGGATGCGTTTTACCATACGCCGCGTATCGATAAGGAGCTACTCGAGAAATGGCACGAAGGGATCATCTGCTGCTCGGCTTGTTTGGGTGGAGAACTTCCGCAGAAGATCCTGGACGGGATAGCGAAAGGTGGTGATTTCTCGGAAGCGGAAGAGACCGTCAAATGGTTCAAGAACCTCTTTGGGGAGGACTATTATATCGAGATCCAGCGCCACGAGACGCAGAAACCCGGTGCGGACGTAGAGGTGTACGAGCGGCAGAAACAGGTCAATCCGATTCTGATTGAGTTGGCGAAGAAATACGATATTAAGATCATTGCTACCAACGATGCGCACTTCGTCAACGAAGAGGACGCGGAGGCGCACGACCGGTTGATCTGCTTGAGCACGAACCACTACGTGAACGACGTCAACCGCATGCACTACACCAAGCAGGAGTGGATCAAGACCCCGGAGGAGATGGCGGAGATTTTTGCCGATATCCCGGAGGCCTTGGCGAACACGCAGGAGATCGTCGATAAAGTGGAGATCTACGATATTGACCACGGACCTATTATGCCGAAGTTCGATATCCCGGCTTCGTTTGGTAAGGAAGAAGATTACCCCGACCGTCTGGCGTTCGAGAGTGCGTACCTGCGTTACCTGACGATGGAAGGAGCCAAGCAGCGGTACGGCGAGGAGCGGCTGGCGACGGACGAGGAGTTGAAAGAGCGTATTGAGTTTGAGTTGAACACCATCATCTCGATGGGTTTCCCGGGTTATTTCCTGATTGTGATGGACTTCATCCGCGCGGCGCGTGAAGAGTTAGACGTGTCGGTTGGCCCGGGTCGTGGTAGTGCCGCCGGATCGGTGGTGGCCTACTGTTTGAAGATCACGGACCTGGATCCGTTGAAGTACGATCTGCTGTTTGAGCGTTTCCTGAACCCTGACCGTATCTCGTTGCCTGATATCGATACGGACTTTGAGGATTGCGGACGAGGAAAGGTGCTGGATTACGTGAGCCGCAAGTACGGCGAGACGCACGTAGCGCATATCGTTACCTACGGTAAGATGGCGACCAAGTCTGCTTTGGCGGACGTCGGCCGTGTGCAGCAAGTTCCGCTTGCGTTCGTCAATGAACTCAAGAGTTACGTGCCCGATCGTGATTTCCCCGATTCAGTGCTCAAGAGTCTGCCGAAGGACGCGAAGAAACCGAAAGTGAACCTCAAGAACTGCTATAAGTATATCGAGGAACTCAAGCGCGAATACGAGACAGGCGATCCGAACACGCGTTCGATGTTGGAATATGCCGCACGGCTCGAAGGAACAATCCGGCAAGTAGGCGTCCACGCCTGTGGCGTGATTATCGGAGCCGATGATTTGACCAATTTTGCCCCGTTGAGTTCGGTGGAAGACAAAAACAGCAAGAAACGTGTGCTGGTAACAGAGTATGACGGCCATGTGGTGGAGAGTGTGGGACTGATCAAGATGGACTTTCTGGGACTCATTACCCTGACCATTATCAAGGAATGTCTGCGCAACATCAAGAAAGCGCGCGGCATCGATATCGACATCGATCATATACCCATCGACGACGAGTTGACCTACAAGCTCTTCCAGGAAGGCCGCACGGTCGCGGTGTTCCAGTTTGAGTCGGCAGGTATGCAGAAATACCTGCGTGAGTTGAAACCGACCGTGATCGGTGACCTGATCGCGATGAACGCCCTCTACCGTCCGGGTCCTATGGATTATATCCCGCAGTTCATCAAGCGTAAGCAAGGCCTCGAAGAGGTGACGTACGACATCCCGGTGATGGAGAAATACCTCAAGGACACGTATGGCGTGACGGTCTATCAGGAGCAGGTCATGCTCCTCAGCCGTTTGCTCGCTAACTTCACCCGCGGCGAGAGCGACAAGCTCCGTAAGGCGATGGGTAAGAAGCAGATGGCGGTGCTGGCCTCACTCAAAGATAAGTTCATGGACGGCGGTAAGTCCAACGGTCACGACGAGAAGACGCTGAATAAGATCTGGGCCGATTGGGAGAAGTTTGCGTCTTACGCCTTCAACAAATCGCACGCGGCATGCTACTCGTGGGTAGCGTACCAGACGGGCTATCTGAAGGCCCACTATCCGGCCGAGTTCATGGCGGCTAACCTCACCGTCCATAAGGACGATATCAAAGAGGTGACCAAGCTCATGGACGAGTGCAAAGCGCTGGGACTGCAAGTGTTGGAGCCGGACGTGAACGAGTCGGAGTTGACCTTTACCGTCAATAAAGAGGGCGCAATCCGTTTCGGTTTGGGTGGTATCAAAGGTGTCGGTGAGGGTGCCGCGGAAGCGATCATCTCCGAGCGCGAGAAGAACGGTAAGTACAAAGATATCTACGATTTCCTGGAGCGCGTTAACTTGCAGTCCTGCAACCGTAAGACCATCGAGAACCTTGCGCAAGCCGGTGCGTTCGAGTGCTTTGAGGACCTGTACCGCGAGCAGTTCTTCGGCGTGGACGAGAACGGTAACTCCGGTTTGGATCTGCTGATGAACTACGGTCAGAAATGGCAGGCGGATCAGGCCTCCAATACGAATTCCCTCTTTGCAGATTTCGATATCGCGATTGACATCAAGCACCCTGAGTTGCCGCAAGTGCCGCGGTGGAACACGATCGAGCGGCTTAACAAAGAGAAAGACCTGATTGGTATCTACCTCTCCGCGCACCCGCTGGACGAGTACGAATACGAAGTGCGTGAGTTGTGTAACGTGACCGCTGCCGAGTTGACACAATTCGATCAATGGCGCAAGCCGGACGTTCGCAAAGAGGCGGAGGTGCGCATCAAACAGGAGTTGACGGCGGAACCGGACGAGACCAAGGTCATCCCTTCGGAGTTCATTGCGCGGCATAAGAACCAAGCTTGTCTGCTGGGCGGAATCATCACGGCCGCCGAGCAGCGTATCAGTCAGAAGGGCAACCCCTACGGACGTTACGTGATCACCGACTACACCGGCACCTATGAGTTCGCCCTCTTCGGAAACGCGTATTCGCAGTTTGCCCATATGATGCTCAAGGACCTGTACGTGCTCGTGACAGGTGTCGTCCAGCAAAAAGGAGCCGGACAGAAATGGTTCAGGGAAGCGAAGGACGAGGAGGCGGAGTTTGAGTTTGTCGTACAGAACGTAACGATGCTCAACGAGGTGCAGGAAAAACGTACCGAAGGACTGAACATACGGCTCAATCTGGAGTTGATCAACAATGAGTTGATTGATGAGTTAGCGGACGAGATCAAAGCTAACCGCGGTAACGGACGACTGCATGTGTCGATCTTCAATCCTATGAACCGCCATCAGGTGGCGTTAACCAGCCGCTCCCATGCCATTCATGTCACGCCGCGCTTCTATAAATGGCTGGCTGAGAAACGTATGGATGGGGTGTTTGAGTTTAGTGTGTTGACCAAAGAGTGAGTTATCAGGAAGCCGTCACATATTTGTATACCTCCCGTCCGCCTTTTCATCAGGTGGGTGCGAGTGCCTATAAACCGGGTTTGGAGAACACGCTCCGTTTGATGGCGCAGGTAGGCAACCCGCACGAACAACTGCAGGCGATTCATGTAGCGGGTACCAACGGGAAAGGGTCAACGAGTCATCTGATCGCAGCAGCTCTACAAGCTTCGGGACGCAAAGTAGGACTGTTCACTAGTCCGCATCTGGTGAGTCTGACCGAACGCATTCGTATCAACGGTCAGCCTATTCCGGAAGAGGAGGTAGCGGCCTTTGTGGAGAAGCACAGAGAGTTGCTGGATAAACTGCAGCCCTCTTTTTTTGAGACCATGACGGTCATGGCGTTCGATTATTTTGTCCGTGAGAAAGTAGATGTCGCCGTGGTCGAAGTGGGCCTGGGAGGTCGTCTGGACAGCACGAATGTGCTGACACCGATCTTGTCGGTCATCACCAATATAGGTCTCGATCATACGGAGTTTTTAGGTAATACCTTACCTAAGATTGCCCGTGAGAAAGCCGGTATCATCAAGCCGCATGTTCCTGTGGTCGTCGGAGAGAGTCACCCGCAGACCATCAATGTGTTCCTAAGCAAAGCACAGGAGTGTGAGGCGGAGATTTATTTTGCCGACCAGTGTGAGTACCTGCGCCGTACGCGTCTGCGCGTTGCACCCGAATGCGAGTTACACGGCATCTACCAGGAGCATAATTTACAGACAGCATTTGTGGCATTGAGAGCTATCCGTGTTCCGTATTCTGCTATCCGGGAGGGTTTTGCGAAAGTGTGTACGATGACCGGTCTGCGCGGAAGATGGGAGGTGCTGCAAGAACGTCCGCTTACGATCTGCGACACAGGGCATAACAGTCACGGAATCCAGTACGTAGCGCGGCAACTCAAAGAGTTGAATAATCCGCAGGTATGGATGGTCTTCGGCATGGTGAATGACAAAGATACGGATGTCGTGATGCGACTTCTGCCACAGGGAGAAAAGTACCACTATATCTTTACGCGCCCGAACACGCAACGCGCCCGTTCCGCACAGGAAATGCTGGAATTATGGGGCAAAAAGGGGATGGCTATCGATGACCCGCAAGAGGCGATTCAATACGCACAAGCGCAGGCATCCGCAGAGGACGCAATATTTATCGGAGGAAGTAATTATTTAGTTTCAGATGCGATATCATTGTATTCACATTAAGACGAATTTTGCCGAAGAATGGCAACGAGATGTGTTTGACCAGCAGATATGTGAGTTAGGCGTGGACACCATCGATGCCGAGGACTACTATATCCCTTCCGAACTATGGCAACAAAATGCCGATGAAATCGAGCGTTTTTGTGCGGAGACAGAAGGTGTGATTTTGGTTAGCTCCGAAGAATGTCCGGATGAGAACTGGAATGCGGCATGGGAAGCGGAGCACCCGATTCATGAACTGCCGTTAGGTATCCAAATTATCCCGCATTGTGCCTTTGGCGCAGGTTACCATGAGACCACATCCATGATGATTGACAGCTTGATGGAGGTCACCCTGACGGACAAGATCGTACTCGATCACGGAACAGGAACCGGTGTGCTGGCGATCTTTGCCAAACATCTCGGTGCCAAAGAGGTCATCGCCGTCGATATCGATGAGAAGAGTGTGGAGAATGCCAAAGAGAATGCAGCGCTGAACAGCGAAGAAATCGATGTCCGTTTGGGAGATACCGTGCCTGAAGGGCAGTACGATATCATTCTCGCCAATATACATCGTAATGTGCTCTTGGCTAACATGAGCGCGTACGCTAAACATCTCACACCAAACGGTGAATTATGGCTCAGCGGATTCTATGAATCCGATTGTGCGGCGTTGCAAACCGCAGCGGAGCAACAAGGCCTCACGCTTATAGACGTCCTTGCGAACGGCGAATGGCGGTTGATGAGATGTCGAAAAGCGGAGCGTCCTTAAGGAAAAGGATGTTCGGTTTATTCAGAAGATCCGGATTAATCGGATTACTCAGATTTCTCGGATAAACAAATACCCGGAAGTTTTGTAAGATATATTCATACTCCCGCCATTGATCAAAGATGGCGAGATTGTCTTCGCCTATGACCAGCGTGAACTTGTCCTCCGGATAGGCGCGCTGCAGTTCACGCAGCGTATTGGCGGTATAGGAGGGGCGGGGTAGAGAGAACTCAAAATCGGAAGCTTTCACATGCGGTATGTCCTTGACCGCTTTCTGTACAGCCGCTAACCGTTCAGCCTCCGGCGCTAAGATTCCTGACGGTTTCAAGGGATTGTTCGGGCTCACCAACAACCACAGTTCATCCAGATCGGTGTTTTCTATCACCCATCGTGCCAAACCCACATGCCCGAAGTGCACAGGATTGAAACTACCCCCGTAAATCCCTATTCTCATCGATGATTGCGTCTAACTGCTCAAAGGCGTGCGTGAGGTCATCATTGATGACCACCTTATCGAATTGCGGTTGAAAACTCATCTCATACTCCGCCTTTGCGAGTCGTTTCTCGATCATCTCCGGCGAAGTGTCTCCGCGACCTTCCAGACGACGACGTAATTCTTCGATGGAAGGCGGACAGATGAAGATGGAAGTGGCTTTGTCCCCGAGGATATGCTTGAGGTTGATTCCTCCCTTTACATCGACATCGAACAGCACCTGACGACCTGCTGCTTCGATACGGTCGATCTCCTCTTTGAGTGTCCCGTAATAAAGGCCGTCATAGACCTGCTCAAACTCAATGAACTCATCGTTCTTAATGCGTTTCTGGAACTCCTCCACGGAAATGAAATAGTACTCTTTTCCATGTACTTCCTGTCCGCGCGGGGCACGAGTAGTACAGGAGACAGAGAGTTCAAACAAATTGGGGTACATGGTCAGCAGGTGCTTCACCATGGTCGATTTACCGCTACCTGAAGGGGCACAAAAAATGTATATCATAAGACGTTGAGCACTTGCTCTTTTATTTGTTCAAGGATATCTTTCATCTTCACCACGATGATCTGCATCTCGGATTGGTTGGATTTGGACCCGAGGGTGTTGATCTCGCGACCCATCTCTTGGGCAATGAACCCGAGTTTTTTACCGACACCGCTGCCTTCGGAATCCATGGTTTCCCGGAAGTACTTGATGTGGTTGGTGAGCCGCACTTTCTCTTCGGTGACATCCAGTTTCTCGAGGTAATAGATCATCTCCTGTTCCAGTCGGTTGCGGTCAATCTGCGCTTGGGTCTCGGTGGACAGTTGCGCGAGGCTGGATTCCAGTCGTTCTTTGATCTTTGCTACCCTACCTTTTTCAAACGGCTCCACCTGTGCTAACAGGTCCGCTATCCCGTCGAGTTTCTCATTGAACATCGCCTGCAGCGCGGCACCTTCCTGGGTACGGAAGGCAATAAAAGCCTCGATGGTCTCGTTCAGTAGGCCTTGGATCTGTTTCCATTCTTCGTCTGTCAGGTCCGAACAATCTTCTTGTTGCTTGAGTACATCCGGGAAACGCAGAATCGCTGCCATCACTTCTGCCGGCACCTCACCAAACTGTTCTTTGTACTGCGCGGCGTAGGTTTTGGCGGCTTCCCAGTTAACGGGCGTTACATCATTGAGAGACGAAGTCTCGCTCATTCCATCATTCATCAATAATAAGTCTACTTTCCCTCGCTCCAATCGTTGGTTAATGATCGTGCGGATATCCAATTCGTGTGCCCGCAGTTGGGGTATCAGACGAACAGACAAGTCCATCGATTTGGAGTTCAGTGAACGAAGTTCACAAATCAGTTTCTTTCCCCGGAAAATTGTTTCGGCTTTTCCGTAGCCGGTCATCGATAAAATCATTTCCCTATACAGAATTTACTGAAAATATTGGTCAATACTTCCTGGTTGGTAATCTGTCCGGTTACCTCACCTAGTGCATTCAAACAGTCCTGCAGATCCATCGACAGTAGTTCACCGGAAAGACCATCTATCAAGCCCTCTTGTACCCGTTGAATCGCCTCGTGTGCACGTGTAATCGCCTCATAATGGCGTGCGTTACTGAGCATTACCGCACTAGTTTCCATGGACGCCTTGGCGATCCGTACCAACTCCTGTTTGAGTGGTTCAATCTCGTTGTTTTTGGCAGAGATAGGAATAAAGGATGAATGGGTGAAGGGATGAATGGGTGAAAGGTCAATCTTATTCAACACATGTATAATCGTCCCTTTTACTCCCTCGTCAATCAATCGTACATCGTCAATCGTCAAATCGTCAATCACGTGCACAATAATCTGCGCCTTTTCTATGGCTTTGCGTGAACGTTCGATACCCATATTCTCAATCGTGTCGTTCGTTTCACGCAGTCCCGCAGTGTCGATGAGCCGGAAGAGGATGCCGTCTAAAAGCAGTGTATCTTCCACCGTGTCGCGCGTCGTTCCTTGTATATCACTCACGATCGCGCGTTGCTCTCCCAGCAGCGCATTGAGCAGCGTCGATTTACCTACGTTCGGTGCACCGACAATTGCTACAGGTATACCGTTCCGAATCGCATTACCCGTACGGAAAGAGGCCAACAAAGCCGATAGTTTATGTTCTATCTCGGCGGCCAGTTCTTTGAGCTCCGTTCGGTCGGCAAACTCCAACTCCTCATGGTCCGCAAAGTCCAACTCCAACTCAATGAGCGACGTGAAATGCAGCAGTCTTTCCCGTAGATTTGCCAACTCTGTGGATACCGATCCGCGCAGTTGACTCAGTGCCAGATCTTTCTCTGCTTTACTCTGCGCGGCAATCAGATCGGCTACCGCTTCAGACTGCGTCAGGTCCATCTTACCGTTGAGGAATGCCCGTTTCGTAAATTCCCCCGGCTCAGCGGCGCGGCAACCTGCGTCGATCAACCACCGCAACAACTCCTGCTGGATATACAGACTGCCGTGACAGGCAATCTCAACGGTGTCTTCTCCCGTAAACGAATGCGGGGCACGAAAAACGGAACAGAGTACCTCATCGAGGACCTCTCCGTTCCGCTCTATACGTCCGTGCCGCACGACATTAGCCGGCGTATCCTTTAGGGCAGTACGACCCTGAAAGAGCGTATCGACAATCGATATGCTCTGCTCACCCGAGACACGGATCACGGCAATTCCACCTGTTCCGTAGGCCGTTGATATAGCACAAATCGTTTTCATTTGACAAAATCGGCACAAAATTACTAAAAAATTTTGATATATGCAAATTTTTTTGTACCTTTGCAGCCGCAAAGGATATTTTTACAGTTATGGCTAACACAAGACAAGAGATTATCGATGAACTCAAGGCTTTGCTTGAGCAGAACGAGTCGGCTCTCAAGGAGCAGGTGGATCACCTCAAAACGCAGTTCTATACCATCACGGACGGGGTAGAAGAGGAAGTGAAGGAGCAGGAAGAGCAATTCAAGGAATTGCTGGCTGTCTATAAGGCGAAGCGTGCAGAGGAAGCGGCCGTGCAGGCGAAAGAGGAAAAGGAGAACCTCGCCCGCAAGCGTGCTATCCTCGAAGAGATGCAGCAGATGGTAGAGGGTGCGAATGCAGATGGCGTGATGGCTAACCTGCAACGCATGCGTGAGTTGCAAGCGGAGTGGAAGAAGATCGGTGCCGTTCCGGCGACCGAGACTCAGGCCATCCGTAAGGCCTATCAGCAGGTGCAGGAGCAGTTCTACGACCTGGTGAAGATTAATATCGAGTTGCGTGATTTGGACTTCAAGAAGAACTTGGAGCTCAAGACCTTGTTGTGTGAAGCAGCCGAGAAACTGCAGAACAATGACAATATCGTTGAGGCTTCGCGTGCGTTGCAGCAGTTGCACGACGAGTGGACGGAGATCGGTCCTGTTGCCCGTGAGTTGCGTGAAGACCTGTGGAACCGCTTTAAAACGGCTTCGACCATCATCAATAAGAAACATCAGGCTTATTTCGATGAACTGCACGCGAAGGAGCAGGCTAACTTGGAGGCTAAGCAAGCTATCATCGAGCAGATGAAGGCCATCAATGAGCCGATTATCAACGGGGAACCGTGGAACGCTAAACAGTGGGAAGAGGCCACAGAGAAAGTGCAGGCGCTGCAAGTTGAATGGCGTAAGATCGGTTTTGCACCTAAGAAATTCAACCAGTCCATCTACGAAGCCTACCGTGCAGAGTGCGATCGCTTCTTTGCTACCAAGAAAGAGTTTTTCCTGGAACTCCGCGAACGTCGAAAAGAGCGTGAGCAGCGTCATAAAGAGTACCTGGAGCGTCAGAAAGCACGTGAGGAGCGCGCTAAAGAACGCGAAGAGCAACGTAAGGCATTCGTGGCTAAGGGCGGTGACAATCTCCGTCGGATGCACGAGCGACTCAAACAAGACATCAAGACGGCTGAGAACAATATCCTTTTCTTTACCGCCAAGTCCAAAGGTGCGGACAAACTCGTAGCCGGCATGCAGAAGAAGATCGAAGAACTGAAGGCACAGTTGGCGGAAGTGGAGAAGAAGTTAGACGAAGAATAAATGGCGTTAATCGACTATAAAAATGTGGAGATCCACCAGGCGGATCAGATCGTGCTGCACGACGTCAATCTGACGGTCGAAGGCGGTGAGATGATCTATATGCTGGGTAAGGTAGGTAGCGGTAAATCGAGTCTGATGAAGACCTTCTACGGTGCCTTACCTATCGCGAGCGGTGAGGCATCGGTATTAGGATACGATATGATGCATATCCGTCGCCGTAAGTTGCCGTATCTCCGTCGCCGTCTGGGGATCATCTTCCAGGACTATAAACTGCTGACCGACCGCTCGGTGGAGGAGAATCTGCTGTTCGTCCTTCGTGCCACAGGTTGGAAAGACAAGAAACTGATGAGCGCACATGTGCGCGAGGTGCTCGAGCAGGTGGGCATGGAGACCAAGGCCTATAAGAAACCGTATGAGCTGTCCGGTGGAGAGCAACAACGTGTGGTCATCGCGCGTGCGCTCCTGAACAGTCCGGAGATGATCCTTGCCGATGAGCCTACGGGTAACCTCGATGCTGAGACCGGTCGTGAGATCATGGATCTGCTGTACGCCATCTCCCAAGCCGGTATCACGGTGCTGATGTCCACACATAACTTAAACTGGCCCGAACTCTATCCGGGGCGCAAACTGCTTTTTGAAAATGGCGAAATCCATTAATGAGATACAAGACGAGCTGATCGATGAGTTCGAATGTCTGGAGGATTGGATGGACCGTTACCAGTTGATTATCGACTATGGTAAGGACCTCGAACCTATGCATGAAGCCGATAAGAACGACCAGAACCTCATTGACGGCTGCCAGTCCAAGGTATGGTTCACGGCACGGATGGAAGAGGGTAAACTGCATTTTACCGGAGACTCGGATGCGATCTTGGTGCGCGGCATCGTGGCGATGTTGCTCTCTGTGTTGAGCGATCATACACCGCAAGAGATATGCGACGCCGAACTCTATTTCATCGACGCGATAGGTCTGCGCGAACACTTAAGTCCGACGCGATCGAATGGAGTAGTAGCGATGTTAAAACAGTTGAAACTATACGCGCTCGCGTATCAGACGAAATAAATCTTCTGCGATCCGTTCATCGGAGTTTTCATCGCAGATTTCGACATCGAGAATATGATGCGCCTGACTGTAGAACGGTTCACGCGCTTGAAGTTGGGGAGCTATAAATTCAAGTAGCTCCTTTTCTGTACGACCTTGTAAGACCGGTCGTTCGCTGAGGTCTGTCAGACTGAGACGTTTGGCCAGATGTTCGGGTTTCCAACGAATATAGATACTCGTACCTAACTCGCGCAGACAGTCCATGTTATCCTCCCAGCACGGGTATCCTCCACCGGTTGCATAAATCACATGTTCGTAGGGTATTTTATCCGCCAGATCCTCAACTACCTCTTTCTCTTTCTGACGAAAAGCCTCCAGTCCGAATTGACGGATATACTGCGCCGTGGTGTAACCGTGGATAATGGCAAACGCCTCGTCCAGATCAACAAATCGCCAGCCGAGTTTATCGGCCAGCAGACGTCCGGCAGTCGTCTTACCGGCTCCCATGTATCCTATAAGGTAGATTGGTAGTTCCATGTGTCGTTGTCGGTCCAGATGATACGACCGTTCTCGATGGTTGCTAAGGGAAAGATCGAAGTGAAGGGTGGGGTAACGGTTCGAACTTGTTTCCACTCCTTATTATATACGCGCGCGCACGAGGAACACTGCGGGGCGCACGCCGTAAAGACCACGTAGATAGAGTCGGGAGCCTGATAGACCTCGAGCGTCGTGCTGTCCGTCAGGGCAATGCGTTCGTACACACTGTCTTTGACCACAACTGTCGGGTTTCCGCCCAGTTGAAACAGATCAGCAATCAGACTGAGAGATAAGAGCAACAGCATAGGCCGCTATTCCTTCTTCGCGTCCCACGAATCCGAGATGCTCGGTGGTGGTCGCTTTGAGACTTACTTGATTGGTTTCCACGCCCATGACCTCGGCCAGACAAGCCTGCATGGACTCGATATGCGGGTTCAGTTTGGGTTGCTGCGCACAAATGGTGATATCGCAGTTGCCTAACTCGTATCCGGCCTCACGGATCATCTCCATCACGCGACGCAGCAGGATCTTGGAGTCGATACCTTCGTATTCATTCCCTTTGGTATCAGGGAAATGATAACCGATGTCACGCATACATGCTGCACCTAAGATAGCGTCGCACAAGGCATGGATTACTACGTCGGCATCCGAATGACCGAGCAGACCCTTCTCATACGGCACTTCAATTCCCCCTAACCACAGTTGGCGGTCAGGGGAAAATTGATGCACGTCATATCCGAAACCTATACGGGGGATCATTTCTTGTTGTTAACCAAGTCCTTGATGCCGTAGAGGTCGAAGCCGAGCGTGAAGCGCATGGTCTGATCCAACGGGTTGGATGCAGCCAGACCCACGCAGTACGATACGTCCAGACTTACGATGGAGAGGTGGAATCCTGCACCAAAGGTGAGGTAGTTACGGTTACCTTTGTAGAAGTTCTCGTAGCTGTAACCGGCGCGCGCAAAGAACTGCTTGTTGTAGCTGTACTCGAGACCTACACCCCAGCGAACCTCATTGAATTCTTCTTTTGCACCACCCGGAGCGTCTGCAAACGATTGGAACCAACCTTTCGCGGAGTTGAGAGCCGAGTAAGCGTCCTGACTCATCTGCCAGGTCTTCTCGTCATCCGCATTGAAGCCTTCGGTGAAACGCGACTTACGACTCGGAACGAGCAGTTTGTTGGCCTCTACATTGAAGGTCAGGAAATTGTACTTGTCGCAAGGCAACTCATAGCTGGCACCGATGTTCATCGAAGCCGGGATGAAGTTCTGCGTTACTTTGTCGTACGTCATCTTACCACCGAGGTTCTTGAGCGTGAAACCTACACCGAGATGACTGGTACCCATCGGTAACTCAAGCGGTTGACGATAGTACAGACCGATGTCTGCAGCCATCGTCCATGCGGCAAACATCTCCTGAGCACTACCCGAAGTAGAACTGTTGGCACCATTGTTGAGGTCCGAATAGAGGAAACGAACGGCAACCGACATAGACACATACTCGTGCAGTTTACGGAAGTAACTCAAATCCAGCGCCCACTCGTTCGGACGTACGGTTTGGATAGCATCTCCGTTTGCATTTGTCAACTGTACGTCACCCATCGAGAAATACGTGAAGCTCGCACCGATACCACCGGCCAGGTCACCGAAGTTATAGAAACCGGCGAGGTAAGCCAAGTCGATGTCGCTTACCAACTTACGCAACCACGGTGTATAGTTAGCGGTGATACCACCGTTCGTGTACATATACGCATACTTGGCAGGGTTCCAGTACTGCGAGTTAAAATCCGCTTCGGTGGCTACACCTAAGTCACCCTGACCGGCTGCACGAGCGTCCGGAGCAATCGACATGGACGGCATCGAGGTAATCAGCGGGTTCATCGTTTCGTCCACAGCATAGATGCTTGCACTAAAGCATACGACAGCTGCGAGAGATAAAAAGAATTTTTTCATTGTCTTGTTATTGTTGTTTTATTAAATTCAAACTCTAAACTTTCATCTTTCAACTTTTCAAGCGATATGTTTCATAGGCTATTTGGTAACAATGATTTTACCCGAAGAAGTACTGTATTTACTGCTTTCGGTTTTGATTCGTACGGTATACATATAGATACCCGGTTGCAGACTCATCTCCGCCAGGTTGACGGACATGCGATCCGGGTTGTTTTGCGTATGTGTATAAAGCACCTGTCCGTTGAGGTTGGAGATATACAACTCGGTGTATATCAGCTCATCCGGCTGGTCATAGTTGACAACGAGATTCAGGATACCCGTCTCCTGTACCGGGTTAGGATACGTGGTAACGGAGTAGATAGAAGGATCGAGTCCGGACTCTACAATAAAGTTGAGTGTCTGCGTCGTACTGTTGTTCATCAAGTCCCACGCACGGAAACGCAGACTATGCGCACCGTTTGCCATCTCCGGCATCAGGTAATTGACCTGTCCTGCTTGGTAGCTGTCTTGCTCCGAGGTGAAATACTCATTGAGCGTATAGGTCTGCTTGGGATCGTTATCGACCACTAACAGTAGGTCATGACCGATACCCGCGCCGGCTGTGTTGATGCCGTGTACGTCGTACAAGTCTGCATAGAACCGCGGGGTAGGATAGGTCTTATCGCCGTTCTTGAACGCAATATTATTGAGGTAGATGGTCATTTCCGGTCCTGCCGTATCGGCAGCTACAATCGAGCCTGTACCGCCTACTACAAAGTCCTCAAAATGCCCGACCGCATCCTCGTTGAACTCGTCGTCGTGCGCATAATACACGATACGTCCGTTACCGAAATTATACCGGATATCCTTAGGTACCATAAAGGTGTAACTGAACTGTCCGTTCTTCACCTGCGTCGAACCGCTGAAGATCGTATTGGGATAGTCGTTGTACGGTATCTCATTCGGTTCACCGCTCGTGTCGTCATTGTCGCGCGTCACGATGACCTGCAACTTGTCATACACGGTGATATCCACCGTTCCGTTGAAATCGCTCACCACCGTACTGTCCTCGTCAATGATCTGTCCCTGTACCTGCTGTACACTGAGTGCATTGAGCGTATCCATCTGCGTGGTGGTCTTCACCCAATAGTCGGTGGGGTAGTTGAGTCGCAGGGCCGGGTCACCCAAGAGCACGTACGCCATCTTGTTATCATCGTTATTGAGGGCGTTCTTACCGTTCATCAGGGCTTCACCAAGTGTAGCCTCGTAATGGAAAGAATCTTCATGTTTGAACAGTTCTCGTGATACGGCACGGTTCAGTTTGGTGTTCTGCTCGGCATAGACCGTACGGGTCGCTGCCAATACACCGACTGCACCTCCGTTGGGGTTCATAACCGCCACCTCTGCCGCACAACGACGACCACCGTCATACTGGGCAAAGTTACAGGTAACAAACAACCAAAAAGCCAGGTTCTTGTTATTCATCTTCTCGATATCCTTCAGACTCAGTACCTGTTCACTCGTCACACCGTTGTAACCGCCGTGACCGGAGTAGTCGAAAAAGAACACACCGTTCTTGAGTAAGTTCTGTATCTTGTTCTTGGCCAGCGGATAACTCTCTCCACTCGCATTCACCTCCTGCGGATACGCATCCAGATAGACCTTATGCACTACGAAATCCGGATTCTGGAGCCGCACCAGTTCGGCACTTCCTTCGGCCGTACGCGTATGGTCTCCGTGATCACCGTCGTCTGCCAGGTAAGCCAGTTGGTTCTTCCATTTACCCGGCTCGGTGTTCTGCATATAGGCGATAATCTTATCCACCACTTTCGTTGCGTCCTCTGCACTCTCTACCGGCAGACGTCCGACTCCGATATCCATCTTGGCCGATACATCATTGGTGCCTTCGTTGTCGTCTAACCAACCGAAAAAATCATCACTCGCGTACGCCTTCACCTCATTGAGCGAGTTGTCCGACTGATAGGTCAACAGCATCTTGTTACCGGAGTTAGGTAATAATCCCCGGTTGTCAAACGAACCGTGTCCCATCAACAACAACCACCGCGGTTTCTGTCCGTCTCCGTTATTGGCACGGTCATATAGCATCTTCATCAACCACCGGTAAGCGCATGCATCCGGGGTACCCGAAGAGAACTCATTATATACCTGCTTATCCGTTACCACGGCCCATGTGATGGACTGTTTGGCTTCGTGTGCTTGTGCCAAACGTCGCGACTCTGCCTCCAGTCCTTCGGGACAGATGATGACATAGTCAATATTACGCAAGGCGTGCAAATTCTGGTTGCTCACTGCCCCTTCCGCTTTCGCACTCACGTACGACGAACCGTTGATTTTGACAGCCACATACGTGCGCGCTCCGCTCAAGTTAGAGCCGGTCCAAGTCAACTCACTCCCGTTCAGCGTAGCCGGCATCCGACGGATAGCCGAGAGATCGGTGACATCCCAGATTTGTATGTTGCTGTTGGCGTTCTGCAGATGATAGCGCAAGGTATTGGACGAGGCGATTCCTTCGTTGGTGCGGATCTCCATCCAATCGCCTGTCATACGGAGCGTAGAAGGAGTACTGATCTCGATATAATTGAGCCAACCGAGGGCACTCGAGCTCTCTGCGTTACTGAAAGACAGTTGAATCTGCTGTTGACCACTCTTGCTTGTGCCGCTCATGGAGATGCTACCTCCTACACCTTTGGTATAATAATCCGAAGCGGCAGGGGGAGTGAACGATACCGATTGACTGCCGGAACCGTTCAGTTTGGCGGTGAACGTAGAGGTGGTGGTGGCATTCGCTGCCAGATCGATGAACACCGAACTGCTGCTACTCGTTACGGCATTCGGCGTTGTGAAACTGAACGTACGGCGATGACCTACACCGAACTGCTCTCCGTAGAAGGTCTTACCGCCACCGACAATACCGTTGCGATCCACCAGGTTAACGGAGTCTTTATCGTGTACTTGTAACTGCAGATAGGTCGTTACTTCTTGCGTCGTTCCGCTAACCGCCTCACCGGTCGTGGGTGCCAGCAAACTGCCCGCATTATCGCTCAGCAGGTAGTAACCCTTATCCGAATAGGTGTTTTTAGTATGCACAAAACGACTACCGTTATACGCCCAACTGATCGGACCCTGTACGTAGAACAGCACGAAGTCTGAACCGACATATACCGGCACTTGCGGCAGGTCGTCTATCTTTCGTTTACTGAAATCCGAATTCAACTGTCCACCACCGTATCCGAACACGCGCAACTGCGTCGGCTCTAACCCTGCCGCACGAATCTCATCGAAAGACATGCGACAGATACCGCTGCTAGTCACGCTGATCTTCACCCATTTACCGTTCGCCAAAACCGATTGGTTCGTATAGGTGTGTGCACTCGCTCCCAAAAAGAAGCCGAGCGCTATCAACAAGAGTATGGACCGTATTTTTTTCATTTAATCTTACAATATAATTTTTCTTCGCCGTTTATCTCGACGCGAATAATTTCTTCTTTCTCTACACGCCGCGGGGCCTGCTTAACTTGGATATAGATGAGGTCTCCCTGCCGAATAGTCATCACCTTACTGGCTTGCGCAATCGCTTCTTCGGGCGAAATAATCAATTCATCATTGAGCAGCTCTGCTGCGCTCATTTCATCATTGTTAATCCATTCACCAATTGCCAGCGAATAGTCGAATGCTATAGCTTTTGTCCAGGGTTTACCGGCTTGTTGTGCCTCACGGGCAACGTCCAGCGCTATGAAATCCGCACCCGGCGTGAGGGCGTCGTAGTAACGATGTGCAAACTTAGGCGATATCTCTTTACCCAAACGACTCACACGCAAAATGATACAATCGGTTACACCCACTTCGTTCGTCCAATCAGGCATAAAGAAAGGCTTGCGACCGTTGAGCAGACAACTGTCTCCTTTGAGCACCATTTCCGTACTTCCGTTGTGATATACAAAGCCTATGATCTTCATTTACCCCATAAAACGCGGTGCAAAGGTACTAAAATTTTTGCATATATGCAAATAAAAATGCAAATTGTACTCTTTTTCTTAAAAATTGTGAGCATATATACTCAATCGGAGGCCTCTCGAGCGGATGGGGAACGCGAGAGTCGTCGAGCAGGGGGCGAGTTACTCCGATGAGTAGTATATGCGAACTAGTAATTATTTAGCCCTTATAAACAGTTGCACCGGTGTGCCTTCAAAATCCCACCATTCGCGTAACTTGTTCTCCAGGAAACGACGATACGGCTCCTTCACGTACTGCGGCAGGTTGGCAAAGAACACAAAAGTCGGAATCTGGGTGTTCGGCAACTGCGTACAGTATTTGATCTTGATGTATTTGCCTTTCCATGCAGGGGGCGGGTAATTCTCGATCAGCGGCAGGAACTTCTCATTCAGCTGCGCGGTCGGGATCTTTTTGTTCTTGTTCTCATACACATGGATCGCCGTCTCCACCACCTTGAAGATACGCTGTTTGGTCAGCGCACTCGTGAAGATGATCGGGAAGTCCGTGAAGGGAGCAATACGCTCACGAATCGCTGCCTCGTAGGCCTTGATGTCCTGATTGGTCTTACTCTCGATGAGGTCCCATTTGTTGATACAAACGACCAGACCTTTCTTGTTCTTCTGAATCAGCGAGTAGATATTCAGGTCCTGTGCCTCGATACCGCGTGTGGCGTCGATCATCAGGATACAAACGTCCGAATTCTCGATCGCACGAATCGAACGAACGACCGAGTAATACTCCTGGTCTTCCGTCACTTTCGCTTTCTTACGGATACCCGCTGTATCCACGAGATAAAAGTCCTTGCCGAACTTGTTATATCTTGTATAAATACTGTCACGCGTCGTACCCGGGATGTCCGTCACAATCGTACGCTCCTCACCGATAAACGCATTCAGAATACTCGATTTACCGGCATTCGGACGACCTACAATCGCAAAACGCGGCAGTTCTTCCAGTTCTTCGTCGCTGTTATCTTCCTTGCGGAAACGACTCACCACTTCGTCCAGCAGGTCGCCCGTGCCGAGTCCGTTCTCGGCGGACAGGATAAACGGCTCGCCGAGTCCGAGTTTGTAGAACTCCGCCGCACCGTATTGGTTCTCAAACGTATCCACTTTATTCACGCAGAGGATAGTCGGTTTCTTCGCCTGACGCAGGAGATGTGCCACTTCCATATCGAACTGCGTCACACCTTCGTTCACGTCCACCACCAGCATCACAACATCCGCCTCACGGATCGCCAGATCCACCTGGCGGTTGATCTCGGACTCAAACGTATCGTCCGAGTTAACGACCCAACCACCGGTATCAATGACCGAGAACTCACGTCCGCACCATTCGGCCTTACCGTACTGCCGGTCACGCGTCGTTCCCGCCGTGTTCATCACTATCGCCCGACGAGTGCCCGTCAAGCGGTTAAACAGAGTCGATTTCCCAACGTTGGGACGACCCACTATAGCCACAATATTCGCCATAGATCTAATATTTTTTATTGTTTACAATTTCCGCACTCGCTTTCGCAATCGTCACATTTGCCGTGACACTTGCCGCAACCGTGCGGGTTTCTGATTGCTTTGAGCTCTCCTTCCGTCACATCGCGGATCTCCAGGATCTTGCCTTTGAAATGCAGATCCTCTCCGGCGTACGGGTGGTTGAGATCGATTGTCACCTGGTCATCCGTGATCTCGCAGACCTGTGCCTTGACGATCTGACCATCGACCGTGTTCATCGGCACAATCGCACCGACATACACGCGTTCCTCGTCAAACTCACCGTCGCCGTTGAAGAACATCTTCTTCGGCAAATCCATCAGTCCCTCCTGAATATACTCGCCGTACGCCTCTTCGGCCTTGAGCACAAAATCAAAGCTGTCACCCTCTTCCTTTCCGGCCATTTGTGCCTCGAAAGCAGGGAGCATCATTCCTTCACCTTGGCACCAAACGAGCGGTGTGGTTTCCGTCGCTTGTTCCATTAACTCTTCTTTACCACCTTCGCCGTTGATATACAACTCGTACGTGGCTTTTACTACTTTTAAATTTTGTATCATTGGTACTCAATCGGGACCGTCTCGAGCGGATGGGGAACGCGAGAGTCGTCGAGCATGGGGCGAGTTGTCTCGATGAGTACTACACCGAGCAATCGCCGCCTACCACCAATTTACACGTCCGTTTGTGGACTGGTTACTGTTTTTATCGTATTTGAGGTCGGCCAGGATCGAAGCGTTGATACCGATATGGAAGGTATAACTCTTGAACGGTCCGATCGGGTTGATACTGGCTGTCATGTTCCAGCAGTGCAGGTCTCGACTGACGTTGAATGTACACGATGTCACTTGCTTGGTATCGAAGTTATACGTCATGTTTCCGCTCACTTTCCATCCCTGACCGAGTCCGATATTTCCACTCAAGGTCAGGTAATGAGACAGTCGCATTTTGTAGTACATCTTTTCGTAATCAAACGTACTGCCCGGAGCATAGGAGAGCGAGTAACTGAGCGACAGACTCCACGGGATATCCGTCTTGATATATCCGTCATCCACCTCCTCGGCCTTCTTCTTTTCCGGCTTGGCGTTCGTCTCCATGCCTTCCTCGTTCTTCTCTATCGCCTCCATCTCTGAGGTTTCTTCCTCCTTGACCTTCTTGCCTTCTAACTTGTTCTTCCATTTGCGGATTGTCGCGTCCGAGAAGGTATAACTGAAGTTCCACCTCAGACCGTTCCAGTGCGGGAACTTACCGTTGTGCCAGTACTGCTTGTTGGTGCGGTGCGGTTTGCCGTAGGCATCCAACTCGTACATGTACGGATCCAACTGGGTGTTGAGGTTCAAACTGTAGTTGTTCAGGAACGGGAATTTCAAACGCAGGTTAACCTGGAAATTACTCCAGTTCATCGAGTCGGCGGCAAAGTTATATGCCCCGGTCACACCGAACTTATCGATGATACTCACTACTTTATAAGGGTTCTTGCCTGTCGTGTCGTTCTTGTTGAACATCTTCATCTCCAGGTTCTGGTCCAGACCGAAGTTCAAAGTGGCGGACATACCTCCGCCGGGCGCGTTACCGTACGGTGCGTTCTGGAAACGCGACACCTGACGACTCATCGTCACCGGATTACCGTTCTCATCCACTTTCTGTATCTTACGCCCCGTGATACTGTCCGTACCCGAATATACCGGCTCGTCGTAGTTGTTATAATAACCCCAACTGTCCTTACCGAAGTCCGGATGATAGGTCATACTGATACGCGGCGTGAATACATGACGGAATTTCTCCACTTTGCCGTTCGGGAACAGTTTCTTGAGCGGTGTGTAGAATCCGTATATCTTGGTCTCCATACTGATGCCGGCGTCAAAATCAAACACGTTATAGAATCCCGTCGTAGTGTCCCGTTCTACTTGCTGCAGATCGTCGTTCCAGGTCGTGTTCGTGCGCATGAAATACATCCTGTCACGCATGTTGATACTCGGCGTCACCGTCAGGTACTTGAACAGCACAAAGCTGGCATTGATCGGTACACTGTGACTCATACCGGTCGTCCAGTCTTTGAGGAAATCCGATTTGAGGAACTCACTCTCTTTCATGTTTCCGCGGTTCACGATCTTACCGTTCATCGCGTAACTCATCTTGATCTTCTCGAACCATTTCTCCTTACCGCCCACTTTGCCTTTGCGCTTGAGGGTCGCCTGTCTCCATAACTTGAACGGATAGATACTGTTCATGTTCACCGTCAACTGCGGTGCCGTGATCGATATCGTCGAGTCACTCGTACGCTGCGTGATACTGGCGGACATACTCATATTCCACGGACTGTCCGGGAAACGCTGTGTGTAACTGATCGTACTGCTCTTCGTGTTCTCCGAATAGAGGTTCGGGTTGTAGTAACTGTTGATGTTACTGCGGTTGTAACCACTCGTCGCGAAGTTCACACTCGCCGAGAACGTACTGTACGGGTTGGCTTTCGAGTCCTGGTTATGCGACCATTGGACACTGAAGTTCCTACGCGACGCATAGTCAGGCATACCTTTCTCACTCGTCACATCGTTACGGTAGTTGATGCTGATGTTACCCGAGAAATGATACCGCCAGACATATTTACTCTTCGCACGCACGGCCCACGTGCCACGTGAGTAGATATCTCCCGTTGCTTCCAAATCCAGATAATCGCAGAGCGCAAAATAGTATCCGAAATTACTCAGATACAGACCCCGGCTGTAGTCGTCACCGAACGTCGGCATAATGATACCGCTCGAGTACGAACTCGTGAAGGGGAAGAATCCGAACGGGATCGCTAAAGGCAACGGCACGTCACCCACCACCATGTATGAAGGACCGGCAGCGATGTAATCGCCGGGTTTGACCTTCGCTTTGGTCATCTTGAGGTAAAAGTGCGGGTGATCGTGATTGTCGCAGGTCGTGTACTGTCCACCGGCCATCATCATCTCCGTACCTCCCACTTTCTTCGTCTTGTCGGCAATGATATATCCCTCGCCTTGCTGGGTCACTACATGCCGGATATAACCTTTTTGCGTCTTGAGGTTGTACGTGATCTCATTTGTCTGGTACTCGTCCTTTCCGTCCTTAAAGACCGGCTTGCCCTTCCATTCGTACTCCAGACTGTCATAAACGCCACGGGCGTAGATCTGACTCGAGTCCATGTTCATCCGCACGTAGTCAGCCGTCAGCTCCATCTTCTCGAAATGCAACTCACCCTTACCATGCAGATACGCCGTACCGTTCGCCATCATAATCATCGAATCACTCGACTGATAATGAACAGGTGCCGTCAATGCACTCTTTTTCTTTGGCTGCGGCTCTTGCAACTGTACCGTGTCTATGCGTGCCGTATCGATCCGAGCCGTGTCAACAAAAGCCGTATCTGCCGATAGAGAATCTACCGGTTGTTCTGCTCTCGCCGCTATTCCGGCGAGCATCAAAATCGCTGCAATTATATGTCCACGTACACGTATACGCACAATACCGCAAAATAAAATCGGGCGCAAAATTACTACAAATTTTTCAAATATGCAAGATTTTTGGCAAAAAAATGCAGATTAAGCTTGCTTAAGTGAGCTTTATTTTGCTAAAAAGCTTGTTGTTTGCACGAAAGTGCGAGATAATCGTGCCCTTGCGGCTAAGAACTAAATTCGGCGGGAACCCGCTTGCGGGAGGGCCGAAGTTACTACTTTTTTGTAAATAAATTTGCATATATCAAAAATTTGTTGTACCTTTGCACCGTCGAATCTAAAACCGAAGAGGCGATGGGATATAACAGCCAATGAAAAACATGAAAAAATTTTTACTCACAACTTTAGCGATGTTGCTTTGTTCGCTTGTTTATGCGCAAGACATCATTGTGACTACTGAATCTGAGCGGATTGACGCAAAGATCACAGAGATTTCTGATACAGAAGTAAAGTACAAATCCGCGACTAATCCTGATGGACCGGTCTTTGTCATTTCTACAAGCAAAATCGCTTCAATCGTCTTTAAAAATGGAGAAGTCAAAACATTCGCTAATACTAATGTGGCTCAACAAAATACAACGGTTAGTGTTCGCGAAG
The DNA here is from genome assembly GCA_902799875.1 of uncultured Bacteroidales bacterium. Next base: position 6,324 of record CADCCH010000032.1, on the reverse strand, counting down.
CAAAAGAAATAGTCTTTGTTCCTGGACAGAAAATCGAAAAAAGCGAAAGAAATGACTACTTTTCTGGTAACTCTCGAACGAAGTATTTCTATGGCAATATAGAAATGGATGAATCTTTATATAGAGACTTCTTAAAGATAAATTGTCAGAAAGCCTACAAAAAGTACATGACCGGTTATGGCCTTATGTATGGTAGTTTGATTTTTGGCGGATTATCACTTGGTGCTGGTGTGGGATGTATGATCGGTGGTAGAAATGATGAGACCTTGCTTATTGCAGGAGCATGTGTGCTTGGAGCAGGTGTAGCCGCTTCGCTTTCTTGTGCACTTGCTGGAACTGCTATAGGACTTGCAGCGGTGGACGTATTTAATGAACAGTGTGCTGGTAGGAAAGAAGTAGCACAACTCCGATTGTCGTTAACAACTAGTCGTAACGGCATAGGCCTGGCTTTAAACTTCTAATCGGCTTGTTAAAATTCCAAAGCACTTACCTCCTCATCTATCCGAGACGCCCACCGCGCCTCGGATTTTTTGTGACCACGCACTATCAAAAATTAACCAAATCAAGAAGAAATGACTATGCGCACCATAGGATATCCATACTATACCCATAGGATACCCATAGGATAAATCACCAAAAATTGCATTTTTATGCATATACTGTATATATACGTAGTATATATACACTTTTTGTTAGATTGTTTTTCATTTGCGTATATCAAAAAAAAGCAGTAATTTTGCAGTCGCAAAATCAATCATTATGACGATACAGAACTACATCGAGGCGCATAAAGCGCGGTTCATGGAGGAGTGGGCGAGTCTCATTCGTATCCCGAGTGTCAGTTGTCAGGCAGAGCACAAAAGCGATATGCTCCGTTGTGCCGAGCGCTGGAAAGAACTGCTGTTAGAAGCCGGCTGCCAGAAAGCCGAAGTCCTTCCTTCTGCCGGCAATCCCTTTGTTTACGGAGAATACAGAGTCAAGACTCAGGCGCCTACCGTGCTGGTGTATGCGCATTACGACGTGATGCCGGTGGAGCCGTTGGATTTGTGGCAATCCAACCCTTGGGAGCCGGATATCCGCGACGGACGTCTGTATGCCCGTGGTGCCGATGATGACAAAGGTCAGGCGATGATTCAGGCCAAGGCCTTTGAGTACCTGGTGCACGAAGGGCTGATGGCATGCAACGTCAAGTTCATCTTTGAGGGCGAAGAAGAGATCGGTTCGCCGAGTCTCGAGGCTTTCCTCGAAGACCACAAAGAACTGCTCAAAGCGGATATTATCTTGGTGAGCGACACCTCGATGATCGGCAAAGAGACGCCCTCTATCACGACCGGACTGCGCGGACTTGCCTACTGGCAAATCGAAGTCGATGGTCCGAACCGTGACCTCCATTCCGGACATTTCGGTGGCGCTGTCAAAAACCCGATCAATGCCCTTTGTGAGATGCTTTCGCAAGTGGTGGATAAAGACGGACGCATCACAATACCAGGATTTTATGATGATGTGCTACCTATCCCTCAAGCCGAGCGGGAGATGATAGCACAAATTCCTTTCTCGCAGAAGAAATACAACAAAGCAATCGATGTGGATGAGGTCTTCGGAGAAGCGGGATACTCGACCCTCGAACGCAACTCCTGTCGTCCCTCGTTTGACGTCTGCGGCATCTGGGGCGGTTACACCGGTGAAGGCTCCAAAACAGTCCTGCCTTCCAAAGCGTTTGCGAAGGTCTCTTGCCGTCTGGTACCTAACCAAGACCATGCCAAGATCTCGCAGGCGTTCATCGATTACATCGCCTCTATTGCCCCCAAAGGCGTTCGTGTAAAGGTTACTCCGATGCACGGTGGTCAGGGCTATGTTTGCCCCATCGATATCCCGGCATACAAGGCTGCAGAGAAGGGCTTTGAGGTAGCCTTTGGCAAACGTCCTCTCGCTGCACGTCGTGGCGGTTCGATACCTATCATCGCGGCTTTTGAGCAGATTCTCGGTTGCAAAACCATCCTCATGGGCTTTGGTCTTGAACAAAACGCTATCCATTCTCCCAACGAGTCCATGGATCTCGAAGTGTGGGAAAAAGGTATTATCGCCGTTACGGAATTTTATAAGGAGTACGCAAAATGAAGATAGCTATCATAGGCGCCGGAAGTGTAGGAACCAACCTCCACCACGGCTTGGAACTCAAAGGTATTCACGCGGAGTTAGTACACGCTCGTCCGCTCACCGCTAACCCCGCTGCAGTAAACGATCTGCCTTTAGCAGACATCTATATCTACACCGTGGCTGACCATGTGTTGCGGGAAGTGGTGTCTTTGGTGAACGCCCCCAAGTCGCTCCATCTTCACACCTCCGGATCAATGCCGATCGAGGTGTTCGGTGCCGACAAACCCCATGCCGGTGTGTTGTATTTCTTTCAGTCCTTCAGTCGCGAAAAACTGATCGACGATTGGAGCAATATCCCTTGCTTCATCGAGGGTCGAAACATCGACGATATCGCGGCGATATACAGCCTCGCACAATGTCTGACGAGTCACATTTACGAGGCGAATCAGCACGACCGCGAACGGTTACATATAGCCGGTATTTTTGCCAATAACTACACCAACCTAATGTATCGCATTGCCGCAGATGTCCTCAAAGGTACATCGATACCTTTTGAGGCGTTGTTACCGCTGATTGACAACACGGCCGCCAAGGTGCACTTTATGAAACCCGAAGACGCACAAACCGGTCCCGCCCAACGCGGGGACCATGCCGTGATGAACCATCATCTGGAAATACTGCAAACTACGCCGTACGCTGAAGTGTATCGAGCGCTCGCAGCGTTAATCGAGAAAGCGCATAGTCATTGAGTTCGTCCCAACGAATGCAGATCGTGCCGGGTAACTCCGGCATTTTTTGTACCTGGTGTACGATAAACCGTGCATGCAGTTTCTGATGCGAAAGCACGTGGGTAAAAGAAAGCTGACCACTGACAGCTGACGGCTGACTACTTGTTTCCTCGCACGGAAACTCATACAGATGATACCAGATATCTTTGGCTTCGCGTCGCTGAATCAAGGTATGTTCGCCGTCCGTGTAGATACGATATGTGAACCAGCGGTCCCGCACTTTCGGACGGGGTTTGCGCACCGGTAACAACTCCGCTGTACCGTGTGCATAAGCCTGACAAACGTTCTGCAACGGACAATTCAGACAGGCGTCACCCAGAATAGGTGTACAGTAGAGCGCCCCAAATTCCATAATAGCCGAGTTAAACAGCCGCGGGTTCTCGCGATCGAGCAGTTCTTCTATCTTCTGATGAAAAAGTTTCTTTCCGGCAGACGTATCGAAGGCCTCATCGATATCGAGCAGTCGTGCTACGACCCGGTACACATTGCCGTCCACAGCGGGGTAGGGTAGGTTGTATGCAAAACTCGCAATCGCTCCGGCAGTATAGTCGCCAATTCCAGGAAGCGAACGGATATCCTCAAAACGGGTAGGGAAGGGTGCCCAACCGTGCTCCACTACCGTCTGCGCCGCTTTGTGCAGATTTCTCGCCCGGGAATAGTATCCTAAGCCCTGCCACTCACGCAGCACTTCCGCTTCATCGGCAGCCGCCAAATCTTCCACACGCGGCCAACGGGCCATAAAACGCATATAGTACTCCAGTCCCTGTGCTACCCGGGTCTGCTGCAAGATGATCTCACTCAACCAAATCGCGTACGGATCGTCGGTGTCCCGCCAAGGCAAAATACGATGATTTTGAGCGTACCAATTATACAATTGACGATATAAATTCTCCATTTTCGGTGCAAAATTACAAAAAAAATCACAAATTTGCAATTTTTTTGCCGAAAAATTTTTATATTTCATTAATTTGTAGTAACTTTGCACGCTTTTTTGATTTTTTGGAACAATTAAATATAAATATTATATGAGAAAAGCTGAACTCATTTCACAAATCGCATTGACCACGGGATATGATAAAAAGACGGTTACGGTTATTACCGAAGGTCTGATGAAGGAAATAAAAAACAGTATGTCAAAGGGCGAGGAAGTATATCTCCGCGGTTTCGGTAGTTTCGTGCTCAAGGCTCGCAAGGAGCGTATGGCTCGTGACATCACTGCCCGTACTTCGGTTTTCGTTCCGGCTCACTGCGTACCTGACTTCAAGCCGGCTGCTGAGTTCTGCGAGGTGGTTCATGACCTGAAGTTGCAGAAGAAAGCGAAAAAAGCAAAATAACATAAATAATATATTAACAACTAATTTCATTACAATTATGCCTAACGGAAAGAAGCATAAGAGACACAAGATGTCTACGCACAAACGTAAAAAACGTCTGCGTAAGAATCGTCATAAGCATAAGTAATTGACGATCGACCGTGGCTTTGTGGCGTTAACTTGCTCAAGCGTGGGTAAGTTGCCACAAGGCTATTTTTTATTTACTTTAATCCCTTTCAAGTATGAAAAGCGAATTGATTGTGGACGTACAGCCGCAAGAGATCGCGATAGCGCTGACAGAGGACGACCGCTTACAGGAAGTTGCACGTGAGAAACGTGACCAGGATAATTTCTCGGTGGGAAATATCTACTACGGTCGGGTGAAGAAAGTGATGCCGGCGCTCAACGCAGTCTTTGTGGATGTAGGTCATGAGAAAGAAGCTTTTCTGCATTATCTGGATTTAGGTTCTCAGTTTCGAACGCTGCAGACCTATGTCGCCAAAGCGGTCTCGGATAAACGTCGCGTGCCTCTGATTCAAAAGACGCAGCGTCAGCCCGAGGTAGGCAAAGAAGGACAGATAGCGGATGTGCTGAAGGTAGGTGACCCTATTCTGGTGCAAGTCTCCAAGGAGCCGATCAACACCAAGGGCCCGCGCCTCACGGCGGAGATCTCTATCGCCGGTCGCAATATCGTCCTCATGCCTTTCTCCGACGGCGTCATGGTCAGTCAGAAAATTAAACGCGAGGCAGAACGCCAGCGACTCAAACAACTGTTGCTATCTATCAAACCGCAAGGGTTTGGCATTATCGTTCGTACTGTAGCCGAAGACAAGCGCGTAGCCGAATTGGACAACGAGTTACGTCTGCTCGTGGAGCGCTGGCAAGAGACGGTCAAGACGCTGCAGCAGAAAGAACCCGTCAGTCTGGTCAGCGAAGAAATGGGACGTACACTCGGTATCATCCGCGATGTACTCAGTCCCGACTTCACCACTATCCAAATCAATGATCGCGACATCTATAATGACGTTCGCCACTATTTGGAACTCATCGCCCCCGAGAGCGCGAAGATCGTGAAGTTCTACGACGGCACGCAGCCTATCTTTGACCATTTCGACATCACCCGTCAAATGAAGACGGGACTCGGCAGAACGGTCGGTTTTAAGCATGGAGGTTACCTCATCATCGACAAAACCGAAGCACTGTTCTCCATAGATGTCAATTCCGGCAGCAAGAAGATATACGAGGACCAAGAGGAAAATGCCTTCCAGTTTAACATGCTGGCAGCAGAGGAGTTGGTACATCAGTTGCGCCTGCGCGATATTGGCGGCATCATCATCGTCGATTTTATCGACATGGATGATAAAGGCCATCAGCAGCAACTCTACGATTATGTACGCAAACTCATGGACCGCGACCGGGCGAAGCATAATGTCTTGCCGCTCAGTAAGTTCGGTCTGATGCAGATCACGCGTCAACGCGTTCGACCGGCAGTGGAAGTGCAAGTGGAAGAGACCTGTCCGACATGCGGCGGCAAGGGAAAGATCCAAGCATCGATTCTCTTTACCGACCAACTTGCAGAGCAATGCGAACAGGAGTACCTACAACACGGAAAGGGGCTGCAGTTACATCTTCACCCCTACATCTATTCTTACGTTACACGCGGCTTCTGGCGCTCATTAGCCGGCCAATGGAGGCGTAAGTATGGTATCAAAGTGGTTGAGAATCAAGCCTTAGGAATGCTCGAAACACGATTTAGTGCAGAAAAGTAAAAAAGAAAAGCCGGCCAGCGCCGGCTTTTTCTTTTATTCTTCTTCCGAGATCTCTGCGCCCGGAATATAGCGCTTGAGCACGCGCGCCACACCGGTGGTCCAGGAGTTGATGGAGTCATTGTCCATTTGCAGACCGCTGATCATGTGTACCACCTGGTCGATCGGCATGCCGTAACGCAGCACGCCGGAAATGAGCCGGGCGTAGTTCCAGAACTCGCGGTCGAACTTATAACTCAGTCCTTCAACGGTGGTCTTAAACCCGCGGGTGTTGACGAACTGGAAGTCATAGCGCTTCGTGCCGTCGGGTTGAACGACCTTCAATATCTTTCCTTTTACCACACTCTTGGGCAACGCGAT
>CADCCH010000031.1 GCA_902799875.1 uncultured Bacteroidales bacterium | reverse complement strand
GCTTATTTCACTCCAATTATAGGACAGTTGGACGCGCAGAATATCCAATTGACGCTTATAAATGCGGTTGCGCTCATCTTCGAGCAGCGGGTCTTTGTCGAGTATATCAAGGGCTGCTTGCCGCGCAAGTGCGACGAGTCGTCCGTCGGTAGCGAGGTTCGCTATATGCAGGTCAAAAGGAGTACCGGATTGGAGGGTGCCTTCGAGGTCGCCGGGGCCGCGTAACTGCAGATCCGCCTCTGCGATACGGAAACCGTCGTTGGTCTCAACCATAATATTCATCCGTTTGCGGGTGTCGGTGCTTATTTCATCGTTAGTCAGTAGGATACAATAACTCTGGTCTCCTCCACGACCGACACGTCCGCGTAACTGGTGCAGTTGGCTGAGGCCGAATCGCTCGGCATTCTGGATGACCATGACAGTAGCATTGGGTACATTGACGCCTACCTCTATCATCGTTGTGGCTACCAATATCTGGGTCTCTCCGCTTGCAAAACGCTGCATCTGCAGATCTTTGTCTGCCGCTTTCATCTGGCCGTGAACCATGGAGATACGGTACTCTGGAAAAGCTTCGCACAGTTTATTGTAACCGTTCTGCAGGTCCTCTAAATCCATGTTTTCGTTCTCCTTAATGAGCGGATAAACAACATATATCTGCCGCCCGTCTTGTATCTGCTTGAGTAAGAAGGAGTATATCTGTGCCTGGCGTATGATGGAATAGTGTATGGTCTGTATGGGCTTGCGTCCGGGCGGCAGTTCATCGATGATACTGACGTGGAGATCCCCATACACGGTCATGGCGAGTGTACGCGGGATAGGGGTCGCAGTCATGACGAGTATATGCGGCGGCATCTGGTTCTTGGTCCATAACTTAGCGCGCTGTGCGACTCCGAAACGGTGCTGTTCGTCGATAACGACGAAGCCGAGGTTGTTCCATTGTACCTTATCCTCCAATAACGCGTGCGTACCTATTAATATATGTATGGTACCGTTCATGAGTCCGTTGTGGATAGGCACGCGGTTCTTAGGGGAGGTTGAGCCGGTGAGCAGGGCGATATGTACGGCGTCGCCTAAGGGCGCAAGGAAGGCTTTGAGGGTCTCGTAGTGTTGGTTAGCGAGGATCTCGGTCGGCGCCATGATACAGGTTTGATAGCCGTTATCGATGGCGAGTAAGCAGCAAAGCAACGCTACGAGCGTCTTACCGGAACCTACGTCTCCTTGGAGAAGTCGGTTCATCTGGTGGCCGGACTTGAGGTCATCGTGTATCTCATGGATAACACGTTTCTGGGCGTTCGTAAGTTCAAAAGGCAGGGCTTTATAGAGGGCATGGAAACGACTGCCGACGATAGGCATGGCGAAGCCGGGATTAAGTTCCCGTCGTTTCATCTGCCTCAGAATCTGCAACTGGACGTAGAAAAGTTCTTCGAACTTAAGCCGTGCCCGTGCGTTCTGCATGGAGAGGGTGTCCTTGGGAAAATGCACATTGACGAGGGCATCTGTGAGGGACATGAGCCGGTATTGATGCAGTATATCCATACCGATGGTATCGGGTATGCCGGCTTTAAGGTCAGGCAGCAGACTCGCTATCATGGCACGCATGGCTTTGGAGTTGAGTCCGTGCCTTTTCATGGTCTCGGTGGTGTTGTAGTCGGGTTCGAGACCCTGCGTCATCTCCGGCGTCACCTTGCTCATTGGCGTCAGCTCCGGATGGACGAAGTTGTAGATATGCTGAAAACGGGACGGTTTGCCGAAGAGCAGGTACTTGACCCCGCGCTCCAGCTTCACGTACTTGACGCCCTGAAACCAAACCAATTCGCATTGGTGTGTGCCGTCGAAGAATGTGGCGCTGAGTCGCTGGGCTTTACCGATACCGACTGTGTGCCATTCGGTCACCTCACCGATAATCTGCACGTACGTATCCTCGTCTTCCAGTTCGGCTATCTTGTAAAAGCGACTGCGATCGATGTATTTGTAGGGGTATTGACGCACGAGATCAAGCGCGGTGTTGACCCCGAGCTCTTTACGAAGAATGTCGGCACGTTTGGCACCGACATTCTTACAATACGCAATATCTCTATATGCTAAATCCATGGATCCGCATGGTTGGCTTGCTCCGGTTCTAAACCGGTTATTGGAGCTTGAAGTTAACCGGAACGGTGTATTTAACACGTACGGCTTTACCACGCTGCTTACCGGGTTTCCATTTCGGCATCGACTTGATGACGCGAACGGCCTCTTTATCGAGCGAGGGGTCACCACCGGAACGTACTACTTCTACATCGACGATCGAACCGTCTTTGTTCACCACGAACTGGCAGATAACACGACCTTGGATGCCGTTCTCCTGTGCGATAACCGGATACTTCACGTTCTCGCTGAGGTATTTGAAGAGCGCTTGTTGGCCACCCGGGAACTCCGGCATGGACTCAACGACTACGAAGACAACCTCTTCTTCCTCTTCCTCAACCGGAGCCTCTACCGGCGCAGCGATAACCACTTCCTCGGCTTTGTCATCCTCGGCGTTCACCTCGATAGACTCGGTCTCAACGTTATCCTCTACGACGTTCAGCACTTCCACTTCCTGAACTGCAGGGGGTGGGGGCGGGGGAGGAGTCTCCTGCGTCGTTTGTTGGATTTCTACTTCTTCCTCAAAAAGGAACTCTGTGTCGGTTACTTCATACTTGGTAACCTCTCTTTCTGTCCACTCCAGCGCCACGTAAACAAGGCTCAAAGTGAAAACCAAACCCATCAATACATAGACGAGTTTGTCCTTCTCTAAACTGGCTTTTTCAGATTTTTTAACTTGCATATCTCGTGTTATTTAAGGTCGTAACTATCAAAATCGGCTACAAAGGTACTACTTTTTTTTTATTTATGCAAATAAAAGTGAAAAAATTTGTTTATTTACAAATATTTTTGTACCTTTGCAGCCGCAAATGAAGCAATTTGTGTCAAAAATATGGAATACTCCATCTGTGCGAAATGTGGGAACGCTGCTTTCCGCCAACATCCTCGCGCAGGCTATCGGGCTATTGGTGTATCCTGTTTTGACCCGCATATACTCGCCGGAGGATTTCGGGCTTTTGAATCTGTTTCTGAGTATAGGAGGTGTATTGGTGATCCTCGCAGGACTGGAGTGGTATAATGCGATCGTTTTGCCCAAGAGTGAGCGTGAAGCCCGCGCTGTGGTTCATGTTTCATGTTTCTCTTTGTGGGCGTTTACGGGTCTTCTGATTCTTACCGTCCCCTTTTCCAAACCCATAGCCAGGATCTTCGATATGCCCGATTTGGCCTCTTATTATTGGATGATGCCTTTCTTTGTCCTTTTTGTCGGGTTCTGGAATATTCTTAATTACTGGTACATCCGTACGAAACAATACAAACGTATATCCGGCTACCAGATGTCCCAGTCTTGCTTTTCGGCGGGTTATAAAATGGCCTTTGCATGGTTGCCTTTTTCTGGCGGGCTGATATACGCCACCCTTTTGTCGCCTCTGTGCTCATTGCTGCTTTCCTTGAAGCTGGTAGGGGCGAAAGCGCTCCGGCCGTTATATGCAGTAGAAAAACCACTTTGTAAGGAGGTTGCCGGCAAATATGCAAACTTTCCTAAGTTTTCCATGCCCCGTTCGCTGCTGAACAGCATAGTGGGGCAACTGCCGGTTTTGGTGCTCACCCCTCTTTTTGGTCCCCGGTTAGTAGGTTTCTGGGGCATGGCGCTCATGTTGTCGTTCGCTCCGATCAGTATGATTTCTCATGCTTTGTACCAAGTATTATATCAAAAAACGGCTGAATGGGTAAATAATAAGCAGTCTATTTTACGGTTTTATCGCCACTATACCCGGTATGTCCTGATGATCGTCATTCCTTGTTTTGCCGTGTTGTGGTTCTTTTTACCTTCGCTTACCGCATGGCTCTTGGGTGCAGAATGGAGGACTGTAGGGGAATATATACGATGGATGTTGCCGTGGCTGACATGTTCCATTTTGGCAGCATCAACAAGTTATCTGGTGGATGTTTTTGCCAGACAGAAAGCCGGTTTGTTTTTTGAAATCTTGCTGGCCGTCAGCCGAAGTATAGGTGTGGGATTAGGTATTGTGTTGAAGAATTTCGAGATCGCGATAGCGGGCTACGCCATAGGTAGTGCGCTGGTAAACGGAATACAGTATATCTGGCTGCTATCCCTTGTGAGTCGGTACGAAAAGACGCTTTCCTAAGCGGACTAAACGATTGGTTTGAAAACGGATCCAGCGTTTGCTTAAATCCCATATATCGGTCGGTCCGGAGGTGTAATACTTGTATTTGGGGACATAATCATTAGTGATGTTTCCTCCGTGTACGATCTCTTCCCACATAGGCAAAGACGTTTCGATAAGGTGCAAGTCGGAGGAGTTTATTTGGGTGTGGTCATAAGCCAGTATAGTGTTGAATGTACCGCGTTCTACCATGCTGGTAAAATGATTTTTTGGGAATCGGATAATGTATGATTTATGATCCCGGACAAAAGTCTGTTTGCCCTTCGGAAAAGACAGGATACCATCCATGCCGTTTTGCACTAATTGCTGCACGGATTCAATATAGTTGGGGGCGATGGAATCGTCGTTGTCCATACGGGAGGTGACTAACAAAGCGTCTGCATCTGCTGTTTCTTGTGCGATACGCGTATATAAACTGTGATAGCTGTCCTCCTGATAAGGCACCCAGTAAAGGTGCATTTGAGGTACTAAGGACAGATATCTCTCCATTTTTCTTTTATAGGCATCAGGCGTGCGGACATCTCCAAATAGAATCCATTTGAATTGTTGACAGGTCTGGCGTTGCACGGAAGGAAGGCAGTAGAGTTCAAACAGCCGCAAGCGTTCTTCCAGCCATTCGGGCTGAATGGCATTTGAGTCGTTTGGTTCATACTGCAAATTAAACCGGGTTAACAGCAAATGGTCTATGCACATTTTTTTACTTCCTTCTCCTTAAAAGATGAATGAATAGCTTGTTGGTAAATCTCCATGAGTTTCTTGCCTACTTTTGCGTACGAGTACTGCTCGCCTTTCAATCGGATTACGTCCGGGGCGTACCGGTCAAGCCGGTCCAGCATCTCGTCCATCGCCCGGGCAAGTGCCTCGTCATCGTTGGTGGGGACTAAGATGCCGCTCTCGTCGTCCACCATCTCTGGGATGCCTCCTACGCGGGTGGCGATAACCGGCACGCCTTTCGCCAGGCTCTCGGAGATAACCACGGGGGCGTTCTCAAAACGCGAACTGAGTACGAAGATGTCCGCTTTGTCCAACCGTTCGGCTACCTCTTGCGGCTTCAGTTCTCCGGTCCATTCTATCAGGCCTTCCGGAAAATGCAGCGTGTCCGCATAGGTGCGCACCTCTTGGTAGTCGATGCCCGTTCCCACTAAAACAAGCTGCCAGTCTTGCCGTTTCTCAAAGAGCGTCTTAGCGGCGTTCAGCAGTCCCTTCACGTTCTTGTGTGGCTCGTCAAAGCAGGTAATATTCAAAAAAGTCTTGCGACTTTCAACTTTCGACTTCCGGCTTTCGGCGTTCTCGAAGAAGAAATCATCGACGACGTTGTTGATTTTCTCCCAACGCTTTGTGGTAAAACCTAACGCTTGCATCGCTCCCGCAAGTTGCTTACTCACAGGCATGACAACTTCTGCTTCGGCGCATAGGCGCTTCATGAAACGTGTATGCCATCCTCGTGGTTGAACAACCGGATTCTCCTCTAAATAGCCTGTCCAATGCTCCACAATGACGTATGGTACACCATAGCGTTTCTTGAGCCAGAGCGCCAGGAGCCCTTGTTTCTGGATGACGTTCAGCTGCACGACATCCGGCATCCACCCTTCGCGGCGGAGCGCTTTCCACTGACGCCATGTGTCCGTGAGGCTCAGCGAATGGATGACCCGTACGTCGCAGCCCTGCGCACGTACCGCCTCTGCGTGTTTCTGCACGAATAGACCTAACATAGCGTCTTTTTCAGACGGGTACCAGGGTGTCAGATATAATATTTTCATAACCATTCTTGCAGTTTGACGGCTACCCGTAGCAGCGGATTATAGAATTTCTCTATGCGGTGATACGTCACAGGCTGTCCGCCGAATTGTTGGTAAGAGGATGCGATAGAAGGTGTCATGCTGCCTTCAAAATCAAAGTGCAATCCTTTGTCATGCGCGATACCCAACGCCTGTGCCGTGAGCCAGGCTACGGCACCGCTGTTTTTCTTTTGCGGCAGGTACATCGGTAGCAGATAATACGCGTATTGTTTATCCCAGGCGAGAAACAATGCGGCGGCCAGGGTGCCTTCTTTGTCTTGGGCGGCAAGGAGAAGGCCGTTACCTCTGCGTACTGCTTCCGGCAAAAGCGCCGATGCCCATTTTGCAGAGTAGTCAATGACTTTCTTTTGCTGCTCCAGGCAGGTTTCGTGAAAAGCGTAAAACGTATCGGCATCGAGCTGGACCAACTGAAGGTCTGCGGCTTTGTGCAGCTGTCTTCTTTTGTTTTCAGAGAATAATGCCGATACCTCTTCGGGGGCGGGGATATCCTTTATGCGGTAGGTCACGCGCTCAAAAGAAGCGAATCCCTGCGCGTGCAGCGCCTCCAGCAGGGAGGGCGGGTACCAGCCTTGCAGACGCAGCCAGCCGATATGCATCTTCCGGCACAGATCTTCCAAACCGCGGGCTACCCGCTCGTAGATGTCCGTTCGGGCTTGAGGGGAAATATAGATATAATGATAAAACGTATGCGTGGGCATCAGCATGGCGCGCAGGCTCAGGCGATGGCCGATACGGTAGGGCATGGCGGCTTCTATCTCACCCGCTGCATTCTCCCAAAGGACGGCATCCCAACCTTTGCCCACGGTGCTTTGTTCCCACCACCAGGCTTGCGCGTGAAGCGGAAGAGATTCCTGCTCGCACAACTGTATATATTTCTCCCGATTAGTCATGGAAACGCTGGTGTACTATTTCGCGAATATATTCCCCGTGAATAATGTCTCTCGCGGGCATTCGGGTGCCTTCCATCCAGATGCGGTTATACATATTAACCGGTGCCGGTCGCAGGTTCTTGGTTCCGAAAATCGCTTCGTGGGTACCGATATGCACTTTGATGGCCGTCGGATCCGTGTTTTCTTGTCCGAACGGGAATGAGAACAGCCGGTGCGGCAGCGGAATGATCGCTTTAAGTGCTCTGTTGCTATCGATCGTCTGCGTCAACTGCTCGTCCAGGGAGAGGGCCTCAAAATGCGGATGGTCGATACTATGGCTGCCGAACTCAAAACCGCGTGCCTGCAGATCCAAGATCTGCGGTGTCGTCAGGTAGGGCTGTTCGTCGCGCAGGTAAGTCTGCCAATCGATCCCTTGTTTGGTCAATGCCTCTTTGTTACGAAACATCATATCCCGGTTATTTACGAAGGCGCTGTTCAAAAAACAAACACAGGGAATGCCCATCTCTTCCAAGATGGGCGCTACCACGGTGTAAAACTCCTTGAAACCGTCGTCAAAGGTGAGACAGAAAGCCGGTTTTTGGGCTCGTTCGTAGGCATCGATCTCATACCAGTGAATCGGTTGGTAACGAGCCACAAGCCATTCTAGATCAGCACGAAACTCTGCTGCGGTCCGATGTCGGTATATCCGACTTACATGGGGCAGAGGGGTGTCACTTACCGTGTGATAGAAAGGGCATAGTACGTACCGATTTGCCTTCTTCTGAAACCACTCCTCACGACAAGCCGCAAATGTTTTGGCGACTATGTAAATCTTTCTGCGCATCGAATAATGAACGCCATAAAACCTTTGTACGATTTCTCAACGGAGAAGTACTTGAACGGCTTGGGGTTGAAGAGTTTGTGCTCTTTGAGCGTGATACGGTCATCCGGGTCGCCGAACTCAAAACGTAAGTGTTTCTCGCGGGCTTTCTTGAGTGTCTCGAGCACTAATAAGGCGGAAGCACCGGACTCACCGAAGGCGGGATCGTAGCACGGAATAACGAAATGCATAAACACCTTGTCCCACACGATGAATGCTGCAGCCAAGGGCTGGCCGTCCGCGTTGTGGATACTCAGTATCTCGCATTGCCCGAGCCGTTTGGCTTTGCGCTCCAACACCAGCAGAAACTCACGTGTATAAGGCATTTTGCGTTTCTTGGCAGCCAGACAATGGTGGTGGAAACGAATGAAATCTTCCACGTCCATCGTATGCTCGGCATGCAGACTAAGCGCTTTCTGCAGTTGACGGCGTTTGGTCTTGCTGAAACCGTCGATGACCGCATCCAGATCACTCAGATCCTCAAAGCGGTAGGAAGCCCGTTCGCGTGTCTTGAAGCCCAGCGCACGAAGTGCATCCACGCACAGACTGCCCGGCAGATAGCGCTGCTCGTAATACACCAGCCCCATCTTGTCCAGTTGCTCGGTGATCTGACGACACACTTCGGCTGTCTTCCATCGGTCTCCGGTCATCTCGGGCGTCACCCAGATACCTCCGACGGAAGTGTAAGGCGGCATAACGATGTACTTGAACCATAGTTTTTTGGACAGCATGTACGGCATGGCGCCGACGATGTGGCCTTCGTTATCCTCGGCCAACAGCACGTCCCACTCTTTGCCGGCACATACTGCGTCCAGCCACCAGGGCATCATAAACAAAGGAATGTACTCCTGCGCTTGCGCCCACTCGCTATATCGCTCTTTGTTGGTCATCTGAATATACCGTTGAAGAAGCCGTTCTCACTTTCCGGATTCTGTGCTTCATCATTAAGAGCCTTCGCCTCATCATTGAGCGGCTCTGCCGCGCTCATTTCATCATTGTTCTTCCGATATATCTCCGGACGGTAAAGAATCTGAATGTTCTCTGCAATCACTTCCGTCTTGCGGCGGATCTGTCCGTCTTTCTCCCAACTGCGGGTCTTGAGCTTGCCTTCCACATACACCTTCATACTTTTTTTCAGGTTCTGCTGTGCCCATTCGGCGAGGTTCCGCCAAAGAACAATCGAATGCCATTCGGTTACGTCCGGCACCTGTGTGCCGTTCTGCATGATGTACCCGCGTTCAGTTGTTGCCAAATTGAATGTTGCAATCGCTACGCCTCTGTCCAAGTAACGTACCTCCGGATCTGCTCCTACGTTACCAATCAAAATCACTTTGTTTACACTTGACATAATTAGATTTGTTAGGTGGTTGTTTTGTATTTGTTTGTTGTGTCAAAAACCTTTGCGGCTGCAAAGGTACGAAAAATATTTGGAATACACAAGGATTTGCCTGTAAAAATTAATTTTATTTAAGTTTTTAGGGGATAAAAGACTTGTTATTCGCATGTTTTTTCCTGTAATATTCTTCGTTTTTTTCCCGCAATTTTATGCGGGTTGTATATTTTTTTTGTAGATAAATTTGCATATGTCAAAAATTTGTTGTACCTTTGCACCCGCAAAGGTTTTTTTGTTGTCGCTTCCCGACGTAAAATCCGGAGTAATAATGCAGGCTCTGTCCCGCAAGTTTGACCGATCCCAAAGCGCAAAGCGTTGCGCCTACATATTGAAATATAACGAAGCGTTTGCTTTACTCTTTGTTTGAAAAACTAGGAATCTTTCTTGACGAGAGTACTGTAAATAGGCTTCGCGCATTGGCGTGAAGTTACTATCTGCATACTTGTCAAAAGGTTTTCCTAGTACCCTCAAGCAGAGTGTGCAACATAGCTGCTTCACGCTTTTAATTTTAGATTTATCCTATAGATACCTATTGCGACCTATTGATACCTATTAATCAACGACATTAATATACAACCTTTAAAAAAGTTGCGCCCGACACGAATTTAGGGAATTTTACAATGAAACACAAAATTATTACTTTCTTATTTGCCATAGTGGCGAGCACCAGTATGCTTTTCGCCGAAAGCATTTCAGGCACTTGTGGTGCAGTAGGAGATGGCTCTAACCTACAATGGACATTGGATAATAGGGTACTGACTATTTCTGGAACGGGTAAAATGCGGAACTATAATGTTACGGTAGACGCCCCATGGTATCTATATCGTTATAACATTGACACGATTTTAGTACAAAATGGAGTTACAAGTATAGGTAGTTATGCATTTAAATATGTTCAAGCGGAAAGTATATACTTAGCTAGTAGCGTTACCGAAATTGACTACGATCCTTTCTGGAATTGTAGTAGATTTAAGAAAATGGTAGTAGACCCTGCTAATAATCGCTATGATAGCCGTGATAATTGTAATGCAATTAATGAAACAGAAACGAATACTCTTATTAGGGGATGTGAAACCTCAATCATTCCTAATTCTATAACTCATATTGGAGATGGTGCTTTCAGCGATTGCACATATATGCGTTGTATAACTATACCTGAAAATATAACACATATAGGGAAAGATGTGTTTTGCGATTGCGCGTATTTGGATACTATAATCTGGAAGGCAAAAAGATGTTCCGATTTTACAGATACATGTACTCCTTTTTGGCGTGCAAGAACCATTTGTGATATACGCTCACAAATAACCTCTTTTGTATTTGGGAATAACGTGGAGTATATTCCTGCATATCTATGTTATGGTTTGTCAAATGTGGATAATATATATATTCCATGTTCTGTACAAACCATTGGAGAAAATGCTTTTTGGGGATGCAACACATCGACTTCTACAATCTCAAATATTCTTCCTGACACCATCATTTGCCATCGTGGAGCAGAGATTTGTGATAATAATAACGATTGCCAAATGTTTTACGAATCGGGTACATTCACTAGAACATACAAAACTATCGATGGCTGTGATAGTATTGTCACTCGTAATATAATTATACGACCCGACACAACATTTCTGCCTGAAATAACAATTAACAAGGGAGAATGGTTTTCGCCAAGCGGAAATTATGAATACCGATATGTTGATTCTTTTGAAGAGTCACAATGGAGTGGATATTATAACGAATATGCATCGCAAGAATTTATTTCTTCTTTCATGTACTCCGGCTCTCAAACCGATACGTGGTTTTATTTTAATTTACAATTTGATTGTGAAAGATATAGGCGTGAACATGGTACTTGTGATGAATTAACGCAACAAGAATTTGAAACGTGGTATAAATCTCATTTTCATGAATATGCTTCTGAATGCCCTGAAGGTGTGGAATGTGAAAAAACAGCAGTAGATGGTGAGCGCCTCTATTCATCTAAAATTTATGAGAATATATATACTACATCTTCAGGTTGCGATAGTGTCGTGATTCGCAATGTTAATGTAGAAGGTCCCATTGATACAGTTAAAATTGAAGGATTGTGTTATGCGTTAGATAAAACAAACCAATCAGCATCGGTTATTCACAATAGACAAAGATTTTCGTATGAAAGTATGGCTTTCCGTAACGAATATTCAGGAAACATTGTTATACCTGATAGTATTTGGTGGAAAGAAAAGTATTGGCCGGTTACTTCTATAGGAGACTCCGCATTCCAAGAAAGCGAAGTGGAAAGTGTCATAGTTCCCAAGTTTGTTGAATATATAAGCAAAGATGCTTTTCTTGATTGTTCCCAATTGAAATACATACAACTTCGGAATGATGCTTGTCAATTAGAATCAAGTTGTTATTTTAGAAAAATAGATTGGTCTTACTATTATATCTACTATTATGGTGGTTTAAATTCTCGGGATGCAGTTCTCGTGTACGTTCCTTTTGGTTCATTAAGGACATATCAAGCAACATACAACGACCTGAATTTCCACGTAATAAAAACAGAAAACATACAATCTTCAGTAAATGCCACATCGGTTGTTATTTCTTTCGGTGACACAGAAGAACAGCGTCATATAGTTTCTTGCGGCGTGGTAGATGGTGAAGAATTTTTAGACAATAAAGCAGAACTCCATGGCTTGGAGCCCAATAGAGAATATAAGGATATTGAGTTTTATATCAATACTTTTGAGGGCGATTGCGAGATAATAATGCCTTCTTTCAAAACCTCTGCGCTCATACTGGAAACCCAGCCATCTAAGCCCGTTTCCTCAACCACGGCTATCCTGCTTGCCAACACCAACATGGCTGACATCGAAAACTCTTGTGGCTTTGAGTGGAAACGCAACGATGCCCCAGCGGATATGGATGGTACAAAAGCGTATTGCCCTGTTGCCAACGGCACGATGGCGGGACGACTCAAAGGGCTCAACGAGAACACATATTATAAATATCGCGCATTCTATCAATCATCCGCTGGCAATATGTATTACGGCGATTGGCAGTACATCTTCACTGGTGACAATATTGTTGAATTTGAGCCTATCCTCTATACATACGAAGCTGTTTCCGTCAAAGAAAACGAAGCTACTCTCAAGGGGTATGCACTGGCTGGCTCGGACGATTTTACCGAGCAAGGCTTCGAGTATTGGGCAGAGAGTCGCATACAACAAGAAGGTCGTATGTCTCGTCGCGTATCTGCTGCTTTAGGCGAACACAAAACCATTACTGCTTCAGGTATCAGCATGAAAGCGACACTGACCGGTTTAGATGCCGGTACCGTATATAAATATCGCACTTACGCTAAACTTGGTAATCAGACAATCTATGGTTCGGAAATGAGTTTTACCACAAAAGGTGAATACACAGGAAGCGAGGACATTAATAACATCCCCTGCACACCGGTTGTTAGTTCCCGCAAGATCCTCCGCAACGGCCAAATCCTCATCCTCCGCGGAGACAAAACCTATACTCTCCAAGGACAAGAGGTGAAATAAGTATTGAAGATTGGAGAATTTAGAAACAGGGCGACTCATCGAGCCGCCCTGATCGTGTAGTTAGAAGTATTCTCTTACTGCAAATTCGTATTGCTCAATAAATATCTTTTTGAAAGCATGCAGATTATTTTGTTCGTAAAAAATCAACATTGCTTTCTTATAATCAATTGAATCAACCGTGCGGAATGACAACGGACAATACCCGTTAGCAATTAGCAAAGCATTGCTTGTGATACGTGCCGTGCGTTTATTACCATCCATAAAAGGCTGTATGTAACTTAGAAGCAAGAGCGCCAACAATGATTTCTCAAAAACGTTAGAACGATTATTTATCAATTCGCAACTATCGCGCATAGCTTCACGTATCTGGAACTCATTATCTAACGGCCGATATTGTGTACCGGTTATACCTACACGACGATGACGTAAACCAGTATCAACCGATAACTCTTTGGTTAGCAATTGATGTATATCCTCAATATGACTGATGGTTAACTCTTGCAAATAGTCCGGATTGTCCAATACGAAACGTAACGCGTCTTTGTGATTTAGCAACATTACCGCTTCCTCTTTAGTTTTGCCATCAGCCGTTTTGCTTTCGCGCAACAATCGCTCTGTCTCAAGCAGCGAATAGGTGTTCCCCTCTATTTGCGAGGATTTCCAACTCAAATCAATACCCAGCCGTTCCATCTCTTTGCGATACTCATTCTCACTCATATCAGCCAAATGAGCACGAAACTCTGCCTGCAGTTTATTGAGATGGTTCAACTCCTCCTCCGTAAACAACGCTACCAGCGGCAACTGCTCATTAATAAGCGCAAAATTAAAACTCGTTTGCACTTGGCGGTCATCTACATCTTGCGCGAAATACGTTTCCAAATTAAGTGGCATCAACAAATGCGCACGATTCGATAAGGAATAACGCGTTGCGCGCGCCTTTCCTTCTACCTTGATATCTCCATCATCTACTCCCGAAGCGATTTGCCTCTTAAGCGTAGCGTCACTTTCTTGAAAACCGATACCGGCACGAATTTCTTCGCGCGATGAGAGAGGATGATAGTGCAAAAATTGCAGTATTTCACGAGCTGTTTCCATAAGCCAATTTCTTAAATCGGTGCAAAAGTACAAAAAATATTTGAATAATCGGCTCAATTTGAGTAAAAAAATGCAAAAAATCTTACATTTTTGAGCCGATTCGGCATTTTTAGCGCAAAATATGCACAAAATACGCTCCCAAATCCTCATCCTTCGCGATATTTTTCGGCTTCTCCTCCTCAGCCTGTATTATTTTTCTTGTTTATACTTCTTTAGCCTGTATCTTTTTCTGTATTTATCATACTTAGCCTGTTTTATTTTTAGCCATTTTTAATAAAATTCTCTCAAGATATTTGCATATGTGGGATTTTTGTGTACCGTTACACGGTATTTGCCTTAGCGGAACGACGGTGAACCGACGGTCAACCGACAGTCAAGGCTAATGTGAAGCCAATGTTGACCCAAGAAAAGACCCTTTTATGTATAACATATACTATATTATATATTCATATATAATATACAATCTATCACCCTTTTTCTGGGAAAATATGCAATCGCACCTCTTTGAGCAATAAATTGTGATTTTTGAGCCTTTGTCATTTTGCAGTAACTTCGGACTCCGCCTTTGCTATGCAAATTCCCCCGAATTTACGTTCGCACTGTCGTGCAAACAACAATCTTTAGCCGTAAAAACACAAATTATGCAAGCATTTTTGATTTTTTTACAGCTAAATCTTGCAAATTTGAAAAATTTGTAGTAATTTTGTAGCCGATTTGGAAAATACAACAAATTATATATTATGAAACGCACATTCATGTATCTGGCGATGGCGCTGACGATGGTGGCTGTTGCCGCGAGAGCACAAGAGCAGGGACAACATGTTCGCTGTATCGCATTCTACAACCTGGAGAACCTCTTTGACACAATTCATGACGAGGGTAAGAACGACTATGAGTACCTGCCGGATGGAGGTATGAAGTGGACGAGCCTGAAGTATGAGAATAAGGTAAAGAACATGGCGTACGCCGTTTCGCAATTGGGTACGGATATTGACCCGCGCGGCGCTGCTTGTGTCGGTGTAGCCGAGGTGGAGAATATCGGATGTCTGTATGATCTCTGCGCTGAGGCTAACAGCAAATATAACCGTCGTCTGAAACCGATCCTGTTGGAAGGTCCGGACCGCCGTGGTGTGGACGTCGGTTTTCTGTATGATTCGGTGTTATTCCGTCCGACGAAAGTGAACGGTTTTGAACTTAAGGCGCACTATGCGGACGGCGGTGAGATCAAGACGCGTCTGCAACTCTGCGTTTCGGGATACCTGATGGGTGACGGCAGACCGGAGAAGATCCATGTGATTGTAAACCACTGGCCGAGCCGTTACGGCGGAGAGTTGTCGAGTCGTCCGGGTCGTGATACCGCAGCGATGCTGTGCAAGTCTATCTGCGACTCGATCTATATGAAAGAGCCGAAAGCGAAGATCATCATTATGGGTGACTTGAACGACGATCCTTACAACCATAGTTGTAAAGATGTACTCAAAGCTCGCAAGTACCGCGAGGACGTAGAGCCTCACGGCTATTTCAATACGATGTGGCAGATGCTGGACCGCGGTATCGGTTCGCTGGCTTACAACGGCAGTTGGAACCTCTTCGACCAGATCATCATTAGCGAGCCTTTGCTTAACGAGAAACTGGAGAACGGCAACTGGACATACTGGAAAGCGCAGATCTTTAACAAGCCGTTCCTGACCGTACAGGAGGGTAAAGACAAAGGCACGCCGTTCCGTACCACCAAATCCGGTGTTTGGCAGAACGGCTACGGAGACCACTATCCGACCATGATTTATCTAATTCGTAAGAAATGACCGGAGTGTCTCCGGACCCAAAGATACAACGTATGACGTTACAGTTAAGAAGAAACACAGCACCGATCCGGATGCGTAACTACGGTCGGATCGTGCAAGATATGATCGCCTATGCGGCGACCCTACCTGCGGGACAAGAGCGGGATGCGTTAGAGGTGTACATTGCCCAATGTATGCGTCAGCGTAACTTGGTCTGGAACCGCGATCAAGAATCCGGAATGAGTCGTGTGCGCGAGGATATCATCCGCTTGTCGGAGGGTAAACTGCGTTGCGAGTCGCCGGCTTTCGGGCAGATGTTAGGTCAGCCCGAGGCATCGAATAAGAGTGCTAAAAAGAAAAAATAATGGAAAACAACAATCGGTTTAAGATCTTCGCCGGGTCGAAAGGACAAGCCTTGGCACAACGTATTTGTGCAGAGCTAGGATGCCAGTTCGGCAACGTGCGTGTAGATCGTTTCTCGGATGGCGAGTTCTGCGCCTATTTTGAAGAATCCGTTCGTGGACAGAATGTGTATCTGGTACAGTCCACTTGTCCGAACAGCGACAACCTAATGGAACTGCTGCTCATGATCGATGCCGCCAAGCGTGCAAGTGCGTCGAAAGTGATTGCCGTGATTCCGTATTTCGGCTGGGCGCGACAGGACAGAAAGGACAAACCGCGTGTGTCGATCGGTGCCAAGTTGGTGGCAAATATGCTGCAGACGGCCGGTGCGGATCGTGTGATCACGGTGGACCTGCATGCCGACCAGATTCAAGGATTCTTTGATATTCCGGTGGATCATATCTATGGTTCGAATGTGCTGGCGCCGTATATCGCAAGTCTGAATCTAAAGAAACTGATTGTGGCTTCTCCGGATGTAGGCGGTTCGAAACGGGCTTCCAATTTTGCGAAGAAGTTGCATGTTATGACCGACCGCGAGGTGCCGATGGTGATCTGTTACAAGAATCGTCCGGACTTCAACAAAGTGTCGGAGATTCGTGTGTTAGGTGACGTGTACGGTAAGGATGTGGTTATTTTGGATGACATCGCCGACACCGCCGGTACGCTCTGCAAAGCAGCGGAGGTAATGAAAGAGGGTGGCGCCAAGTCCGTTCGTGCGGTGGTGACCCACGGTGTGTTGAGCGGTAACGCGATCGAACGTATCGAGGAGTCGGCATTGGAAGAACTAATCTGCACGGACTCGCTGCCTATCGATCCGAACTGCTGCTCCAAACTGCATATCGAGAGTCTGGCTGTACCTATCGCCCACACGATCCGCGCTATCCAGAATCACACTTCTATCAGTGAGACCAATATCAGATGAAAAAATTCGTACTTTATATTTTTTGTATTCTCTTAGCGGCTTGCGGCAAAAAGCAAGCCGTTATTGACCGCCCCGCATTCTGTGCGGACTCAGCGTATTCGTATATTGAACGGCAGATGGCTTTCGGACCGCGTGTGCCGAATAGCGCGTCACACATGCAATGCGCAGTATGGCTGATCGAACAGTTGCGTGCCTCAGGTGCAGAAGTAGAGTTACAGAAGGGTTTCATGCCCGACTATAGCGGTAAGAATCAGCAGATTTACAATATTATCGGTCATTTCTACACCGAAGAGACGGCTTCCCGTCCGCGTATTTTGTTAGGTGCGCACTACGATACCCGTCCCTGGTGTGACGAAGAGCCGGACTATCAGGATAGGTTCTATAATGTACCAGGTGCCAATGATGGCGCGAGTGGTGTGGGGGTGTTATTGGAAGTGGCGCGTCAGTTAGGGCTGCAAATGGCGGATTCGACCTTCAAGACACCGGTAGATATCGTGTTCTTCGATTGCGAAGATATGGGTACGCCGCGTGTGTATACCGGTGCGGAGCGTGAGGATACCTGGTGTCTGGGTAGTCAGTTATGGGCGGCTAATTATATGCGGCAGATGAATCCCAATTACCGTTTCGGCATTGTACTGGACATGGTCGGAGCACCGGACGCTTTCTTCCCGCGTGAGATGTACTCGACTAACTATGCCGCTAACTATCAACAGCAAATCTGGAGTGCGGCGAAACAATTGGGATACGGAGCGATGTTCTCTGACCAACAATCCTATCCTATTACCGACGACCATTATTATGTCAACTATATTGCCGGTATCCCGTGTGTGGACGTCATTCATTACGATGTGCGCAACGCAACCGGTTTTCCGTTCTGGTGGCACACGCGCCAGGATAATATGGACAATATATCCAAATCCACGCTCCAAGCTGTGGGTGAGGTCGTTATGAGTCAGTTGTAAGGAATGAAAGAGTGAAGGAGTGAATGAAAGAGTTACTCAAGATAATTGATCTGCATGCCTCTATTGGCGGCAAAGAGATATTAAAAGGTGTTAACCTCGTTATTAACGAAGGCGAGGTGCATGCCATCATGGGTCCGAACGGGGCAGGAAAGAGCACTTTGAGTGCGGTGCTGACCGGTAATCCGGCGTATGAAGTGACTTCCGGTGAAGTATACTTGCGTGGAGAGAACCTCCTGGCAATGGCGCCCGAGGTACGCGCACGCGCAGGCGTGTTCCTTTCTTTTCAATATCCCGTAGAGATACCCGGCGTGAGTATGACCAATTTCATGCGCACCGCTATCAACGAGAAACGGAAATACGAAGGCAAAGAACCGCTTTCTGCAAAAGAGTTCCTTTCGCTGATGCGCGAGAAGAAGAAACTGCTCGAACTGCCGGATAAACTGAACAACCGTTCCGTTAACGAAGGTTTCTCGGGCGGCGAAAAGAAGAAAAACGAGATCTTCCAGATGGCGATGTTGGAGCCGTGCCTGGCTATCCTCGATGAGACCGACTCAGGCCTTGATATCGATGCGTTGCGTATCGTGGCAGAAGGTGTGAATCGTCTGAAGACTCCGGAGAATGCGTCGATTGTTATTACGCACTATCAACGTCTGCTCGATTATATTGTACCGGATTTTGTGCATGTGTTGGCAGACGGCAAGATTGTGAAGACGGGCGACAAGAACCTTGCCCTCGAACTCGAAGAAAAAGGCTATGAAGGTCTCTAAGGGTGACATATTCGAGCGCGTGTTCATGAACGAAGAAGTTAACCTCTGTATTGAACAAGAGGCTGATTCGCGTGTGAAGATTCATGTCATCAACGCTCCGTTTTCCATTTCGGTGATTCAGTTAGGCGAAGGTTGCCGAACGGAGATCTACGGATTGGAGCACTTGCACGGCGAAGAAAACGTGAAAGCAGAAACGCATGTGACGCACGCGGTGGGCGGAGGAACCTCTACGCAACTTATTAAATTTGTGCTCGAAGATAACTCTCGCGGACGGTTTATCGGCGACCTCAAGATAGCGCAGGATGCGCAGCAGACCGAAGCGCATCAAACGAATCGTAACTTGCTGTTAAGTGAGACAGCTGAAATGCGTACCCAGCCGCAGTTGGAGATTTATGCGGACGATGTGAAGGCAACGCACGGTGCTAGTACGGGGCAGTTGGATGAGTCGGCGTTGTTCTACATGCAGCAACGTGGTATCGACAAACAAAAAGCGCGTCAACTGCTTGTTAACGCGTTTATGAAAGATGTCCTTAATACCATCTCGGATGAAGCCTTGCGCGAACAATTACTGAACGCGATTGATGGCGTAGTCGAGTAAGGCCAGCAAGCTCTTTTTCTCCTCACAGTCACGGAAGACCTTCAAGGCTTCTGTGGCTTGTTTTTTATAGCTTAGCATCTGTTTGACGGCGTATTCGTCGCCCTTGAACCGCAACACAAACGACTTCACTTCCTGTAAAGCCTTTTCGGTCTCTATCGTCTCGCTGTGTGCGGCCAGCATTTCACCTATCTCGCGGATGCGTTCCGCCTCGTCTTGCGGGGCCCGACGTAAAGCTTCTATCAGCGGTAAGGTCACTTTTCCGTCCCTTAGATCACTCATGGTCGGTTTGCCGATCTCTTCGAGATCGCTATAATCGAAGATATCATCTTTGATCTGGAAGCACAAACCCAGCAGACGACCATATTCCCGCAACGCTGCTCGCTGGCGCGGCGTACAACCGGCACTCTCTGCACCGGCTTCGGCGCAGGCCTGAAAGAGTTGCGCGGTTTTCTGTTCGATGACTTGGAAATAGCGATCCTCATCGATCCACATGCTTTGTCCTACATGCAATTGGACCATCTCACCGCTGCTGAGGCTCTTACCTAAGTTGGCGACAATTTCCAAAATACGGATATTACGCACCTCGGCCGTCAGACCGATCACTTTTGCCAGCATGTAATCGCCGATGAGTACCGCAACTTTATTGGTCCATTTGACATGCACGGCTGCGGCTCCTCTGCGTGTATCGGAACTATCCACGACATCGTCGTGAATCAAACTCGCCGTGTGCAATAACTCCAATGCAACTGCCGCACGCAAAGTCTTGTCCGTCACGGGATTGCAAATCTGTGCAGCCAGCAAGACTAATAGCGGACGCAACTGTTTGCCGCGGCGTGAACCAACGTAACGCAACACTTCCTGCTGCAACTTGTTGTCTGCTCGCAGGCTCTGCTCCATTAGTCGCTCATAGTGTTTCCACTCCGCTTCGATGGGTCTTCGTATGTCCGATAAACTTGCCATTTTTTTCAAAAACGCTGCAAAGGTACATCTTTTTTGCGATATGTGCAAATTTTGTGTCAATTTTTACACATAATACTCAATTATTTTCCGTACCTTTGCAGCGTAAAATTATGCAAAAGCATAATAGGCCCGAAAAACAATCATTTAACACAATAAAATCTATCATTTATGAAAGCTTTCATGGACAAAGATTTCCTGCTGCAGACAGAGACCGCACAGGAGTTGTATCACAATCATGCGGCTAAAATGCCGATTATCGATTATCACTGCCACCTTATTCCGCAGATGGTTGCCGAGAACAAACGTTTCGAATCCATCGCACAGATCTGGCTCATGGGCGACCACTACAAATGG
>CADCCH010000030.1 GCA_902799875.1 uncultured Bacteroidales bacterium | reverse complement strand
GCAGATCGCGCGATTAACCTCACCACGATCGGTGCCGACCAGCAAGCCTTCGAGGCCCAGAAGAACACGGCAGGAGGTAAGAAAACCTTCAACGCGTACCTCTGGAAGGTATGTGGGCAGGCCTACGACCAGGAGCACCCGCGCAGCTGAGCTGCAAAGCTCATTAGGAAGGAGTCTCTCTCACGAGAGGCTCTTTTTTCGTTTTTTATTTGCGTATATCAGAAAAAAGCAGTACCTTTGCAGCCGCAATTGAAAAAACAGGTACCATGAAACGAATAATCGGATTGTTTTTCCTTCTTTGGATGACGGCGGTGGCATATGCGGGAGTGACGACGTACACGTTCACGTCCATGAACTGGGCCAGTAAGGTAGGTGCGGATGTGTGTGATGGTGTGACGGACGGTTGGGTAAGCAACCTGGCCGGTTCTGAATACATGACCGGTCGCACGGATGCGCAGGGACGTCTGTATTCGCAAGGCGTGAGTGTGAAGACCGGTACGAGCGGTGCCGGTGCGACGTCGGTGATTGCGTTTACGAACGTACGCCAGATGACGCTCAATTTCTGTCAGAACTCCAGCAAGGGGAAGGGTGTGTTCTACTACCAGGTCGGTGACGCGCCGTACGACTCGTTGGTGATCACCAAACCCGAGACGTCCGGATCCGGTGTTTTTCTGCGGGACAGCGTCTTGCGTCTGGCTACACCGTTGAGCGGAAACATCCGTTTCTGGGTGACCTGTACGGAGAACGCGATTAACATCAACAGTCTCTCTATCCGCGCGGAAGAAGGTGGTTCAACGCCCTTTAATACGGTGACTTACCAACTCGTGACGGATGTGAATCAACTGCAGGACTCCGATCAGATCATCATTGGTGTACATAACGCGTCCGTGAACTATATCATGGGTTATTTTGATGAGGACATATCGAGCAATAATATCCATGCCATCCGCGGTCGATTCAGTGCGGATCGCACGACGGTAGCGGCTGATGACAATGCGATCTATACCCTGCGTCGTACGACCCTCAACAACGCTCCTTGTTTCTATATCCAGGATGAGTTGCGTTACGAGGAGGCTTATCTGGTAGCGAGCGGCGGTCAGACCAAGAACCGCTTGGCGCTCTGGACGCAACTGACCGATCCGAAGACGTACGGCAACTACGGTTACTGGGATATCCGGATTGCGCAGGACGGTGAGGCGGTGATCATGAACCTGGGTAACAGTCTGGGTAAGTACCTGCAGTACAACGCATCGAATAACCCGACGCTCTTTGGTTGCTACGCGTCGCAGGGTTCGCAGACCCCTGTTTGTCTCTATCGTCGTACGGAGGCTATCGGAGACAAACCGGCTATCGTGGCACCGCTGGTGAACCTCGGAACGGGTGTGCTTGCCGGTAATAAGTCCGTGGGGGGAGGTAAGACGATTACGGTCAATGCCAACAGGCTGACCAAGGACATACGTGTTCAGTTGTTGCACGGTGATGTTTTTGCCGTGAGCGACACGCTGATCGACCGCGACGGAGGAGAGTTGACCGTTACGTATCATGCTAATTTTGCCGGTCATTATATCGATACCCTGGTGCTGACCAGTGATACGGTGCGTGCAGAAGTGCCGGTGATGGTGCAGGTGGTGCGTGAGATGAGTATAGCGGAGGCCGTCACGCAAGAAGACTACACCCTCGTCTATCTGAATGAGGTGGAGGTGACCAAGAAATACGACATGTATATCTTCATCCGCGATGCATCCGGTTCGATGCTTGTCTGGGACGGTGGAAATGGTGCCACCGGCAAGCGTTACGGTGCCGGTCTGAAGAGTGGGGACGTGCTGAAAGGCGTGGTCGGACGATACAGCAATTACTACGGGGTACCTGAACTGGCTCCTACGGAGCAGTGGAAAGTACAAACAGGAGGAATTGCTTCCGCCGAACCGGCTGAACTGCCGCTGGACTCTGCCGATGTGTGTCGGTTTGTACGATTGTCGGATGTGACGGTAGCAAACGGTTTTATCCAAGGTACGAACTTGCCGGTGGTAGACGCGTTCACTATCGGCGGTGGGGTTATCGAAAACAGTTTGACCACGATGAACGCCATCGTGATGATCAGTTATGATCAGCTGCAGTTGTGGGTAGTGAGCCAGGAACGGACGACCGGAGTAGGTAACGGTGAATGGTTAATGGTGAATGGTGAATGTCAGAAAATCCTCCGCAACGGTCAAGTTCTTATCCGCAAAGGAGATAAGACGTTCAACGCCCAGGGCGTGGAGGTTAAGTAAGCTTTTTTATCCTCCGATTTGTTGGACGCGTTGCTCGAACGAGTCGCGGTCACCGAGGGAGGCGTTCTTCATCTTCACGCGGTAGTTGGAAATGGTGTTGGGACTGTAACAGAGCAGTTCGGCTATCTTAGCGCTGCTGGTGATACCTAACAGGATGAGGGCGAAGATACGCATCTCCACCGTCATCCGTTCTCCGGGTTTCGGGGTGAGTCGAGCCTCCGGCTTGAGCAGGGCATTGAAATCCTCCACGAACGAGCCGTAGAGCGAGAGGAAGGTGTCGTCGAAGGAACGGTAGAAATTCTCCATCTCGCGATCCATGAATCCTGCAGGATCTTTCTCGCCTGCCTTGCGAGCCATGGTGGTGAGTCGGCGGATATAATCGCTATAGACTTCCAAATACCGGCATATATACTGTTCCTTGACCTTATCGGCCTCTTTGAGCTGCCGGTTGATGGTCCGCAGTTGCTCGTTCATGGCTTTCATCTCTTTGTTCATGGCGTGCAGGCGTCGGTTCTGTTGGAGGGAGTACAGGATACCGGCGATGAGGACCAGCAGCACCAGCGCCAAAGCGATGAGCGCAATGATCAGCTGCGTCGAGTAGTGCCGCAACCGTTCCTCGTAGCTGTTGGCGATATTATGTCCCAAGGCGTAGGTCTGGATAAACCGGGTGGGGGCATTGAAGAAGGAGGCATTCGTGAGCGAGTAGTCGCTGTACTGATAGGCGCGCTCCAGGTCTCCGGCTTCGTAACAGTCTTTGGCTACCAGCCAGCTCGATCCGTTATCACGTATGCCGCACCGTGCGTCGGCAATAGCCGAACGGACCAGCCACTCGATACGCTTCCGCGTCTCTCCCATCTGCTCGTAGAAAGCCGAACGTGCGTACGCCTCGATCGCATAGGGATGGCTCCACTCTTCCAGACGCGACAGGATGGTGTCGTTGATCGCCAGCGCAAGCGGGATATTGTCTGCATCGCTGGCTTGCAGGATAGCGTACCGCAGGCGGATACTCTCGTCCCCGGGTGCCTGACGCTCCATCTCCTGCAGCAGGGCGCGGTAATGGTTCTTCGCCTCTGCCGCCAGGTGTGTCTTCAGTTGCGGCACGGTGCTTGCGTTCATAGCTTCGTTATGGATACGCCATACCGCTTCCAGCCAGTTCACCCGCAGGCTGTCCGGCATCTCCCCTACGTAGGGTATGAGCGCCAGACCGTCGCCGTACATACCGATGGACGAATACAGCTGCACGAGTCCCGTATAGGCCTGCGAACGGTAAGGCTCTTCGGCGTTCACCAGACGCATATACCACGTGCGCGCGCTATCACTTTGATAAGATTGGTACTCGCGCGCGATACGGACCTGCAGGGCTTTGGTCATCGGACGCAAGTGTTTCAAGGAATCGATGCGCCGTTCGTGCATGGCGCAGTAGGTTGCGGATTTGTTCACTTCGGCACTATAGACCGTGAGTAAGGAGTCCAATGTCGACACCGCTGTTGCCGACCAACAGATGCCCGTCAGGAGGGCTGCGATAACAAATATTCTCTTCATAACCGGCTGCAAAGGTACAACAATTTTCTGAAACATGCAAATTTTTTCGTACTTTTTTTTGTGTGCTGTTTTTCGTAACTTGCTTATTTGCAGTATTATCACTCGTACTTATTCGTACTTTTGTGCTGTATAACATACGCGTTCTATTGCGTATGTGCGAAAAAAGCAGTAATTTTGCCACCGAATTTGTGATATCATGAATGACGCGCATTACATAGCATCCCCGGAACGATACACCGACATGTCGGTGTTCAGGCGCTGCGGAAAAAGCGGTGTTCTGCTGCCGAGGGTTTCTCTTGGTTTTTGGCATAATTTTGGAGACGACGCACCGTTTGAGCGCAGTCGTGCTATTACCCGTTATGCTTTCGATCACGGTATTACTCATTTTGATTTCGCGAATAACTACGGTGTTCCTGCCGGTAGTGCGGAGGCTAATTTCGGTAGGTTGATGGAGGAAGATTTCCGTCCGTACCGGGATGAGCTCTTTATCTCCACGAAAGCCGGTTACGGTATGTGGGACGGTCCTTACGGGGAGTGGGGCAGCCGCAAGTACCTGCTGTCGAGTCTCGACCAGTCGCTCAAGCGGATGAGGTTGGAGTATGTGGATTTGTTCTATTCGCATCGTTATGATCCGAATACGCCGATCGAGGAGACGCTGCAGGCGCTGGTAGATGCCGTGAGAATGGGCAAGGCGCTGTATGTCGGTATCTCCAACTGGCCGCTAGAACCTCTCAAAGCCGGTGCTAAATACCTGAAGGAGCACGATGTGCCGCTTTTGATCTATCAAGGCAGACTGAATATGTTAGACCGTGAGCCGATCGAGGAGGGGATTCTGGATTTCTGCAAGGAGCAGGGGGTTGGTTTTATCGCCTATTCGCCGCTGGCGCAGGGTTTGCTGACCGACCGGTATCTGAACGGTATTCCCGCCGATAGCCGTATGGCGAAGGAGCATTTCCTCAAATCCGAACGCCGTACACCGGAGCTCTTGGAGTACCTCCATCAGCTCGAAGCACAGGGTAAGGCCAACGGTCATACGATTGCTCAGGAAGCCCTCTCGTGGGTACTTAACCAAGACGGCGTCACTTCCGTTATTGTCGGCGCCAGCAGCGTGGAACAACTAAAAAACAATTTACAAACAATACAATACTTATGAAAAAGATTTCCTTAATTATTGCGCTCGTATGCGCTACGATGACAGCTTTTGCAACCGATTGGAGTAGTATCGCTTTTCTTCCGGACGGTGCCGGAGAAGGCGCTTATGCCAATAAGTATAAAGTGGAAGCGGCGTTCGGTCAGAATGTAGTTAACATTCAGAAACCGGAGTTTGCTTCGGAGGCTGGTATCTATACCAATTTCCCGGCAGGAATTGAGTCTTGTACGTTGGCAGAGGGCGGATATGTGATTGCCGGTGCCGGTATGGTGTTGTATCTGAGTGCCTTTACGCAGAAAGTGACAGACGTAACGGTTGTGGCAGGTAGTGTAAATTATGATTTCAAGGTTTACTACGAGGACGGTGAAGGTGAAGTACCGGGTGATGAACCGGGTGGTGGAGATGAACCTGGTGGTGATTTGACTCCGGCTACGTTCTACGGTTCGTCTTCGGTAGAGGTAAGCGGCGCTCCGTGTGAGTTCACATGGTTCATTACACGCAATGCGGATGCTACGCTGACGTTTGACATCCGCTGGCAGGCTGACATCACGGGTGCCGTACCGCAGATTTGTCTGCAAGGCTCGTTTATTACCATGCCTTCCGCAGAGAAGCACGCGATGTTCACCACTACGGCTACTTTTGTAGACGGTGCTACGCTGAATGACACCTTCTTCTATATCGCCTATGCCGGTGGTGCTGCTCACGTAGATATCACGGGTTATACAGTAGGTGCCAGCAACAATGCCCCGACGGACACCCCGGATGAGCCGCAGGCTATCGATGCTATCTTGAAGAGCGGCAAATCCATTAAGACCATTCTCAACGGTCAAGTTGTGATCCTGAAGAACGGCAAATATTTTAACCTTTTAGGAACGGAAATCCGTTAACCGGGTAACCAAAAAATCGAAATACGATGAAAAAACTTAGTATACTCTTTGCGTTCTTATGCGCAAGTTTGATGGGGTGGGCCATTGATTGGGCTGGCTATTCATGGATCGGGAATGGAACGAGCAATGCTGCTTATACCGACGCTATGAAAATCGATCTACCTAGCGGAATTAGTGTTGTGAATCTCCAAAGTTCGTTTGGTACAGAAGCGGGTATTTATATTACAGCTCCCTCTGCTGATGGATTGACATGTGATTTGGGAGCAGGACATTTTGCAACTCAAGGTGCAGGAATGTTACTCTATTTATCTGCATTCACTTTAAAAGAGACTCCGGTTACTGTAACTTCAGGTGGAACGAATTATATAGTTACGGTTTACTGGAAAGATGGTGCTGAGTCAGTTGCTGATACAGAGAAACCGGTCATGACGTCGGCCACGTGTTCATCTACTACCCATAATTCGGCTACCATCGCAGTTGCAGCTACGGATAATGTAGGTGTAACGAAATATGTGGTTAAGAATGGTGGTTCAGAATTTGGAGAATATACTCCGAGCGCAGGTGTTATTGTTGTTGAGGATTTGGCGGCTTCTACCAATTATACATTGACGGTGTTTGCTAAGGATGCAGCAGGTAATGTATCTGCAAGCGGTATTGAAGTGGCATGTAATACTACAGCGATTCCATCTAGTCCGTATTGTAACACAGAAATAGCGCATTTTGATAATCCTATAAATGATTCATACATTCTCCTGTCTGTTGGTTCGGATGGACACGGTCACACTATTGTTAATATCAAACAGGATAATGCGAAGAACTCCAATACTTTTGATTACATCAATATTGTAGGCAAAAAGGAGATAGGCTCTGATATTGCAACCGGCGGTGTTACGGAAATGTCCATTATGTTTAATACTCCGACACCTGACGGTAGTGGTAATATCACGTTTACTATGCAGTGGTCAAAGGTAGGAGATGGCGGTCGCTGGCAGCATGAAATAACGGTCCCTGCCGATGCTACCTGTGCAAGTGCAGATCCGTTCCCGGGAACGAATGCCTATTGCAGATATACGGACAACAACCTAAGTTCAGGCGGTGCAAATGTTACTTTAACATGGGCGACCAATGACGATGGCGATGTAGTTATCACTTTGGGAGACGGAGAAGGAGCAAGCAATACTCATTTCCGTAATGAAGGATTTGAATACGGCGTAGGCAAGACAATGGACGATAGTTGGTTCGTTTATAGCGGGGCAAGCCATCAAACAGTAGAACTTGCTTCAAAATATTTTACAGTTGAACCAGGAGTTGACGGAGGTAATGCATATTCACTACGTTTAAAAGATGGACAATCTGTACCGGCTAACGCTGCTGTAGCATTCTTCGGTCACGCATTCTCATGGAAGAATGACCAGAACAGTAATGCGTATGCTGAAAATAAGTGGTTTGCTTATGATTACGGATATAGTTGCCCGTTCTTAGCAGCTCCAACAAACATTGCAGTTGATGGCACAAAGCATATTACGTTTGATGGTGTGGCTAATGCAGAGACGTATACGGCATATGTTTATTTGTACGGTATTTTAAAACATCGTCAGAATGTAAGCAGCGGAGATGCGTTGACGTTTGTTCCGTACACTATAGGAACGTATCAGGTAGAGGTTACTGCTTCTGCGGATGGTTATCCGACTTCTGATCCCTCTGCTGCTTATAATTGGGCGTTAACCGCCGATCCTGTTGTGGTGGGCAACTCAGAATATTGCGAGTGGGCGTTACCTACGTTTGTAGCAGATGCTGTTGATTGCAATGCAAATCTTACAATCGAGACCGATAATGATGGTGATGTTACCATTACTCTTTCACCGTTAGATGAACAAACAGCAGTATTCCGTGCAGATGGAATGAAACTTTCCGATTTCAAAGTCGGAGAAGTTCGCGTTTCTGCTTCCGAATATTTCAACAGAACTTATTCAGTCGGAGGTTCAACTGTAATCTTGACGCTGAAAGATTCTAACATTAAACCAGGTCTGGGTGAAAAGATATATTTCAGCGGATATGTAGAGTGCACAGTTAACGGACATAGCACTTGGCCGACCGCTAATTTGACCTATACCTATGGTGCGAAATGTTCGGGACAGAAGCATGTGACTGTCGCTGTTAATAACAACGAAATGGGTTCAGCTACTGTTAATGGTGAGACAGATGTATATGTAGACGAGGGGACACCTGTGGCATGTGTGGCAGTGGCTAATTCCGGATATGACTTTGTAAACTGGACGGTTAGTGGTGTAGAAGTGTCAACTTTGGCTACTTACACTCCGACCATTTCTGTAAACACCGATCTTGTGGCGAACTTCGAAGCGCATCGCAGCACGTATTGCCGTACTGCTATTACCGCAGATAACGGAGCTACTGTTTATATGACAGCAAAAGCAACAGGTGCCGTCCAAGATGTTACGGGTTATCCTCAATACCGCCTTGAGTTTGAAGGAATGGAGGGTTATGCAATCACAGGAGCTGCTAATTTCAATGTAAATATCACACATGTGAATGGTAATCCGGGAAATACCGGTTTCGGAAATGCAGCATGGACGTTTGTTAATAATCCGACAGATTATCCGTATGGAATGGGTTATATTGAGTTCTATGCAGAAAACTGGCGTGAGATTACTTTCTCAAATCACTATTTCTACTTTGCTCCCAATGGTGTGGTACAACTTGATTCCAGTTTCCCTGCTCATATCAATTGGTCTAACTCGTGTACAGACGAGACGGCCCCGGAATTGGCAGCCCCGACTGCAGTAGCGATAGATGCATCAACGATTCGCTTGACTTTGTCGGCAACGGATGATTATTCAAATAATATCCGTTACCATGTAACATGTGAGGCTGCAAGCATTGATGAGAATATTGATGGAGTCTCCGGCGTAGCTGTTACGAGAGACTACACAGGCTTGACTGCAGGTACCGCTTATACTTTTGTTGTAACAGCGGCAGATGGTACCACAGAAGGTGCACATGTTAGTGCCAGCCAGTCATGTTCGGCTACTCCTGTCGGAGATACAGAAGTTCCGGTTATAACCTCTTTCACGGCAACTCCTTCTTATGGCTATGTGGATCTGGCTATTACTGCAACCGATGACATGGAGGGTAACTTAACTTATACCATTACGTACGGAGAAAATCAACAAGAAGAAGCAGTAGGTGCGGCTGGTAGTGAGACGACAAAACGTATCTACGTAGCGCCGAGTACGGATTGTTCCTTCAGCGTGGTGGCTACCGATGCTGCAAGTCATACGTCTGACGCAGCGAATGCAAATGCTACTACATTGACGATTCCGGCAGCTCCTGATCCTGTACGCAATGCTGCTTTAGTTCGTTCTGTTTATTCGGATGCATATACTCCTACGGTTGCAAATACGTTCCGGAGAAGTAATTTTGGAGGAGCAGGCTTACTTGCTGAAACAGATTACATGCTCTATAGAATGAATACAAATCTCGTTGTTTGGGGACATAATGACGAAAATGCAGGATATGGAAATATCGATGGCTTGAGTGGATATACTTACGGAGATAATACAGGATTGGATGTGTCCGGTATGGATTATCTGCACATGGATGTATGGTGCGATGCTTCGGACCAACTGAACACAATCAACATCAATGATGCTAATGTGACGATACCGACTACTCGTACTATTACACAGCAATGGGTTTCATTTGATATCGCAATAAGTAGTTTAAGTGCAGATGATAGACAAAATCTGCGCTGGCTGAAGATATTGCCGTTTAATTCCGCAAATTGTCTTGTGGCTATCGACAACGTATATTTCTATAATCTGCCTACAGAGATCAGTTTCGGCGATGATGCAACGGATAATACAACGACTATCGCTGACAATGCAAACAAGTTCGCTAACGTCACCATCAACCGTAACATCCTTGCTGACAATACCTGGTATACGTTGTGCTTGCCGTTTGATATGAGTGCGAAGAAGGTGAGCGAGGTATTTGGTGCAAGTACGATTGCTACGCTGGTAAGTTCGGAGGATCGCGGATCGTTGATTCACCTCAACTTCAATTATGTGAGTGCTATTGAGGCCGGTAAGCCTTACCTCATCAAGCCGGGAACGAGCTTTGTTTCCGGTAACACCATCAGCAATGTGCAGATCAAGAATGTAGATCCTTCGGCTGAGGGTTACAAAGCTGAGGCTACCCATATGCACTTCCAAGGTACGTTCGATAAGATCATGTTGACGGGTGAGGACAAGCGTTACGTATCTGCGAATAATGAACTCTATTCGCCGAACCCGAATGTTGGTTCTAAGATTGGTGCTTTCCGTTGCTTCTTCACGATACCGGAAGGAAGTTCGGCTCTTGCTCCGGGTAGAGTGGCGAAGATCGTCTTTGGTGAGCAGACCGCAACCGGTATTGACCAAATAGGAGTTGATGCGAAGAGCAATGGCAAGTTGCTCATCAATGGCGTGCTGTACATCATTCGCGATGGCAAAACATACAACGCACAAGGAATCTTAATACAATAACTGATAACGAAATTATAATTATGAAAGCTATGTATATCATTCCAGAAACAGGTATCGAAACGATCCAAGCGACCTCGTTGCTTAATTCCGTGAGCGGTTTGGGATTGGGAGATAAAGGTGCAGATGACGGTACGCATGATGCACAGGCTCCCGATAGGATGGTGTTTTAACGTGCGTGTGTGCGATTAAATAAGGTTGAGACAATCAACAAATTAACAAAATAATTAATAACATGAAAAAAATTACATTTATCTTTGCGCTCCTATGCGCAAGTGTAATGAGTTGGGCGGCTCCTGTTGAGGGATCCAGTACAGAAAACATGGATGGGCAACCCGGTTTTACGAATGGCTATGACTATTCGTTCTCTACAGAAGGGACCAGTGTGAACATCTCTTTTACTGAAAAAGAGAATTATGAAGGATTAGTGGCTTATCTTTGGAACTACACCAGTGGTTTTGCAGAGACAGCAATGAATGTGTCCGGTCACACGGCTTCTATTACCTTGACGGGACAAACTCCTGGTGCAACATTGGATTTTGCTTGTAAGTTTGCTTTTGCCGGTGGAATGTCTGTTACAAAGAGATTTACTTACACTGTCGAAGATACCGGTTCAGGAAGTGATCCCGGAAGCGATCCGGAACCAGCTGGCATCGATTGGAGCAAAATCAGTTGGTTGACCAATGCTACCGGAAACGCTGCATATACAGAGAAATACAAAGCTTTTGCGGGAAATCCTGGTCCGTCGAATATTGATGTTATTCAGAGTCCGGGTTGGGCTGCGAAGCCGGGATTGTATATGACTTTCCCAAGTGCTGATTTCCGTAATTTCTCTTTGCCGGCATCCTGCTATAGTATCCAAGGTGCAGGTGTGATTTTCCATATGGACGCCTTTACGGCAAAGGAGACGACGGTACACGTAAATGTAGGCGGAACCGTACGTTCGTTCACTATCTATTATGAGAATGGCTCAGAAGGACCGGCAGAGATCTATGACATCAACTTTGCTTTGGCAGACAATGGTTCAAGTGCCACGGCAAGTACGGGTAATGCAGCCTTAGCGATTGACGGTAATAACGGTACCCGCTGGGAGTCTGCTTCGACAGATGACGAGACATGGACACTCGATATGGGACAAAAACGTATCTTCAATACGATTAAGATTAATTGGGAAGGTGCATACTGCCAACAGTTCGATCTCAAATGGTCTAACGATGGTGAGACGTGGAATGATCTCTATACGGAAACCAACTTGACGCAAGCCGGCTGGCAGACGATTGAATTGGGCAGCAATGTGACCGCTCAATATATCAAGTATCACGGGACGAAGCGTGCAACCGGTTGGGGTCAGTCGTTCTTTGAGTTCCAAGTATTCCTTGCCGGTGTAAGTGTGCTGACCTCTATTGATTTGACTGCTCCTGCACAAATCGCAGAAGTTGGCGGTGCAGGTGTTGCGTTAACAGCTCAGCCCAAAGACCAGAATGGTCAGAATATGGAGGCAGAAATCAGTTGGGAAATCACTCCGGCTGCTGCTGGTCATATGAGTGGAAATACATTTATTCCAGATCAAGTAGGAAGTGCAAGTATTCGCGCATATAGCGGTGAGGTTTATTCGCCGGCAGTGACTATTGCAGCATATGAAGGAACTAACGTAGCCTTGAATAAGACAGACGATGAGATTACTGTAAGTGGTTATGATGAGGAAAATAATCTTTTCCCGCGTTTTGCTGTTGATGATAATGATGGTAGTCTTTGGAGTGCACGCCATGGAGAAACAGGAGACGAGCGTATATATGACGCATGGATAAATGTTGACCTTGGTGCATACTACGACATCAATCTCATCGCTATTCGTTGGGAAGGTGCTTGCTCGCGCCATTATCACGTAGATTTCTCTGCTGATAATTCCGCTTGGCGTACTGCATATAATGCAGGCTGGAATGCTGTTGCAACTCACTGGGAGTACTTGATTGGAACAGCAGAGGATGCTACGAAAGTACGTTACGTGCGCGTTTGGAGTACGGAGGCCGTTTCGCAGTATGGTACCAAGATTATGGCATTAAAGGTTTATGGAACACCATGGGTGCCTTCTGGCGATACCGAGGCTCCGGTTATGGGAGAGGCTTCGTTAGTAAGCAATACTTACACAGAGGCTGTTCTTTCTGTTGCTGCAACGGATAATGTAGAAGTTGCTCGATTCCATGTGGTAGATAATGCAAATGGTATTGATGCTAACTACGTTGCTAATGCTGGCCAGATTACTATAACTGGTTTGACCGATGCAACAGATTATAATTTCACGATTACGGCTATTGATGCGGCTGGTCTGGAATCAGAGAACAGCGCGGTAGTACCGGTATCGATTCCATTTAATACGGAAGCAAACTTAGCTTTAAACAAGCCTTGCGAGGGCGGTTATTATGATAATAACCCTGCAGAAAGCGCGGACAAAGCCAACGATGGTAATAACGGTACTTCTTGGGTAACTTATGGTGATCATGCAATCGCTTTGGATTGGTGGGTCGTAGATCTTGGTAAGGTTTATAACTTGACCAATATCACGGCTCTTTGGGCGAATGACGCTTATGCTACTCAATATATTCTTCAGGCGCGCGTTGATGCTCCTACAAATGAGGATAAAGCAGATGACGCAGCGTGGGTAACATTGGAAACAGTATCCGGCGTAACTGCTGGTGAAGAGCGTTCTACGAATGTCAGCGGTGTAGGTCGTTATGTACGTTTCCGCGCTACAGCGCATACCGGATTCTTCCGTCTGCGTGAGTTCCGCGTATATGGTTCGGGTGTTGCAACGGTGGATACCGAGGCACCTGTTATGACGAGTGCAAGCCTGGTAAGCAATACGGATGTTCAAGCCGTTATCGCAGTGGCTGCTACAGACAACCAAGGTATTGCTAACTACCACGTAGTAGATGCAGGCAATAGCTTTGACGCTAATTTTGCTGCAGAGGCTGGTAATATCACCGTAACCGGTTTGACCGGCGGTACTGCATACAACTTGGCTATTACGGCTATTGACTTCTTTGGCAATGAGTCCGCAAACAGCAAGTCTGTTGAGGTAACTACAACTGCTCACTATACCGAGCCGCAGGCAGCTTGTCCGGCTCCGACTTGGGATGCAAGTTTGGTAAAAGCGATGTACTCGCCGACCTATAATGCTAACTATAACCACCAGGATTGGGGTAGCGGTACAGTGGCAACCGAAGATGAGTTCGGTCGCAAGTATGTGACCAATGGTAATGGTTACTTCGGTGCAGATGGATTTGCACTCAACTGCCTCTTGATGGAAAAACTGCATTATGATATCTGGATTGAGAATGATGCTACCGTTCGTTTTGTTCCTATTTGGGGCGGTACCGAGCAAGGTATAACCAAGAGTCTGACCGGTCAAGAGTGGAATAGTATTGATATCGACCTGTCTGAATATACAGGTATTACCAACTGGGGCAATATCTATCAAATGAAGATAGATCAAGCTTCGAATCTCACTTTCTGGGTGGCTAATGCTTACTTCTAT
Source organism: uncultured Bacteroidales bacterium (assembly GCA_902799875.1). The sequence goes on along the minus strand of CADCCH010000030.1, from coordinate 22,895 downwards.
CGCGAGTCGGCGATTGTAGATAGTGAAGCTCCGACCAACGTCAGCGCAAGCAAGGTAGCTGAAGGCTTCTACTCTGTCAGCATTTCGGCTCAAGCTGAGGATAATAGCGGTGCTGTCCTCTTCAAGATTATGAACGGTGAGGACCAAGTGGCTACCGGTGCTTCTGCCAGCGGTGCTGCCGCTACCATTGTTGTCAACAACTTGGCTTCGAGTACGAACTATAACTTCAATGTGATTGCTTACGACGAGGCAGGCAATGAGGCGGCTCCTATAGCGGTGGCTGCGGCTACCAAGGCTCTGCCGGCACCGGCTCCCGCTCCGGATCTCGCAGGAAAGAGAGTGGTCAATGTATTCTCCGATGCTATGGAAGGTAGTAAAACGATCCACTCCGGTGGCTGGGGTGAGACCACTCAGGTAGAATGGATGGACATCGTACCGGGCGATAAAGTATTCTATGCACGCAATTTCAACTACGCAGGCTGGCACAGCTGGGGCAGCAATATCGATGCTACCGGTATGACCTACCTCCACGTAGATGTTTATTCGCTCGGTATGACGAAAATGAGCGTTACGCCGATTAGCGAGGGTCACGAAGGTTCTGCTACTATCAATCTGACTCCGAACGATTGGACAAGCTATGATGTACCTCTTAGTGCTTATGACGCTAATAGTATCGATTGGGCTAATATCTTCCAATTCAAGTTCATGAATCCTGTAGGCGGTAACGAGTTGTTAATCGACAATGTTTACTTCTATCGTCCTGCGGACTACACCCGTGCGGTAACAGCCGGTCGTTACGGTACGATCTGTCTGCCGCAAGCAGGTGAGATGGTTGGTGCAACGATCTTTGAGATTGCATACCTTGATAATGCTGCGAATAAGATCTTCTTAGACGAGGTGCTGAATGGTGAGATGGTAGCCGGTCGTCCGTATATCTTCCAACCGGAAGGTGCAGGTATCGAGGTTTATTATACCGACGATGAAACCGCAAGTGCAGGTAACTACAAAGGTCTGTATGGTTCGTACGCAGAGGAAGTTTTGGGTACCGATGGCTCGAACTACATCCTGCTCAACAACCAGTACTGCCGTGTCGTTAACGCCAATACTCGTGTAGGTGCTAACCGTGCATACATCAAGATGGATGAGGTGCCCACTACCGCTGCCGCTCCGGCTCCGGGTCGCCGTCGTATCTCTATGAACGTTGAAGCTCCGCAAGTGGCTACCGGTATCGATGGTTTGAACGTAGGTGATAAACCGGTTAAGATGATTATTGACGGTCAGCTCTTCATCCTTCGCGGAGAAAAGATGTATAATGCAAACGGTCAAGTTGTTAAGTAACGAATTAGTGAAAGGATTAGAAATATGAAAAAGAATTATAACCAACCGGAATTAGAAGTTTCCGAAATTGTTCCGCAGAGTATTATCTGCTCGAGCCTTACCGATGGCGGTGACGCTCCGGGTGACTCCATTGGAGACTAACCCATCTTGATGACCAAGAGAGCCTTTCCTGACGGAGGGGCTTTCTTGGTGTTTTGAAAAAAGAGACCAAACGTATCAAGATATGAAAAAACTGATTCTTTGTTTATTCGCAGTAGCAGCGATGGTGGCATGCGGACCGAAAGAGACGCAGCCGCAAGTAGGAACGGTGGCGTACGACACGATCCATAACGTGCCATGCCGCGTGTATCTGCCCTATGGTTATTCGGAGGCAAAAGAGGTGTACCCCGTTCTTTACCTGCATCACGGGATGTGGGGCAATGAGCATGACTGGACAGAGCAAGGGCATCTGGTACATTGGATGGACTCGTTGCTGCAGTTGGGTCAGGTGCGCGAGATGGTGATCATCATGCCGGATAACTGTCCGCACCGCGAGACGAGTGAGGAGGAACGCGCCAATGCGATGTCGGGCGAATGGGTACGCCACTTTGCGGATTTCATGGCCGAGACGGAACGCAAATACCACGTGAGCGATGATCCTTCGCTTCGCGCGATAGCGGGTCTGTCAATGGGCGGTTTCCACTCGATGCACGTGTCCCATTACCTCTATGGCCGGTTTGCGTATGTAGGTCTTTTCTCCCCCGCTATCCGTCACCCGCAAGCCGATCCGGCGTACGACAACTGGGAAGAAGAAGTAAGGCTGCAGATGCAGAAAGAGCCGCTGTACTGGATCGCAATCGGTAACGAGGACTTCCTCTATGACAATGTGCAGGAGTACCGGCAATGGTTGGATAAAAACCATATAGAGTACACCTACTACGAGAGTGCAGGCGGGCATACGTGGCCAAACTGGCAGGATTACCTGCCGGTTCCTCAAAAAACTCTTTTAAGCGTCCCACAAGGGCGCTTTTTTGATAGTACCAAATACGTACTTTTTTTGCGAGAGATAGAAGCGTAAAGTGCTGTAATTGCGCAAAATAATAGATACTTTGCGTACTTTTATGCTGCATAACATACAGGAACGCTTGCGCATATAAGAAAAAAGCAGTAATTTTGCAGCCGGATTAACAAAGTTAATACTCAACTCCAAATATTGTTAAACGAACTAAGAATGTAGTATCATGAAAAAGATTTTCTTTCTGATTTCTATTTTAGGCGCAAGCTTATCGGCTATTGCCCAAGAGGAGATTTATGACGTAAACTTTGCGTTGGCATCGAACGGTTCTTCTGCCACGGCAAGTTCCGGAACAGCAGCCAGTGCCATTGATGACAACACCGGTACCCGTTGGGAATCCGAACACGCCGTTGATCCGCAGGTATGGACATTGGATATGGGTCAGGCTCGTATCTTCAATACTATCGAAATCTTATGGGAAGGTGCGTATGCCAAGACGTTCGATATCGATTTGTCGAGCGACGGAGAGACCTGGACGAATGCGACGCAGGTGATTGACCAGACGCTGGCCGGTTTCCCGTACTTGCAGATAATCGAGATAACGAAGAGTACGGCACGCTATGTCCGCTTCACGGGCAATGCGCGTGGCACGAACTACGGTTACTCCTTCTGGGAGTTCCGCGTGTATCTGGCAGGCGAGAGCGTACTCACTTCCATCCAGTTGGATGCTCCGGCTATTGCCAAGGTGGGTGAAGGAGCGGCGTTGTCGGTAAAAGCGCTGGACCAGCATAACAAAGAGATGGACGTGGAGATCAGTTATGAGATCACTCCCGCAACCGCCGGTTCGATCAGCAACGGTGTCTATGTGCCGGCTGCTATAGGTGGTGCCGTCATTGTGGCTTCCAGCGGTGAGGTGCAGTCTGCTCCGATTGAGATCTTCGGTTACGAAGGAGATAACCTGGCGCTGAGCACCGATATCGTAACGGACAATAAAGTGATTGCTCAATCGGATTTCGCTCCGAGCGGTACCGATGCGTTCCATGCCGTAGATGCCAATGAGGGTTCGATATGGCAAGGCAGTGCCACCAACGGTACCGAAGAAGATGAGGCTTCCCGTACGTTCGATGCCTGGTTCGTAGTGGATCTGGGTGCTAATTATACGATTGATCTTGTTTCTATCAAGTTCGAGGGCGCATGCTCACAGGAGTATCATGTTGATTTCTCGTTCGATAATACCAACTGGGTGTCGGGTTATAACTTCGTAGGCACTGACGGCATAAACGCTCGTACGGATATGCTTAGTGGAGCGATGTTGGAAAACAACCTGAAAGTGCGTTATGTGCGCTTCTGGAGCACCAAGGCGGCTACCAAATGGGGCGTGAAGATATTCGATATGAAGGTCTTCGGTCATGATTATATCAATCCGGACGACCATGAGGCTCCGGTGATGGTCAGTGCCGAGTTGGTCAGCAAGGACCGCAGCAGTGCGGTGATCGCCGTGGAGGCAACGGATGATGAGGAAGTTGCCAAATTCCACGTAGTGGATGCCGACAACGCTATCGATGCCAAGTACGCTCCGAAGGACGGTCAAATCAAGGTGACGGGTCTTAATCAGGGTACGACCTACCATTTCATCATCACTGCACTGGACGGTGCTATGAACGAATCGGAGAACAGTGTACAGGTGGATGTGGAGACGGATGCCTATTCGATGGTTCCGACGGAAGCCGCTCCTGCACCGGAGTGGCCGGCTGCGCAGGTGAAGAGTCTCTATAGCGACGCTTATGCATTGGCTCCGGCTTCTGTCAACAGCTATAACGAGTGGTGGTGGAATGCACCGACCCTGACCGAGGAGGCCATCGGCGAGGACCATTATCTGCATTATGATTTGTTCCAGGAAGGTATGATCGGCGTGCAGTTCTCGGAGACCTCTGTGGCGAAGATGGAGAAATTCCATATCGATGTGTTCGCATCGGTAAGCGGTTCGCTTACTATCCGTCTGATTTGCGCAGGCGATCCGGATGCTATCAATGATACGAAGCAGACCCTGAACCTGACGGGCGGTCAGTGGAACTCGTTCGACTTCAAGCTGTCGGATTTCAATGCTTCCCATAACTGGAGCCGTCTCTTCCAATATGCGATCGAGGGATACAAGGCCGGCGGACTGGTAGGCGAGCATATATCGGTGGATAATATCTACTGCTATACCAGTGCTATAGAAGGTCTGGAAGCGGTAGAGGCAGCGCCAAAGGCGCAGAAGGTGATAGAGAACGGTCGGTTGATCATTCTCAAGAACGGTATCCGTTATGATGCGACCGGTCAAATCGTGAAATAACAAACAATCGAATAAATGAAAAAAATCTATTTGCTGACTGCGATGGTGATGATGACTCTGGGCATGATGGCTCAGAGCCTCACCGTCTCAGGTGTGGTGATGGCTCAGGACGAGCCGGATCCGGTGATAGGTGCCAACGTGATGGTCAAAGGATCCACGAACGGTACGATCACAGATTTCGACGGTAACTTCAGCATCCAGGCCAAAGCCGGCGATGTGCTGCAGGTATCGTTTATGGGCTACAAGCCGCAGGATGTGAAGATAACCAATGCCGGTCCCATCCGTATCACGCTGGTGCCGGACAATGTGCAACTGCAAGAGGTGGTAGCTATCGGTTACGGTACGATGAAGAAGAGCGACCTGACCGGTGCGGTGACAAGTGTAAGTGCGGAACAGTTGTTGAAGGCACCGGTGGCAGGACTTGACCAAGCTTTGCAAGGACGCGCAGCCGGTGTGACGGTCACCAGTAGTTCCGGTCAGCCGGGCGAAAGTGCTACGATCCGTATTCGTGGAATCGGTTCCGCTTTGGGAGGAAATGACCCTTTGTATGTAGTCGATGGAGTAACTACCAGTGACATTAGTTTCTTGGCTCCCAACGACATTAAATCCATGGAGATTCTCAAGGATGCCTCTGCTACAGCTATCTATGGTAGCCGTGGTGCGAACGGTGTCATCCTCATTACCACTAAATCCGGAGGAGAGGGAAAGGCGAATATCTCATTCGATGCGTATTGGGGCTTCCAGAACCGTTGGAAGAAACTGGACTTGATGGATGCACAGGAGATGGCGGACACCAAGCTGCGTATCGGTATCATCAAGGACCGCAAACCGGGAGTGGATGCGTATTTTACGTTCTTGAATGACGGTATCACGGCCTGGATGCGCTCTCGTGCCACCAGTAAGTATTTCCCTAATAATGCGGATTACACATACGATCGTAATACCGATTGGCAGGATGAGGTGTTCCGCAAGAATGCGTTCATGCACAACTATAACCTCTCCATTGATGGCGGTAACGATAAAGGACATTATGCGTTCTCCGCTAACTATTTCAGTCAGGAAGGTACGATTATCGGTAGTGATTTCTCCCGTCTGACGCTCCGTTTGAACTCGGACTATCAGGTACGCAGTTGGCTCAAGATAGGGGAGCACCTCAGTTTTGTATATGCGCAGGGACGCAATGCCATGAACAATAGCGACAGCCCCGGTGCTTCCGTCATTTCCGCTGCGCTGGCTATGGCGCCTTGGGATCCGACCCATTATCCGGATGGATCTACTTATACGAACAAAAAAACGGGTGAGGTGACCGATTTGAGTGGTAGAGTGGCTGCATCGTCTAACTTCAAGAATGTGACCAACCCATTCTCTATGGTATATGAGAGCTTCCCGCTCAATAAAGACGAGCGTATTGTGGGTGACCTGTTCTTGGAACTGACGCCAGTAGAGGGCTTGACCATTCGTCCGTCTATCTCAATGGATTATACGATTAACCAGAATAGGCAGTTCAAGAATGCGTACGACTATTCGACCTATGACAAGTCCCTGCATAACTTCCTGTCCCGCTCGATGTCGAGAGGTAATACCTTATTGGAGGAGACCACCGTTACCTATGCGCGCCAGATAGGCAAACATAACTTCAGCGTGATGGCGGGTCAGACCTGGCAGGAATATAACTACTATTCCATTGGCGGTTCGGGGCAGGATATCATGATTCCGACAGAGGACCACTGGTATCTGAGCAATACGAATACGCCACAGGAGGATCTCAATCCGACATCCGATAATGTATCGCGTGTGCGTCGGCTTTCTTTCCTCGGACGTGCGTTCTATAACTACGACAGTCGTTATATGATTACGGTGAACTTCCGTGCGGATGGTTCGAGCAAGTTCAAAAAGAACCCATGGGGTTTCTTCCCCTCTGTTGCACTGGCTTGGCGTCTGAGCGAAGAACATTTCATGAAGGATAAAGAACTGACTTGGTTGGATAACCTCAAAGTCCGTGCCGGCTGGGGACAAGTAGGTAACGACGGAGTCAACCAGTCCGATTTCGTGACCACGATCGGTTCTTCGAACAGTGTGTTCTACGGTTATCCTTTAGGTAAGAGTGTTCAATACGGTTCCGCTGTACTGAAACTGGCAGATGTAAACGGTAAATGGGAGACCAACGAGCAATGGGATGCCGGTATCGACTTCAGTTTCTGGAACGGCATGTTGAGCGGTAGTGTGGATTGGTTCTTGCGTGATACCAAAGATGCACTCCTTTATGTAAACGCGCCGGCGCAGGTAGGCAATCGCTATCCGATGGTAAAGAACGTCGGTGTGATTCGCAACCAAGGTGTCGAAGTCGCTTTGAACCATGACAATAGGGTAGGTAAGTTCCACTATTCAATCGGTGGTAACGTGTCGTGGATCAAGAATGAGCTCAAAGACCTGAACGGCGGATCGCCTCGATACGAGAACGGTACGTTGCTCAAGACCGATATGGGGCTGCCATTGAATAGTTTCTGGGGATATATCTACGAGGGTGTATATCAGACCAATGCGGAAGCAGCCTATTTCACGAATCAGAATATGCATGCCGGTGATGCGAAATATACTGACCTCAACGGTGATCACGAACTGAGCAACGACGATTATACCTATCTTGGTAATGCTTTCCCGAAAGTGACATACGGTTTGAATTTCAGTGCGGATTTCTATGGCGTGGATGTACAACTGTTCTTCCAGGGCGTGGCCGGCAACAAGATCTACAATGCCTTGCGTATTCGTACGGAAGGAGCCGGAGACGAGTGTGCTATGAGTACCGCAATGCGGGATGTATGGATCGGTTATGACAATGAGGAAACGCAACGGTATATCTCGAAGTACGGTGCGCTCTATATTGACATGGAGAATAGAGCCGGAACGATTCCGAATCCGGTGGGCTCGACTTCCAATACGGCGAATAGTACGCGTTTCCTGGAGGATGGTAGTTATCTGCGTCTGAAGAACGTGCAGATCGGTTATACACTGCCTAAGAAAATTACAGAGAAAGCGTTTATCAGTCGCTTGCGTTTCTATGTGACGGCCAGCAACCTGTTCACCATCACCAAGTATTCGGGCTACGATCCCGAAGTCGGTGGCGGTGTAGATTACGGAAACTATCCGCAGAGCCGTACGTTTACCTTTGGTCTAAATGCTAACTTCTAATGGAAAGGACAAAGATTATGAAAAAGTATTTGTATATAATCGGGGTTGTTTGTGCCCTGTTTTCCGTTACCGGTTGCAAGGATTATCTGACTGCTCCGGAACCTGCAACGACGAATCTGGAGGAGAGTTTTACAGGAGGCGTGGCTGCGCTCCAGAATGTGACCGGATGCTATGTGCCGTTGATGTGGGAATATAATCAGACCTACTATTCGGAATGGTTCATCGGTGATATAGTGGGAGACGATGCGCTCAAGGGCGGTCAGAACACGAACGATATGGGTGCTGCCTACGATATGGAGAACTGGAAGGTAACGGCGAATAATGTCCTTTTGACGGATTTCTATCGGGCGCAGTATCAAGGTATCGCGCGTTGTAATCTGGCGCTCACGTATCTTCCTGATACACCGACGGATACGGCTCTGACGGAGGACTTGAGACAGCGTTTGATCGGAGAGGTTAAGTTCCTTCGTGCCTACTATTATTTCCGTCTGGTACGTGTCTTTGGTGGTGTGCCTCTGGTAACCAAGATGATGGACAACAGTGCGGAGTGGCAAATGCCTCGTGCATCCGTAGAAGAGGTGTTCACGCAGATCATTTCGGACCTGGAGGATGCGCAAAAAGGCTTATGGCGTGTGAAAAAGATTGCGGCTGTGGATAAGGGTCGTGCCACCAAAGGGGCTGCTGAAGCGATGTTGATGAAAGTACACCTCTATTTAGCCGGTCCGTACTGGTCTTCCTATCTTACCAAATCGAACGCGTCAGACCATTTGCGTGCTGCCAAAGCTTGGGGCGACAGTATCATCACCAACGATACCTATGTGCTGAATGCCGTATATCATGATAATTTTACGGTAGAGGGAGAGAACGGACCGGAGTCGGTTTTTGAAATCCAATACGCGGCTGTGCCTTGGGGTGATTTCGGACAAGGAAACGGTTTTACGGCCGGTTCTTTTACACAGCGTCTTGTCCGCTCGCGTTCTACGCAGCAGAGCCTTACATTAGGCGATGCCGGTTGGGGCTTTAACCGTCCGACCAAGAGCTTGTATGATGAGTTCGAAGCAGCTGATTCCTTACGTAGAGACGAAGCAATCCTCGTACCGCGCGACGACCAGATGGATGATGCCTCTGATGCCAGCGAAGAGGTATATTTGGGTAACCGTAATTTGAATAACAAGTACGGTTGGTACGGGCATGAGTTAAAACACCATTCCCGTGGACCGCTTAATAACAAACAGATACGCTATGCTGATGTGTTACTTATGCATGCGGAGGCGGCGGCAATGGCTGGAGATGTAAGTACGGCTACGAATGACCTCAATGAAGTGCGTACGGCACGTGCGATGGCTACTTACCCCGGATATACCTATACGACTTCGACGCCGAAATCCGGTAATGATCTGCTGGATGCCATCCGTCACGAACGTCGTGTGGAACTGGCCATGGAGGGACACCGCTGGTTTGATCTCGTGCGCTGGTTCGGAAACAACGGACTGGATACGTATATGAATACCGGTTATCCGGCTACGGAGACCGAACTGGCTAAACAGCACATGGCTACTTTCAAAGCCGGTACGCATGAGCTGTTCCCGATTCCGGCAGAAGAAATAGAATTGAACCCAATGGATCAGAATCCTGGATATTAATTAACAAATCTTTTTACTAACAAATTTTAATGAACAAAATTATGAAAGCAAACAAATTGTTCTTTGCTGCTCTGTTTTTGGCAGCAGTAAGCATGGTCGGCTGTAAAGGTAAAAACGAAGCTGAGGCTCCGGCGGCTGAAGATGTAACTATCTCGTTGGACAAATCCTCCTTAGTGCTTAAGAAGGGTGAATCGGCACTGTTGACAGCAACTGTAACACCTGCCGGCACGGCTGTAGAGTGGACTTCTCTCCACCCGGCAATTGCTACGGTAGACAAAGGTTTGGTAACTGCTGTTGCTGAGGGTAACACCACCATCATCGCTACTGCCGGTGACAAGCGTGCTATCTGCTCGATCCAGGTAGGTCAAGGTGAGGAAGGTAAGACTTCGTACCAACTTATCGAGGCTTCTGCTTATTATCCTGTTTTCGTAGATGAGACGACGCTCGAGAAAATGGGCAGCAAAGTTGCTATTGACTTTGGTGTAGATGACCAGACCAAGCATTTCTGGAACTGGGTTATCGAAGGTACCACGACATGTACCTATGACGATGTTACTCCGACAGGAAGAAACTTCTATGACAATGCAGATGGTGAGTACATGGCTTTGGTTGTAGGTAATGGTGGCTGGGCCGGTGGTGGCTACGACGCTCCGGTTGCAGACGTTCAGGCTTTGGTGGATGCTATCAATGCTGAGCCGGATAAGTTCTTCTTCCATATCGGTATGCGTTCTACGGACGGTTACGGTCACAAGTTCTATTTCTTTGGCCAAGAGAAAGGTTGTCATTTCTGCGTGGGTTCATCGACTGTTTACGGTGGAACTAACCTGATCGGTGACTTCAAGCGTGACGGTTACTGGTATGAGTTTAATGTGCCTATGTCACAGTTTGCAGAGGCTATGTCCGGTCTGGAGATTAAAGCGGAAGAGGGTAGCACCACCGCTTATTTCCTCTCCTTCCTGTCGCAGGGTATTGCCGGTGCGCAACTGAACTACGATGCCGTTTATTTCTACAAGAAGTAATGACTGATTGCTTTGGGGGGCTTGGTTGTCCCCCATTGCCCTAAATTTCCGTATATATGAAAAAAAATATTTTATTCTTAATGCTAATTCCGTTCTTCTTGACAGCATGCCAACAGGAACAGGAGCAAAAGCAAAACGCAGTAGCTTTCACCTTGATACCGAGTGTGCTTCAGATGAAAGTGGGAGATGTTCAGATGTTGGAGTTGTCCACAACCGTGAACGGAACGGTGAATTGGAGTAGCAGCGATGAGGAAGTGGCTAAAGTAGCTGGTGGAGTGGTGAGTGGCGAAGGTGTGGGCTTTGCTACCATCACCGCGCAAGTGGGCGATACGAAAGCCATCTGTTCCGTATATGTATCCGGCACTTCCGGTCAGACCTTGACCGTGAATAAGTATCTGCTGTCGCTGGATAAGGGAGAGCAGGAGCAACTGGTGGCTAAGAATACATACGGCACACCGCTTGTATGGTCGTCTGAGAATGAGAAGATAGCCGTGGTGGATCAGAACGGTTTGGTAACGGCTGTTGCACCGGGTTTAACGACGATCGTTGTGACTTCTGAGATGGAGAGCAAGAGCGTCAACGTAGCCGTAAAGCATCATTGGGGTGCCTATCAATTGGTATGGATGGATGATTTTGACGGCTCGGAGTTAGATCGTAATACGTGGACGGTAGAAGTGAATGGAAACGGTGGTGGTAATCAGGAGTCGCAGTATTATTTGGATAGACCGGAGAACCTTCGCGTAGAAAACGGGAACCTGATATTCCAGTTGCGCAATGACGGTTACAATAATAAGCCGTACACTTCCGGACGCATTAATTCGCGCGGCAAAAAAGAGTTCCTGTATGGTAAGATTGAAGCCCGGATTTTCTTCCCTTCCGGTAAAGGTACCTGGCCGGCATTCTGGATGTTAGGTAGCAAAGGCTCGTGGCCGATGTGCGGCGAGATAGATATCGTGGAGCATGTCGGTTCACGTCCTGATTTTACTTCTTTTGCGGTGCATACGCAAGATAAAAACGGCTCAAAGGGTACCAACTGGCATGCGGGTTATACGGCTCCCTATAGCATGGAGAATGCCTATCATGTATATGGTGTAGAATGGACTCAGGAGGAAGAAAACGGATGCGATGCGATCCATTTCTATGTGGATGATGTAGAGTATGCGGTGGTGCGAGAGAATATAGCTACGGTAAATCAAAAAATGTACTGGCCTTTCAATGAACCGCATTATATCATTCTCAATTTGGCTATTGGTGGTACGATGGGTGGAAGTATAGACGATTCGATGTTTGATCAAGGTGAAGTTCTAATGAAAGTGGATTGGGTAAAAGTATGGCAACGGGAAGAACAGGAATAATAGCTCTAATGCTCCTCGTTCTTTTGGGATGCACTAAGCAGACTGAGCCGGAGATTGTAGAACAGAAAGGAGATAAGCAGATGCATCGCAGCGTTAAACGCGGTGTAGCGTTCAATTTTGTACGTACAGACGATGCGATGTTGCTCTCTCCATACATCAGTTGGTACTACAACTGGGGGAATGCGCCCGGGAGTGATGCCGTGGATACCTGGTTTGCGTTGGACTCGGTTGTTTATTATCCTATGGCATGGAGCGCGGGTTATAATACCTCGCGTATTGAGGATTATACGGCTAATCACCCTAAGAGTAAATACTTGTTGGCTTTTAATGAGCCGAACCTGAAGGATCAGGCGAACATGACCCCGCAACGTGCTGCAGAGCATTGGCCGCAACTGAAAGAATTTGCTGCGGCGCATAATCTGCTTTTGGTATCGCCTGCTATGAATTATGGTACATTGGAAGGGTATCATGATCCGGTGAAGTGGTTAGATGAGTTTTTCGCCTGTGATGGCGTTTCGGTGGATGATGTGGTGGCGATAGCCGTGCATTGTTATATGTCTTCGCCCGAAGCATTGAAAAATTTTATCTATAAATTTGAGAAGTATAATAAGCCTGTATGGCTGACCGAATTTTGTGCATGGGATCCGGTTCCCGGAGATGCAGAAGCGCAAATGACGTATATGTGCTCAGCGGTCAATTTCCTGGAACAATGCGAACTGGTGGAGAAATATGCCTGGTTTATACCTCGTTCTAACGGGAAGGTAGATTCGGCACCCTATATGCAATTGCTGACGCATACTTCTCCTTCTGAACTTACACACGCCGGAAAAATATACTGCGCGTTATCATCGCAGGATACTACCGTCTGGTTGGATGCCAAAGAAGGTGTGGCGGCTATTGAATATGTAAATATGGCCAACAACGCAATACAGATACGTTATTCGGAACAAGAACAACGGATGATGGTCTATATTCTTCGTGAGCAAGAATGGTTGGATTATCAGGTAGTGGCTCCGAATAATGCCCAAACCATTGAGTTGAGGTATTCTGGAGTAAGAGATGCTACCGCTTTGGTGTATGTGGATGGACAAATAGCCACCGTCGTGGATATGCCTAAGACAGGTGACATGGGTGAGTTCTCTTATGCGGAAGCTAAGCTTACTGTTGCTCCGGGTAAGCATACGATGCGAATCGAAGTAGGCGCAGGGGCCTTTAATTTAGTACAATTTAAAATCCAATAATATGCAAAAACTTTACTCTCTTTTATTTATGATGGTCCTTGCCGTAATGAGCATGGCAGAGACTTACCAACTTGTTTGGAATGAGGATTTTACGGACGCAGCATTGGATCGCCAGGTATGGAACGTGGAGGTCAACGGCGACGGCGGAGGCAATAACGAATTGCAGTATTACTGCGAGAAAGGCGTGTCGGTCGGTGTAGAGCCGACGACGGGTAAGCAATGTCTCATCCTGACGGCTACCAAAGAGGATTACAGCGGTAAGAACTGTACCTCCGGACGCGTGAATACAAAAAACAAAATGACCTATACCTATGGTAAGATCGCGGCACGCATCAAGTTCCCCAATACTGCCAACGGTCTATGGCCGGCGTTCTGGCAGATGGGAAACAACTTCGATCAAGTCGGTTGGCCGCGTTGCGGTGAGACGGATATTATTGAGTTAGGACACCAGAATGCCTTCAACGCAGGCACGCAGGATCGCTATTTCAATGGCGCGATGCATGTGGGGGCTCGTTGGGATCAAGTATGGAGTGAAGCCAATTCGGTAACCTGGCCGTATTCCGTGGAAGATACCTTCCATATCGTTTCGATGATCTGGACCCCGACTTCGATAGCGATGTATATGGACGATGTGACAGAACCTTATTTCCAGCAGAACTTGGAACCCAATAGCGATCCGAACTATGACCGCAGTGTAATATTCGGTCAACCGAACTTTCTCATCGCCAACCTGGCGGTAGGCGGTAATTTCCCCGGTATCTACAATGTGAATAACATCTCCGCATTGGCGAATGGTTCGAAGAAGATGTATATCGATTGGATCCGTATCTACCAGCGTGGCGATGCGAATGAGTCGTTCAGTTGCCCGACGCCTTCGGACGACATTGAAGCACCGGGCGAACCGCAGGGAGTAGGAACGATTAGCGATGAGGGATTTGAAATTAAGATTCTGCGTGACGGTCAACTGCTGATCCGTCGCGGTGATCAACTCTATACGATAACCGGAATAAAGGTTGAATGAATGAAGGAGTGAAAGAATGAAAGGTTTTTATGTCTTAATCTGTGCAGCGCTTTCGCTGACATCGTGCATGAAGCCCGAATGGCAACTCGTTTGGAGCGATGAGTTTGATGGCGAGGTATTGAATGCCGCCTATTGGAACGTGGAGGACAACGCACGGGGTGGCGGTAATGCGGAGTTGCAGTACTATGCGCCGAAGAACGTGACTATCGAGCGTCATCCGGTAACGGGTGAGTCGTGTCTGGTACTCAATGCCCAACGTGAAGACTACGGTAATCGTCCCTGTACTTCTGCGCGTCTGAACACGCAGGATAAGGTGACCGTTGAGTACGGTAAGGTAGAAGCACGTATCGCATTTCCCTATACCGCCGACGGACTCTGGCCGGCATTCTGGATGTTAGGAAATAACCTTGCTACAAACCTCGGCGATAACGATGATATAGACAAACGTGCCGCGCAATTGGCAGCAGAAGGTCGTGTCGTTTGGCCCAAATGCGGGGAGATTGACATTTGCGAGATGGGACATCATAGTGGTATCGAAGCGGGTACGCAAGACCGGTTCTTCAACGGTGCATGCCATTGGGGCGAGTCGTTTAACAACGGCGCCTATCCCAATTTCGGTCAGTTCTATATGGCTCACTATCCGGTGCAGGGGGATTTCCATATCTACACGCTGGAGTGGAGTGAAGACTCGATTGCGATGTACCTGGATACGATAGCCGAGCCGTATTTCCAACTCTCGCTGCGGGGTAAGGAAGTGAACGAACCGGGCCATTACTTCAATCATCCGTTCTATCTGGTGTTGAACTTGTCGGTAGGTGGGTTCTTCCCCAATATGCCGGCGGCAGAGAAATATCCGGAAATCATCACGGCTGATGATCCTTCGTTCCTGAAGGTAACGGCTCTGCCCGAAGACGGCACGCCGGTGAAGATGTTTGTCGATTATATTCGCGTTTATAAGCACAATTGATATGAAACTTTCTATTCGAGAAAAACTGGGTTACAGTCTCGGTGACACCGCGTCGCATTTCGTGTGGGACCTGGTGGGCTTTTGGTTGTTGATTTTCTACACCGACATCTACGGTTTGAGTCCGGCGTTGGCAGGTGTGATCATGTTTGTCGGCTCTATCTGGGATGCCATCATGGATCCGATTGTGGGTATTATCTCCGACCGTACGAACAGCCGTTGGGGTAAGTTCCGTCCCTACTTGTTGTTCGGTTCGGTGCCTTACGCGATCTTGGCGGTACTGGCGTTTACGACTCCGGAGTTCGGTCTGAACGGTAAGTTCGCGTATGCCTTGATCACCTGTCTGCTGCTCCGTACAGCCTATGCGTTTGTCAACCTGCCGTACAGCTCCTTGAGCGCCGTGATGATGGATGACAGTAACGAACGGGCAGGACTGAATACTTATCGTTTTATTGCCGCCTATATCGGCCAGTTCATCGTGACCGGTGCGGCCTTGTATCTGGTCAAATGGCTCGGAGCGATCGGTAACGAAGGAGTCGTGAACCAGGCGCAGGGATACCAATATACGGTAGGCTTGTTTGGTATCCTGAGTATCGCGTTCTTCCTCATCGCGTTCGGTACCACCAAAGAGCGTGTGCCCCAACCGGAGAAGCAGGATAACAATGTGCTCAAGGACTTCAAGTACCTGTTCATGAACAAAGCATGGATCGTGCTGACCTGCGTAGGTATCGTCTCGTTCATCATGTTCGCGATGCAGAATGCCGCTATTGCGTATTATTTCAAATACTATATCCACGATGCGGAGAACGTACAGCTGTTCAATGTGCTGGGTACGGTAGCGTTGATTGTTGCCCTACCGGCCTCCAAACCGCTGGCGAAGAAGTTCGGTAACAAGATGGTGTATATTATGTCCTCCATCGTGTCGGGTGTTTTTTTTGCGTTGATTTTTGTGGCGGGCGATAACCTGCCGTTGGTATATACGTTCAATATCTTAGCGAAGATGGCCTATGCACCGGCGGTACCGTTGCTGTGGACGATGTTAGCGGACGTAGCGGATTACGGCGAGTGGAAATTCAACCGCCGTACAACCGGTCTCTGTTTCTCGGCTTCGGTATTAGCGCAGAAGTTAGGCTGGGCAATCGGTGCTGCGGCTGCGGGATGGATACTATCTATTACGCATTTTATCGCGAACGCCGAGTTCCAATCGGATACGGCGATGATGGGTATAAGGTTGTTAGTGAGCGTGATCCCGGGTGTGCTGTATGCATCCTGTGCGATCGTGATGGCATTCTATAACCTCGATAATGCGACTATGGCACAGATGAAAAACGAGTTGGATGAGAGAAGAATGAATGGATGATAGTTATGAAAAAAGTGAAAGGTCAATTTATTTGGATTAACGGGGAACATTTCTATGAGATCGCTAACTACGATCAGATGAAACCGTTCTTTATCTCCCTGGCGTCAGATACGGATTTATGGATGTATTTGTCCTCTACCGGCGGTTTGACCTGCGGTCGTCGCAGTCCGGGTGAGGCGTTGTTCCCCTATTATACGGACGATAAGATCACGGAGAGTTATGAGTTCACCGGTCCGCGTACGATTATCAACAACTGGATTCCCTTTAGCAATCATCAGCAACCGGTATACAAGATCTCCCGAAAGATAGCCAAATCGACGGTGGGTAACCAGATTGTTTTCTGCGAAGAGAATCACACGCTGGGTCTGCGTTTCTCTTATCTCTGGGCACCGGCCGGTAAACACGGTTGGGTGCGTCGGGCAACGCTGGAGAACCTAAGCAAAGAACCCGTCCGTATCCGTCTGACCGATAAGCTGCAGAATGTGCTACCGGCAGGTGTGGAGCGTAAGACGCAGAATGAGTTCTCTACGCTGGTGGACGGTTATAAGAAGACCGAACTTGTACCCGGTACTTCGCTGGCCCTCTTCCGTATGGAGGCGATCCTGGTCGATCGGGCTGAACCCTCGGAGTCCCTGACCTGTAACACGGTGTATGCGCTTGGTTTACCGCGAGCTGATTATTCGCAAACAGAGTCCAAAGGCGTGCGTGGGGCGTATGTGGCCCGTTCAACCTTCCACCTTCCACCTTTATCGTCGCAGACCTGGTACAACGTGCTGGATGTCAGCAAAGATGCGGTAGCGGTGCACGAGCTGATGCATTTTATCGCTACCCCCAAGCGTGCGATCAAAGCCATCGAAAAGGCGATGCGCGAATCGACCGATGCCTTGATTCGTATTGTGCATAAGAACGACGGTATTCAGTTAACCGGCGATGAGGCGAATGATGCCCGGCATTTTGCGAACGTATTGTTCAATACGATGCGCGGCGGGTATTATCTCAATTATCCGCCTCAGTCCGATACGGAAGACCTACCGCTGACTTTCGGTCGTCGGCACGGTGATCCTTCGCGGCCATGGAACCTGTTCAATATCCATGTGCAGGACGAAAACGGCAATCCGGTGGTAGGTTACCAGGGGAACTGGCGGGATATCTTCCAGAACTGGGAAGCCCTCTCGTATTCCTATCCGTTGTACACGAATCATATCATTGCGAAGTTCCTCAATGCGACAACCGCGGACGGATATAACCCTTACCGTATCTCCAACGAAGGTATTGACTACGAAGTGATCGAACCCGAAAACCCATGGTCCAACATCGGCTACTGGGGAGATCATCAGATCATCTATCTGCTGCGGCTATTGGAGATTAGTTACAAGCACGATCCGGAGAAACTGCGCGCTTTGTTACATGCCCGTCAGTACTCGTTTGCGAACGTACCGTATCGGTTGAAATCGTATGCGGAGATTGTGGCAGACCCCAAGAACAGTATCCGTTTTGACGATGAAGAGCACAAGCGTATTCAGGCGGGCAATCCGACTCCTCAACCGCTCACGACGATGGCAGACAAACTGCTGATCACGCTGTTGACCAAGTTATCGAACTTTGTGCCCAACGCCGGTATATGGATGAATACCCTCCGTCCCGAATGGAACGATGCGAACAATGCGTTGGTGGGTTACGGTGCATCGATGGTGACGCTGTGTTACATGCGCCGCTATGTGACTTTCCTGCAGACGCTCGTTCAGACCGATATACAGATTGCTACGGAGACCTTGGATTTCCTGCGCGCTATCCGTCATGCCTACCCGAATGGCAACGCCCGGCAGTTCACTGACATCGTCGGCACGGCGGGTGAGCAATACCGGACGAAAGTATATAACGGCCTTAGCGGACAGATGCAGACGATGGCATTGGAGGAACTGCAGGATTTCTGTACCGCTACGTTACATAAGATCGACGAGTCCATCCGTGCGAACAAACGCGAGGACGGCATGTATGAGGCCTATAACCTGATCCGATTCACGGACCACGATATCGAGATCTCTCATCTCTATCCGATGTTGGAAGGTCAGGTGGCTGTACTGACGTCGGGATTGTTGAGTCCCGAACAGTCGGCGGACTTGCTGGATGCGATGCATGCGTCGGAACTCTATCGCGAAGACCAGCGCTCGTACATGCTTTACCCAAATAGACGCCGCAAGACTTTCCTGGAACTGAATAACCTGCCTGACGAAGCCAAATCGCTGCCGGTGGTTCAGAAATATCTGGGATCGATCCTCAAGCAAGATCGTGACGGCGGTATCCATTTCGATGCCAAGTTCCGCAATGCCAATGAGTTGCCGGAAGACCTGAAAGACTTGTACGAACAGGTATTCAATCATCATGCCTTCACCGGTCGAAGCGGTACGTTCTATAAGTACGAAGGGCTTGGTTGTATCTACTGGCATATGGTATCCAAACTGCTGCTGGCGGTAGGAGAGGTGCTGCAACGGACGGAGCTGGAGAACCCGGCTACTCCTCGTCTGTTAACGCATTATATAACCATCCGCGAAGGTATCGGTTCGCACAAGCGTCCGGACGAATACGGTGCGTTCCCCTTCGATCCCTATTCGCATACTCCGTCCATGGCAGGTGTACAACAACCCGGTATGACCGGTCAGGTGAAGGAAGATATCATCAGCCGTTGGTTTGAGTTAGGTGTATCCGTTCAGGATGGACAGATTACATTCAGTCCGAAGGTCATCATCCCCAAAGATTTTATAGGAGACACCCTTCAATTTGATTATTGCGGTACCCATATTACTTATCGTCTCAAGATAGAGGGAGAACCGCAAATTGCTTATCTGAATAATGCCAAAGCGACGTTAACCAAAGAGCAGAGCGCTCATATCTTTGCCCGCGACGGACAAATCAATAATTTAGAATTGCAACTATGCGTAAAGTGATTTTATTCGCACTTTGTGCGCTGACCGCATGTACGGCCAACGTGCCGTCGAGTCATGTATGGCTTACTTCGGAAGCCGGAGACAAGTGTGCCGAGAAAGAGGCAGTAGTCTTTCATAAAGGTGTTGTGGACGGTGCTATCGTAGTGAACCCGGATGAACCACGGCAGACCATTGACGGTTTCGGCAACTCGATCACGGAGTCGTCTGTGTTTGTGTTGGCTTGTCTGAGTCCCGAACAGCGGCATGCGGTGCTCAAAGAGATGTACGGAGAGGACGGAGCTAATTTCAGTGCAAGTCGTACCGTAGTGGGCTCGTCGGACTTTGCACTCAAAGGGCATTACTCGTTTGATGACGCGGACGGAGATATAGCGCTGGAGTCTTTCTCGATGGCCGTGCATCAGGATGGTTTCTCCAAAGAGGAGTATCCGCAGGTGCAAGACGAGCAATACGATATGTGGCAGTGTCTGCACGAGATAGCGGAGATCAAAGCCGGTCAAAAAGATAGCAAATGGCATCTGGTGGCTTCGCCCTGGACAGCACCGGCATGGATGAAAGACAACAAACAGTTCTTTGACAAGGAGAAACGGTACGGTGGCGCGTTATTACCGGAATATTACGATGCGTTTGCGCGCTATTACATCAAGTACCTGGAGGCGTATCGTGCATCCGGGATTGTTTTCTGGGCCATCACACCGGAGAATGAACCGATGGGTAACGACGGTTCTTGGGAGTCGATGCATCTGTCGCCGACTGTGGAAGCGGAGTTGATCGGTCGCTATCTGGGACCGCAGTTGCAGCAGAACGGATTTGAGGATGTGAAGATCTTAGGCTTTGACCAAAATACCTTTGAAGCCGCTCCTTATACGGCTGCTATCTTCGGTGACTCGTTGGCAAACCGCTACACGGACGGTACCGCGCTGCATTGGTACGGTTCGACTATCAGTTGTTTCCCGGAAGTGCTGGATTCACTGCATGCCGCTCATCCGGACAAACGATTGATCCATACTGAAGGTTGTGTGGATAATCTCGGTCGGGACGGTTGGCCCGGCGTGAGTGACTACGAGGGATACAAAGAGTGTTGCTGGTTCAATAACGACAGCTTCTGGTGGCATGCTAATGCGACAGATTGGGCGTATTCGACCCCCTGGTGGCCGAAATGGCATCCCAAATATGCCGTTACGCATCGCTACGCTACCTATATCATCGACGGTTTGAACCATTGGTTAACCGGTTATATCGATTGGAACGCTGTACTGGATTCAATTGGCGGACCGACGCACGTGTTCAATCACTGCGGTGCGATGTTGATGGTCGATTATCAAAACGATATCCTCTATTTCACGCCCTATTACTATGTGCTCAAGCAGTTCAGCCGTTCCATGCGACCGGGAGATACGGTGATAAAGGTGAACGGTGAACGGGTGAACGGTGAAGGGTTGCCGTTGCATGTGTGTGCGGTAGCCAAACAGGATGGATCGATCGCCGTCAATATCCTCAATACCGGTAAAGCAACCACTTTCCCGTTGCAGATTGGTGAGTATGTGGCTACGATTGATATGCCGGCTAATAGTGTAGAGACGATTATTGTGAAGTTATAATTTATGAAACTCGTAAGTTCGGTATCCCGGTATCTCGGTATCTCGTTAAGTTTATTAGTCAGTATTGCGTTGTGGGCACAGAGTCCTGTGTCCGTCGGTTCCGGTTCGTATGCCTCGTATGTGCCGTTAAGTAAGAGCCGGACAGCCGATCATGGCGGGTGTCAGGCTTATCAGATGGAGCACCGTACGCTCTCTCTGCCGGATTCGTTGCTCGCGCGTCTCGGCACGGCCAACGGTAGCCGTCAGGGCACGATGGCCTTACCAACCAATGATTGGTGGACCTATGCCTTGGTGAACGATTGGACCGGTAAGATATGGATGTACCCGGGATGGGTGGAAGCTACCGATAACGGTATCGATATCGGTTATCCCGATCATTGGGAGCCGACAGGTTGCGAAGTAAAGTGGGACACTCCCTTGCATATCAATCTGACCCCTGAGCATGCTACCAAACCCAATCCGAAGATGGAGTGTCTTGTGGACAGTTGGTCGGATTTCATGATGTCATTCATCGTGCGGCATGAAGAGGACTGGGTGCGCGTTACTTGTATGCACGGCTCCCCTATCGTGTGGTTGGAGGCCTCCGGTATAACGATGACGGTTTCCAATCCCGATGCGGCCAAGTATGCGGTTTTTGAACAGGACGGTCAAATGAGCGTGGCGTTGTTAACGGACGGATTGGATGCGTCTACGGTTGCGCCGTACGCATTTCGTATCCCGCGGAAGACGACCATGACTTACCACTACGATGCGAGCACATCTTCGCTCTCAACCACTTTTCATGTGGATCAATCGGTGCTGATGGGCTTCTTGCCGCATCATTATTATGCGTCTTTCAACTTTCCACTTTCCACTTTCCACTATTTGACCCCCCGTGGTCAGATGCGTTTGGCGGAAGGCAATGACTTTACTTTTACCTATCCGGTGCACGGTTTTCTGCCGTATTTCCCGGCTCCGATGGAATGGAAAGAGGATTTCTCGGTGACCCGCATGACGGAACTGAATGCGGATTACGCCAAGCGTGGTTCGTTTGGTGGGGACACCTATTGGGGTGGTAAGGGTCTGACCCAGATGGCGCATTATATGACCTTTGCCTTGCAGATGGGCGATACCGCTACTTTCCGTATGGCCAAGCAGCGACTCAAAGAGGTGCTCATCGACTGGTACACCTATATGCCCGGTGAAGAGCGGTATTATTTCGCCCGTTATCCGCGTTGGGGTGCCCTCATAGGTATGGATCCGTCGTATGACTCCGATACCTTCAATGACCATCATTTTCATTACGGTTATTTCATCTACTCATCGGCCTTGCTCTGTATGCTGGATGACGATTTCCGTCAGCAGTACGGTGCGATGGCGCGCGAGGTGGCACGGGATTATGCCAACTGGCAACGTTCGGCAGACGAACCCTGGTTCCGTACCCTCGACCCCTATTGCGGTCATTCGTTTGCCGGAGGTTTAGGTAACGGCGGTAACGGTAACGGACAGGAGTCGACCTCGGAAGCCATCCAAGGATGGGGTGGTGTATGGTTGCTCGGTGCGGCTTTGCAGGACCAAGATATGCTCGAAGCCGGTATCATGGGTTATACGCTTGAGACACGTGCTACATCGGAGTATTGGTTTGACCGCCAACGGCGTAATATCGATTTTACCAAATACAACCATCCTTATTGCTGTAACTTGACGATGCAGGGAGTAGGTTGGTGGACCTGGTTCTCGGGTGACCCCGTTTGGATGCATTCTATCCAATGGTTACCTATCTCACCTATTCTGACCAATGCCTTTTGCGAAGATCTGCCTTTTGCGCGCTGGGATTATACGCAGATGTACCAAGGCAAAGAGGTGGGCGACTACGAGGCTGCCACGGGCGGCTTGGGCGATGAATCGGGCTTG